>JAXEXE010000138.1:0-43411 GCA_034113565.1 Faecousia sp.
AAGACCTGGCACTCCACTGACCGCTACCGCCGTGTTATCTGGCAATGCAACAGCAAGTTCAAAGGGGAACGCAAATGCGAAACACCCCACCTGACCGAGGAGCGGCTGAAAGAACTGTACTTGGCAGCCCTTGGGGAGTATCTTTCCGATCGGAATGCCGCCATCGACCAGCTCCGCTATGCCCAGCGGATGCTTACGGACACGGACTTCATTGAGGAAGATATCCGGGCGTTGGAAGAGGAATTGACCACCGTCACCGGAATGCTGCGCCTGTGCATCGCAGAAAACGCCGCCAACACCATGACCGAAGAAACCTACCGTACCACCCACGCCGAACTGTGCAACCGCTTCGAAGAAACCGAAGCCAAGCTGGCGGCGCTGCAAAAACAGCGGGACAAAATGAAGGCGGACGCCATCACCATCGGCGGCATGATGTTTGAACTGGGCGAACTGGATGCCCTGCCACTGACCTTCGACGAAAAACTCTGGCACGGCACTATCGACCACGTCACCGTCCACGCCGATGAACGGGTGGTGTTTCACTTTAAGGACGGGAAGGAAATCGTAACAAGGCTATGAAATATTACAGAAACAGACTCAGGCTGGTAGATTGGATTCTGCCGACCTGAGTCTTTTTTACTTATTATCTTCAAAAATATCTGCCGGGGATACTGTCATTTTCCGGCATATATGCTATAATAATTAAAATTCAAATCATCAGGAGGATCGTATGATTTCAAATGAATTGAATACTATCGTTACGCAGATAAAGCAGCAGGGCAAGATGAGCTTCCTCGCTGGTGCAACAGAAAATCAAATTGAGGAGTTTGAAAAAAAACATAATCTGAGGCTCCCCCTAAAATACAGAGAATGGCTTTTATTCAGTGATGGCGGTGAGTTTTTCCTGCCTGCAGGTGTCCAGATGTATGGTGTGGCTCATAAGCCCATCATTGATGTATCTGAAGATGACCGCCCCAACGATAATTATGTTGTAATCGGTGCTTTGGCCTCGGGTGATCCAATTCTGTGTGAGAAGCGTGGAGAACGAATTTCCATCTATAACCACGAAGCTGGTGTTATTGAGAGCGACGAAATTTACGAAGACTTTTTCGCTTTCCTGATCGATCTCCATGGGATACTGGGGATTGGAGGCTGAATCTATGTCAAGCAGAACAGCGGCAGCCCATAAAGCCATTGTTGCTGCATGGGAAAAAGAGCAGGAATTAGTTCGCCAAGGAAAAGGCACTCGGGACTGGACACTCGAACAGCAAAATGATATTCTTGATCCAGATCGCGGTAAAGCATATGATGCCGACGGACGAGCCTTTGACGGGCAGCATATGAAGAGCGTAGCAAAATACCCAGAGCATCAAGGAGACCCAGATAATATTCAGTTTCTAACAAGACAAGAACATTTGGAGGCTCACAAAGGGAGTTGGCAAAACCAAACCAACTGGTACTATGACCCGGCAACAAAGCAGTTTTTTGAATTTGACGAAAACGAACTCATTCCTTGTAAAATCATCGAATTAAGTAATCCCGTTATCCCCATTGGCAACAGCAATACGGATACGACTGTAGATCTGGGCGACCACGCAGAGATTGAATCCCCCTCTGGCATAGATCCACCAATCGCGAATTCCCAACAACCTATTGCCACAGATACTTCCGTTGTCGTCTCTGCAACAAGCCCACATACCAATCAAGTGCTAACAAGAAACATGATTGATGGCATAAGGAATGTTGTACACACCGTCAAGGAATTTTCGGATAAGCATCCCGTACTGACTGCGGCTGTAGAAGTAGGTGTTGGATTAGCAGTCACAGCTATCGCAGGAAAAGCGATTGACACAAAAGTAAAAACAAATCAGTCCGGACATACAGGCCAAAGATTTCCGATCAGCCAGACCCTTGGAACGATGGTAGACACCGTAGTTGATACTGGCAGTAACTTTGATTTTAAGAAGACTGAATCCTTCCTTAAAGGGCTGGGGTATACTGTAGCAAAAACCATAGGTCTATCAGATGTGGATCGGCAAAAAATCCTTCAAAAAATCATTTCCAGCGGAGCAATGTCTAAGGAAGCTGTATGTACTTGTTTAGAAGACTATATTAATCTGCATAAAAATCAAAGTAAATTTTCAGATGCCGTGAGTAAATGGATCGCAGACTTAGCATATGTAAAGACTTCGTTATAAACATCTGCATAATCGTATAGTGCCAGGTAGAAATGGCCATGTAATCATTTCTGCCTGGCGCGAACTTTTGTTAATTTCTGTTCAAGCTGTATCCCCACCTTCACCCCCTCCACGAACCCGGCCTTCTCGTGTTCTCGGCAGAGGGTACAGACATCATCTACGATCCGATCCATCTCCCGGAGGGGCATACCGTGCATCTGGCGGTACAAATCATCAAAGTCCTCTTTAATTGCCTCCGGATCTTCAGCCTTGCGTTCACGGTAGTAGTAATGCAGTTCCAAGATAGAGTTCGCATCTCTGGTATAAGCCGGCGGATTTTGTGACACATAGAATTTCAAAGCCTCAATATACTCATTCATCACCCATACCACCTCTCATCACTTCCAGCATCATTCTGCCGCCCAGGCGGAAGCTATTCTGGAACAGCAGGCACTCGGCCATAACCTGATATTCCCTGACACAGTCTGCATACTTGGTAAACAGTTCCTTCTGTTCCTCTGTCATGGTTGCCAGAAGTTTATCCTCATTCCGGCTAATCAACTGAAGCAGCTCCTTGTACTCCTTGCCGGAAGAAGTATCATATTCTGCCGGTTCGATGTTGCCATACCAGAATTCTTCCAAAATGTTCATAACATCACCCTCCACAAAAAGTGTGTGTGATGTTAACTCTGGCGGCAGCAAATTACAAGTTGGTGATCTGCCCGAATTTTGACTGTCCTTTTTGTCCTTTCTGTCCCGTGGGTATCATTAAAAACCGTCCATATCTGGAGTTGCTCCCAGCCATGGGCGGTTCTGTGTATATAGAAAATAATAATTTATCGTTTATATTCTTATAACGATTGTCATTTTACCAAGCCCTGTCTTTTCAAACCATGGCCGCATCAAATCCGGGCATATAATTTGCTTGCGGCTGAAAATCTTCGGAATATCCCCGGTTTCATGCCAAAAACATTCCCAGAACAGCAATGAATAAAAAATTACCGTTGTTGAAATTGTATCAACAACGGTAACTGATTTGGTTGCGGAGGCAGGACTCGAATTAGCTGTTTCTGTTTTTTGACATCTCAAAGGCTCCATTATGCAGTATTTCTAAGCATTTGCAGCACATATTTTCTTGCGTATCATAGAAAAGGAAAAACATAAGGGAAAAAATAAGGGAAAACACTATCCGGCTCACCGCGTGTCATCCTCCTAAGGTCGCGAAATGCGATGTTAGACCCCGTCGCGTTTCACTACATCCCAAGCCCTTTCTGACATTTTTGTCTGAAAGTCAATCGGCATAGAAGACGAGAATCCGCCCGGGTAGCACCCGGACACTGCTTGCCGGTTCCCGGTTCCAATGCTCACGCATACCCATACGCCGCCAGAAGCATTTGCTTTTCCTCCGGGGTCATAGCCGCCACCCGGGCCTCTGCCCTCTGCATGGCCTGTGCATTTTCGCTTTGAAATATCTCTTTCTGCCGTCTGGCTTCCCGTTCCTTCCGCCGCTGCTCCTCCCGTTCCTTCCGCTCTTCCTCGATCACCAAATACCGCTCTTGGATGCTCATGCCGGCGCGCTGGAACGCTCCCAAGCCGGTTCCGCAGTAGAAATCGAAATCATAAAATGGCCGAAGGTGACAGGCAACGCCGGGTTTCTGCAGCTGCCGAATGGCCTTGTTCTCCATCTGCCGCACTCTTTCGGCCGTGGTTCCCTTGCGCTCTCCGGTCTCTGCAAGGGTTAAGCCCTGATAATACCGCAACCGCAGTACATCGGCATTCTGCTCAGGAAGTGCCGCCAGAGCCGCCTCCAAAGCCTCATGGAGCTGTTCCCGCCACAGCTTTTCCTCTATGCTCAGCATGGTGGCGGCTGCTTTGGGATCAGGAATCAGATCACCGAACAAGCCGCTGTCAGCTTCATCTGTTAATGGTTCATCCAGGCTCAAGGCGTTATTTACCGGCTCATTCTGGCCACTTTTGGTACGGTATCCGGTAGCCTCCGAAAAGGCTGTTTTCAGATGATACATGAACCAGGTGGAAAAGGCACCGCTTTCCGGCTCGTAGCTGTCCACAGCCGTCACAAGGGCAGGATAGCCGGATTGATACAGATCATCAAATTCCACGCCGCACGGACTGCCCCGAAGGTCAAGAGCCGTCATAATGTGGCTGGCTTTCCACGCAACTAACCCTTTCACCTGTTCCCACAGCTCGCCCATGCGGTTCTCTCCGGCCCGGATCGCCGCCACCAATTCCTCGTTGCTCATAAAATCCTCCCAGACTATTACTCGAGCCACAACTCCGAACAATCGAATCCTGGCCCGAGAGCGTCAAAGAATGATTGGTCGCGCTCATCCTGACACCGGGCAGATACTACGGAATCATTTGTGCATATCTCTCTGAAAGCATCCGCACCGTCCATAGTACGCTCATGTCCATCTGTGTAAATCAGCGTAACCACGGGTATCTCGCTGATTTGCAGCTTCTTCTTGAGGCGCTGCACCCTTCTCAGAAAGTCGGTCATGCGTTTTTCATCTCCTCCACAAGCTGCTCCAGTTCGTCCAGCTTCCTTTGCTGTTCATCCACACGGATCGCGCCAAGGGTCACGTTGGCAGCATACAAAATAGCGTTTGCTGTCTTAGCGTCAATTTCGCCATTAAGCAGCATGTTGGCTATTCTGTTCACTGCCTGCCGAACGTCCCTTGACGTTGACATTTTCAACCGCTTTTTTGCCATGGCATTACCTCAAAAAGGCAAAAGGGAACGCCGAAGCGTCCCCTTGCAATCAGGTATATGCAACAGGCTGCGCCTGATAATAGATCGCCTTTACCTTGTTGTCCAGGACAAACGCGTCATAGACAATACGGCCCTCTACCAGTGAGCCAGAGATACCGGGAGGATTCTCATGTACAGTATAGTCCTCCAGCTTCACAGGGGCAACGGTTGCCACAGGATGTGCGATCATAAAGCCAAAGCCAGCAGGCAGACGGTTTGCGGGGATCTTCTGCACATTCATACCGTCCAGAATGCCGATAACGCCTTGCAGCCGCAGCTCGTTGCCTACGCTGGTCTCCATGGAAATATCCTTGCACTTCTTCATCAGTGCATAGACGGCAGGGGTCACAACCAACACGCGGCCGGCCTCGGAAACCTCTGCATCATCCAAAGCCTGGGAGCCTTTCAGGATCTCAGTATAGATGTTGTCAGCTGTCAGGGCCAGCTCTGTGGGCTTGTTGCCTGCCTTGGCGCACATAACGCCATAGGTATAGGCGTCAACCTCGGGGATAACAACTTCCCGATTCTGGCGAGCCAGAGCGGACGCAGCTGCCAATTGATTCTCGGTTTCATCCTGGTCTAACTTGTCGATCGCGAAGGTGAAGGAACGATCTTTCTTCAAGGTCATTTCCTCGGTGGTAGCATCCAAACCAGCTACAGCGCCATAACGGCTCCAGTTGCCACCGGTGGGACCAGATCGGCCGTAGTCGTTCATCTTGGACGTGCTGACCTTATAGACCTTGATAGAGTGGGCACCAGTCCAATCATAGTCCGTATTGGTCAGCAGGGTTTTCTTGCTCTCAGCCTTGAACTGTTCATCAGTATGGGGCTGAAATTTGGTTGTTAAATCGATAGCCATTTATAACTCCTTTCAAATTTACGGCTTGAAGGCATCGGCTATGCGGTCATCGAGTGTATGGGAACCCGTTCCAGTTCCAGCGGCGTAAGGTGGCGGCATATGGTCATCCACCTGCATGATGGAAGGGAAGCCCGCTACCATCGCATCCGCTGCGCTCTTGAACTTCTCCACATCGGAACTGTCCAGCAGATCCAGCAGCTTAGCGGGATATTTCTTGCTGTCCAGATAGTCCCGGCAGTCCATCCGCGATTCCCGCGCCTTCAAATTCTTCTCACGTTCGTCATCCACAGGCTTCTCCCTCTCACGGGCCAGCCGTTCGGAGACAATCCTGTTTACATCTTCCTGTGTGAAGGTTTTCCCGCCGGTTCCCCCATTTGCGCCAGGGTTGGCTTTGGCGGCTTCCAGATCACGGGTATTCTCGGCAAGGATTGCGTCAACAACTTCATCCGGGAGGACAGCGCCGTTGACCTGGAAATTCTTCAAAAACTCTTTCTTCATACAAATACCTCCGTTTTACGCCTGGGTAGGCTGAATATAGGAAAAACGGCATGAGAAGCAGCGGTAAACTGCTTTCCCATGCCGTATTGGCTAACCTTCTCAGGCGGTACTCATGCCTATTTCCTTGAGGCTATTATACCGCATATAGGGTGTATCGTCAAGGGTTTTCCTTAGAGCTGCAATGGATTTCCGCCTTTTTAGTTGTTAAATAGATATGCTTAAACGGGGCGTGGCGGTCACTTTCCCGCACCTTTACGCCGGGAATACTGCTTTCGATGAAGGATTTCACGGCACCCGCTTCTTGATCCTCGCCGGGGAGGTATGCAATGCTGATTTTCATTACACACCTCCTTTCTCAAGCTGATAGAGCCGTCCAGCTTCCCACACGGCAGAAAGCGCACATCTGATAATCAGTTCCGGGCTGCTATGCAGAGCGCTCTCACGCTGGTACTCTGTCTCATGTGCGTGTGCCTGTATGTAGTCTCTGAAAACCTTCTCGGCTTGCATAACCTCATAGACGGAAGGTGGCATGGGCGATTCAATCCGTAAGCATTCATGAGCAATTCACCGCCTCATAGCCTTCCATGTAACAGGACTTCATGAGATACGACATTTTATCAGCCATCTCAGGGTCATCGTCAAATACATTATGTCCGAAACGGGCAAAAGCCTCATCAGTCGGAACCGGCAAGCCGTGCGCGGAATCTTCAATCCCCTTCTTCTCGAACCTCTTTCCGTAAGTGTCAAGATCCTTGATGAAATTCAGAACATCATCGCTCAGCTTATTGCCGGTCATTTTTTCGTACTCAGGTACAAAACTCAGCATATTCATAATTGACAATCCTCCTTGTTATCGGGTAAAATGGAGGTGGAAGTGGGCTTTAGAATTTCACGTTCCACCTTGCCGCTCTGGGTGTTGGTAGCACCCGGGGCGGCTTCTTTTCTTAATCGCTTATCGAAATTATGTTTTGTCATACTCTTTCAATTCCGGCTTAGTGTGTGTAATACCCCATGTGTGGGGCGTACTCATAGCCCCCACATATGGGGGTACACACATACACACTTTTTTCCTAATATATAATACTGTTTTTGCGACCCTATTTTGACCGCGCGCTAAAATCCATAAATTCTGTTTTTGCGACCCATGCTTATATCCTGTGGACTTTTCCACCACTGCGGCTGAATAGTTGGTGTTCGTCAACGCTGCGGCGAATGGTGTCAAGGCTCACACCCAGATACTCAGCCAGTGTGGAAACAGTTACAGGCCCATCTGCGGCGCAGATATCATAGGCAGCTTCAAGGCGGCGTTTGCGCTCCATCAGCTTTTGCCCTTTGGACTTTCTGGCGTTCATGGCACGCTGGTAAGATGGCAGCTCATGGTGAGGGGCCACGTTTTCCTCCGGCGCGAAGTGCTCAAGGACGTGGAGCGGGTAATCAAACCACACATCGACAGGTGGAAAAGACTGGAACTCCCGTAGCGTCCCGGTCACTCGCCATGCCGTGATACCATCACGCTGCCGCTGCTTCGGCAGTTCCAGCTCTGTCATGTCCAGAAGTGCATCCACATCCCGGGCGAACACGCCGGAACCAGATGCCCTGTCTGCGCTTCGCTTCCAGCTCTGGTCACCTTTGCTGTGGTGGTGGCAGTAGATCACCGCACAGTTGCACTCAGTCGAAATCCTGTCAAAGTAGTTGCAGAACTGTGCCATATCGTAGGCGTTGTTCTCGTTGCCGGTAAGTACCTTGTAAATCGGGTCAATGATGATAGCTATGTAGCCCTGCCGTTTTGCGCGGCGGATCAATGCCGGTGTAAGCTTGTCCATAGGGACAACATGACCGCGCAAATTCCATATATGAATGGCGTTGGTCAATTTCTCAACACCCATCGCTACCGCAACATCGTGAAACCGGTTCAAGCAGCTTGCACTATCCAGCTCGAAATTGACATACAGGACTTTTCCCTGACCGCACTGAAAGCTTCCCATCCACTGTAGGCCCTGAGATATGCAGATTGTCAATTCGATTAAAGAGAACGACTTACCTGCTTTGGAAGGGCCGGCAATGAGCATCTTGTGTCCCTGCCGCAAAACCCCTTCAATCAGGGGAGGTGCAAGGTCTGGCCGGTATCCCCATACATCTGCTAAGTTCTCAGGCCATCCAAGGCCGTCATCTTCTTCATCCAGTTCCAATGGCATAGGCTTCTTAATCACTGGCATTATCCTCCCGCCATTCCTCACCAGTCGGCGCCTGCTCATAGTACAGCGAATGAAGGTCAACGGTGATCTCCAGCTTCTCGGGCGGGGCGATCTCCAACACCCGGTAGCCCTGCCGGTTGTAAGCCCGGTAAACGATTTCATCATCACGCAGTCCAACCATAGCCGCCGCCTGCAATCTGGCCTTCTCGATGACAATAACGTCATTCTTCTTCTCGCCGGTGCGCTCGTCCTTGAGCTTCACGGCGTATGCTCTCACGGGAATCTTGATTTCGGTTTTCATTATGCGTACCATCCTTTCTCAGCCTGTTCCTCAATCCAGCGTTCCAGCCCCTTGGCGGACACCAGCAGCCGCCGCCCGATCTGGATTGTGGGGAATCCTTTGATCTTCACGATCTCATACATTTTGGACTGACTCACGCCAACGATCTGGGCCGCTTCCGGCACAGACAGCGTGAGTTTTTCGCGCTTCACGATACCTTCCATACGTTGTATTCGCCTCCTATATCGTGTGGTAAATATGGTATATTTTCAGATAAATGATAACCGGGTATGTCCTTATACTCTGAATATCAGTTTCCGGATTCCGTGCCCACATTTGTGGGCTTGTTTTTTGTCAGGCGTGACGCTAGGGCGGCTTTCTGCTCCGGCGTATACTCCTTTTTCGTGAATGGGTTGTGACCTTCCCGGAATGGGTACAGTGGACACCCGGTAACCGCGCACAGCTTCACCTCGTTGCTGCTCCCACATGAGCAATCCAGACACTTGAGTCTGATTGCTTTCATAGGGGAAATCCGTTTTTCTTCCATGGCTTATTCCTCCTCCATGATTTCGGTTACATCCACGTCAAGAGCCTTTGCAATGCGGCCCAGTGTGGCGGGTCGGATACTGCGACCACGCAACACGCCATTGATAGTGGGCTGCGGCATTTCCGTGACCTTTGCCAAGTCGCTGGTATTCATGCAGGCTCTTGCCATGGCAATACGCAGTTTCTTGCCATCTGCTTTCATATTCTCACCTCCAATATGTCCGTTCGGAACGATTTTTACCTATTATATATCCGTTCGGGAGTATTGTCAATATTTTTTGAAAAAATATATTCCCAAACGGACACATTTGTGATATACTTTTTAATGAGGTGGTGAACGTGGAAGCTCAGTTCGGGCAACGTATAAGAACTATCAGGAAATCACTTAAATTAACACAAGAGGAGTTTTCAAAGAAGTGCGGAGTTTCACTCACAAGCTTGCGCCGATATGAGGCAAATGAGCGTCAGCCAAATATGTCTGTTCTAGTCGGAATGGCAGAAGCTCTAGAAATGACGCTTGCTGACTTCATGTGGGGAGTTACCGAGCGTGATAGAGCATCAAAAAACTTGTTGCTTGAAGCGTTCGATCAGCTTAACGATGCAGGCCAGCAGAAAGCCGTTGAGCGTGTGGAGGAACTCACAGAGATTCCAAAGTACCAGAAAGAACCCATCAAGGAATGAGGAATATGATAACGCTTAACCATGTCCGGGAAATCGTCGAGTGCATCACCAGAGAAGCCGATGAACTGTTGGAAAAGTCAGACAAGGACTTGATGGATCAGGGCCAGCTTATCGCCTATGCGGAATCTCTCTGCATCATTCGTGACGCTCTGGCAGGCTATGACCTGAGCAAAGTATCCCTAGACTTTGATATTGATGCAAAGTACCTCAAATAAAAATGCCCCGGTGCGCCAACACCAGAGCATGAAAAAAAGCCGCCTGAGTGCGCCAACACCCAGACGGCAAGCATACATGAAACCCAAGTCTACCAAACAAAGGCGCCACTATGCCCATTTATTCTATCACCTCCGGGCCGTGGTGTCAACAAGAGAAAGGAGCACACTATGGCCCGCAAGGCAGCAGCCGGAACCGGCACGATCAGAAAGAAAACCGTCACCCGTGGAGGGAAGGAGTATACCTACTGGGAAGCAAGGTACACGGTTGGTCATGACCCCGGCACCGGGAAACAGATCCAGCGCAGCATCTCCGGCAAGACACAAAAAGAGGTTGCAAAGAAGCTCAAGGAAGCCACCGCCGCAATCGATGCAGGCACCTACACCGCCCCCAGCAAAATGACCGTGGGCGAGTGGCTGGACATCTGGACAGCGGAATACCTGGGCGGCGTGAAGCCCCGCACCGTTGACCTGTACAAGGGCGTGGTCAAGGCCAGAATCAAGCCGGGTGTCGGCGCTCTGAAGCTGGACGCACTCACCCCGCACACTGTCCAGAGCTATTACAACGGCCTTAGCAAAGAGGGGCTTGCGCCTAAGACTGTGAAGAACATCCACGGCATCCTCCACAAGGCCCTGCAACAGGCTGTATCAAACGGATACATCAAGACCAACCCGGCAGATTCCTGCATCCTCCCTCGGGCTGTGCGGCGGGAACTGGCCCCCATGGATGAGGATATGATTACCGCATTTCTGAAAGCCATACAAGGCCACCAGCTGGAAGGGCTGTTCACGGTGACCCTGTTCACTGGAATGCGGGAGGGGGAAGCACTGGGCCTGCTGTGGGACTGTGTAGACCTCACCAAAGGCACAATCACCGTAGACAAGCAGCTCCAGCTTATCCGGGGCAGCAAGGGGCAATACCAGATGGTTCCCACGAAAAACAGCAAGGGGCGCACAATCAGCATAGCCCCCTCTGTGGCGGCTACTCTGCGCCGGGTGAAGCATAAGCAGATGGAGAACCGGCTGAGATATGGCGAGTGCTGGGAGGACAGCGGCTTTGTATTCACGGACGATCTGGGTCACCACCTGTCTGCTTCCACCGTGTACAAGTCCTTCAAGAAGGTCATGCAGGAGATAGGCAGCCCGGAAACCCGCTTTCACGATCTCCGGCACTCTTACGCCGTGGCTTCCATCAAGTCCGGGGACGATATCAAGACGGTGCAGGAGAATCTGGGCCATGCCACAGCAGCATTCACGCTGGACGTGTACGGCCATGTCACAGAGCAGATGAAGAAGGACAGCGCTGCCCGGATGGAGCAGTTTATCAAGGCCGTAAACAAATAAGGGAAAACATAAGGGAAACAGGAAAAGACCGACACAGAATATCACAACTTTTTAAGGCACATTCAGCCATAAACGCAGAGAAAACCCGGTATCTTTGATAGATACCGGGTAAATTCTATGGTTGCGGAGGCAGGACTCGAACCTACGACCTCCGGGTTATGAGCCCGACGAGCTTCCAACTGCTCTACTCCGCGATATTTACCTGCACTCCACAAGTGCTTGGGTATTATAGCATGGCTTAAAGCATTTGTCAACACTTTTTTCTCGGCAGAATTCCGCCTGTTCCCACAAGCCCTTCGTTCAGGATCTCTATGCCGCCAGAATGCAGGGGCTGCCCACACTGCGCCACTGCGTGCCCTTCAAACCCAGCCAAGGGTTTTCATCAGATACAGCCAGATGGTTATGGATACGGCAGACAGCACTGTGGACAATAGCACCGCGTTGGCGGTCAGCACGCCGTCGGCGTGCATATTTTTCGCCATCACGAAGCTCGCCACAGCTGTGGGGGAGCCGGTCATGATCAGAATGGCAATCATCTGGCTGTTCCGGAAGCCCAACATGGCCGCCAACGGCAGGAAAATACCGGGCAGCAGAAACAGCTTCACAAGAGATGAGACAGCCGCCCCTTTCCAGCGCTTCAGAGCCTCACCGCCGGAGAAGGATGCCCCCACCACCAGAAGGGCAATGGGAGTCGCCGTGGCGCCGATGGAGCTGAGCGCGCTGTCCAGCATAGCCGGCACCTTCACCCTGAGCAGTGCAAAGGGCAAGCCCGCCAGAATCCCCAGAATCAGCGGATTCTTTGCAACATTTACACAGGCTTTTTTCACCGCGCCCAAGCCCCGGGCCGCCGGGAAAAGATGCCCTTCGTCGTCCATCTGAGGCGAAAAGCTGAGAATCAGTACAGAATATACATTAAAGAAGGGCACCGCCGACATAATCATCATGGGCACCATGCCCGCATCCCCGTAAATATTGACTGCCAGTGCAATGCCCAGCACCGCCGCGCTGGACCGGGCCGAGGCCTGGGCAAACGCTCCCACCTGCCCCTTGTCCTTCATGAAAAGCCATGCTGCCGCCCAGATACCAAGAAACATCACCGTAGTGCCCAGAAAGCAAAACAGGCAGAAGCCCAGGTCAAACTCGCTGTAAAAGTCCATCCCGGCAATGGAGCGGAACAGGCTTACGGGCAGGGCGCACCGAAATACGAACTCATTGGCTGTTTTATTGAAGGCGTCGTTCAGAAAATGTACCCGCTGCAAAACGTAGCCCAGCGCGATCACCAGAAATACCGGAATCGTGGCATTCAGGGCAAAGGTAAAGTTCTCCATATCAAGCTTCTCCCTTCTCCGGCTGTGCCAATCTCAGCAGCAGCACGCATACTACCAGCACCAGCGGAAAAACGCTGCCTGCCAGCATTCCCTTTTGCAGATTGTCGCCGAAGCGCTGACTCACCGCGCCGGCCAGGCTGGGGCCAAACGCGCCGCCCAAGTCCCCTGCCATGGCAAGCAGGGCAAACATGGCGGTGCCGCCATAGGGCATCCGTTTGGAGGAAATACTGATGATACCGGGCCACAGAATGCCCACGGAGAAGCCGCAGACAATGCAGCCAATCAGGCCCACCATGGGGACTGTGGACACAGACGCCATCAGGTAGCACACAAGGCACAGCACACCGGAGCCCAGCATGAATCCCGTCAACTCGATACGATCACCATATTTTCCATAGAGCACCCGGCTGATGCCCATGGACACGGCAAACAGGCAGGGGCCGGTCAGATCACCCATGGTCTTGCTCAGGCCGATGGCGGATTCGGCATAGGCCGAGGCCCACTGGGCCATGGTCAGTTCAGAGGCTCCCGCGCAGACCATCAGCACGATGGCCAGCCAGAACACCGGTACCTTCAGCAGGCCACGGATACCCATGCCCTTCCCCTCCTCCACCAGCGGCTCAATGGGGCAGGTGGCGAAGTTATATGTATTATATAATGGAAGCAGCGCCCACAGGCAGGCCAGCCATTTCCAGCGTTCGATGCCAAGCACCGCGAAAAACGCCGTGGACACCACCACAACCCCCACAGACCCCCAGCAATAGGAGGAGTGCAGCAGGCTCATCACCGACTCCTTGTGCTCAAAGGGGCAGGCTTCCACTATGGGGCTGCCAAGCACCTCCAAAAGGCCGCTGCCGACTGCGTAGATCACCACGCTGGTCAGAATTCCCGCAAAGGGGCTTGGGAACAGCTCCGGCAGGAAGGCCAGACCCGCAAGGCCCGCTGAGAAGCACAGAGACGACGCCACCACGCAGACCCGGTAGCCGATCCTATCCACGAATTTCGCGCACAGCACATCCATAATCAGCTGGGTCAGGAAAAATACCGTAGAAATCAGGGCGATCTGCCCTAAGGGGATGCCGTAATCGCTGTGGAATTTCAGAAACAGCAGAGGCGCGAAATTTGCCGCGATGGCCTGTGTGACGAAGCCCAGATAACAGGCAAGCAGGGTTTTCCGGTAAGGATTGTCCATGGAATCGTTCTCTCACTTTCCGACCGATCTTCGGTCATTATATCCCAAGCCCGGCAATATCGCAATGGTATTTTTCGTGATGTGCATTCCGACCAAGGCCTGTATCCTGTGCCGTCTGTCCGCCCGGCAATTTTCCGTAGTGTGCGGTTTTTTGTTCTCAGTGCGCGAACAAAATCCAAAAATGTATGTATGCCGTGAAGTTTTGTCCGCACACCGTGCTCAAACGGCCAATAATCGCCGTCAAATTTTATACAAATCAATCTGTCGATTTTTCTGTTTTTATGCAATAAATAGAAATTGCAGGCAAACCCCCTCCCAGAGTAAATTCCTGTTTGACAGTGCTAACACAGAGGATTATAATGTGGGACATAGCAAAATTGCCTGTTTTTCTGACAGAATTTAGGGCACTTTGCCAAACCCATGAAAACAGGGTACTATCAAAGAGAAAGGAAAATGAAACATGAACATGAAACGAATCGTTGCTCTGGTTCTGGCAATGGTCATGGCGCTGTCTCTGGCTGCCTGCGGCGGCTCCAGCGCTCCTGCTGCCACTGCCGCTCCCGCGGCTGCCGGTGACGCGGCTCCCGCCGATACCGCCGCTGCCGCTTCCGACGGCGACAAGGTCCTGAATGTGATGGTCGAGGTCGAGGTGGAAAGCCTGGATCCTCAGGTCGCCACCGACGGTACCAGCTTTGAGGTCATCGCCAACTACACCGACGGCCTGACCCAGATGGACGCCGACGGCGCTGCCGTCCCCGCCATTGCTGAGAGCTGGGACGTGAGCGAGGACGGCACCATCTACACCTTCCACCTGCGTGAGGATGCCAACTGGTCCAACGGCGAGCCCGTGACCGCCAACGACTTTGTCTTCGCCTGGCAGCGTGCCGCTGACCCCGCTCTGGCTTCAGAGTACAGCTATATGCTCAGCGACATCGGCCAGATCAAGAACGCCGCCGCCATCATCGCCGGCGAGATGGACAAGAGCGAGCTGGGCGTGAAGGCCATCGACGATAAGACCCTGGAGGTCACTCTGGAGGTCCCCGTCAGCTACTTCCTGAGCCTGATGTACTTCCCCACCTTCTACCCTGTCAATCAGGCCTTCTTTGAGGGTCTGGCCGACGGCACCTTCGGCACCAGCCCCGAGACCGTCCTGAGCAACGGCGCTTTTGTCCTGACCAGCTATGAGCCCGCCGCTCTGAGCTTCTCCCTGACCAAGAACGCCGATTACTACGACGCTGACAAGGTCCAGCTGGACGGCCTGAACTACCAGGTCATCAAGGACAGCCAGCAGGCTTATATGAGCTACCAGAACGGTGATCTGGACATCGTCATGCTGTCCGGCGACCAGGTCGAGCAGGTCGAGGGCGACCCCGAGCTGAACATCACCGGTGCCGGCTACCTGTGGTATCTGACCCTGAACATGCACGATGTGCCCGCTCTGAACAACCAGAACATGCGTCTGGCCCTGAGCAACGCCGTGAACCGTGCGTCCATCGTTGGCGACGTTGTGAAGGATGGCTCCGTTGCCACCTACACCGCTGTTCCTCCCCAGTTCGCTGCCGGCCCCGACGGCTCCGACTTCTCCGCTGACCAGACCATGTTCAGCGATGTCTGCTCCGACGACACCGCCAAGGCAGCTGCCTACTACGAGGCTGCCAAGGCCGAGCTGGGCACCGACACCTTCGAGTTCGAGCTGCTGGTTGAGGATCAGACCGAGACCCAGAACGTGGCCGCCGTCATCAAGGATCAGGTTGAGAAGGCTCTGCCCGGCGTGACCCTGAACATCAAGGTCGAGCCCAAGAAGCAGCGTGTTGCCGACATCCAGGATGGCAACTACGAGGTCTGCCTAACCCGCTGGGGTCCCGACTACGCCGATCCCATGACCTACCTGAATATGTGGATCACCGGCTGCTCCAACAACTACGGCCTGTGGAGCGATGCCGCCTACGATGCCATCATCGCCGACTGCACCACCGGCGCCTACGTCACCGATGCCGAGGCCCGCTGGAGCGCCATGTATGACGCCGAGAAGATCGTGATGGATCAGGCCGTCATTGTTCCCCTGTACACCAAGGCCAACGCCAACATGATTAAGACCGGTGTGGAAGGCATTGAGTTCCACCCCGTGGCTCTGAACCGTGTCTATAAGGACACTGTGAAGGGTTAATGCAACTGCCGCAGCGGCTTTGAACATCAAGGCCGCTGCGCTTTTTCCAATCCCCACCCTTACTACTGAATTTGCAATTGACAATTGAAAATTGACAATTTAGCGGGCAGGGCCCGCAGCCAATGCGTTACCAACCTGGTCTATCCCATAACATCCTTTGGGCCCCTCGACCAGAACCGTGATAAAATTGGAATTGCCCTCATGTGTCAGGCCCGGAATCCCGCGATTGTCAACTGTCAACTGTCAATTGTCAATTCGATTCGCCCTTCGCAAACGAAAGGAGAAACCAAACATGAAGAAATATATCGCAAAACGTGTTTTGATTTCCGTATTCACCCTGCTGGCCATCACGCTGGTGCTGTTTATCCTGCTGCAGCTGATGCCCGGCTCCCCCTTCAACGATGAAAAGCTGTCCGACGACCAGCGGGCCGTGCTGTACGAAAAGTACGGTCTGGACAAGCCCATCATCGTGCAGTTCGGCAAGTATGTTGCCAACCTGTGCCGGGGTGATTTCGGTGTCAGCTACACAATCAGTAAAAATACCCCCATCAGCCAGCTCATCAAGACCCGTCTGCCGGTTTCCATCAAGGTCGGCGGTCAGGCGGTAGCGCTGGGCGCGCTGGTGGGCCTGATTCTCGGCATTGTTGCGGCGCTCAAGCACAATACCATCTGGGACAGCTTGAGTACGCTCATCAGCGTCATTGGTGTGTCGGTGCCCAGCTATGTATTTGCCCTCGCCCTAAGCTACGCCTTTGGCTTTAAATTAAAAATCTTCCCCATGCTCTACGCGGACAAGACCCCCTTCGCTTCCTCTGTGCTGCCCAGCATCGCCCTGTCCATGTTCACCATGGCCAGCATCGCCCGGTTCACCCGGACAGAGATGCTGGAAATCCTCGACAGCGACTTCATGCTTCTGGCGGAGAGCAAGGGCATCACCGGCTGGCGGCTGATTGTCCGCCACGCCCTGCGCAACGCCCTGATTCCCATTATTACCGTGCTGGCCCCTCTGATTGTGGATCTCATGACCGGCAGTCTGGTGGTGGAAAAAATCTTCTCCATTCCCGGCGTAGGAAGCCTGCTGGTCACGGCGATTCAATCCAATGACTACAATGTGGTCATTGCCCTGAGCTTCATCTATTCAGCCATGTACATCGGCATCATGCTGGTGGTGGACATTCTCTACGGCATTATCGATCCCCGGATTCGGGTGGCAAAGGACGGTGGCAAAAAGAAATGATGTTTGGAAAAAAGAAGCCTGCCACCATGCCGCAGGTTACGGAATATACCTTTCAGGAAGACGATTTCCGGCTGAAAAATGACACCGCAGGCGTCAATATCGACTCTAATTTTGCCTCCCAGAGCTACTGGAAGGACGTTTACAAGCGGTTCGTCAGCAACAAGGGCGCACTGGTTGCGCTGGTGCTCATCGTGATCATTACCTTCTTCGCCATCGTCGGCCCGGGCATGAACCAGTACGGCTACGCCGATCAGAACCTGTCGGAAAAGAACTTCGCCCCCCGTATTCCCGGGCTGGAGAAGCTGGGCATTTTCGACGGCGACGAGAAAATGACCACCTCCTCCGGCTACAAGATCGTCAACGGCTACGAAAAGAAGGGTGCTGACGATACCTACTACTGGTTCGGCTCCGATACCCTGGGCCGGGACATCTGGACCCGGGTCTGGCAGGGCACCCGGGTAAGTCTCGGCATCGCGCTGGTGTCCGCCGTCATCAACATGACTCTGGGTATGTGTTACGGCCTGATTTCCGGCTACTTCGGCGGCGCGGTGGACAGCGTCATGCAGCGCTTCGCCGAAATCAACAACGGCATTCCCCGTCTGGTCATCTGTACATTGCTGCTCATGGTGCTCAAGCCCGGCTTCGGAACCATCGTGCTGACGCTGGTCATTACGGAGTGGATCGGCATGAGCCGCATCGCCCGGGCGGAAATGCTGAAATTAAAGGAGCAGGAATTCGTCCTTGCCAGCCGCACCCTGGGCGCGGGAAGCATCCGCATCATTTTCAGCGCCGTGCTGCCCAACATCATCGGTCAGATCATCACCCAGCTGATGTTCAGCATTCCCACCGCCATCTTCACCGAAGCCTTCCTGAGCTTCGTAGGTCTGGGCATTCCCGTGCCTCAGTGCTCGCTGGGCAGCCTGATCAGCGACGCCTTCAACAGCTTCACCACCCATCCCTACCAGATTATCCCCCCCATCGCGGTGCTTGCCATCCTGATGCTCAGCTTCAATATGCTGGCGGACGGCCTGCGGGAAGCCTTCGATCCCAAAATGAAAGATATGTGAGGTGCGTACAATGGAGCGTGAAAAAGTTTTAACTGTGCGTGACCTGAGCATCACCTTTACCACCACCGCCGGCCCCGTCCACGCCATCCGGGGCGTGAATCTGGACCTGTACCGGGGCGAGACCCTCGCCATCGTGGGCGAGTCCGGCTCCGGCAAGTCCGTCACCGTAAAGGCCGCCATGGGTATCCTCGCCAAAAATGGCCGGGTGGACAGCGGCACCATCGAATATACCTACCACCACGACGACGGCACCCCCGAAACCGTGGATATTCTGAAAATGAAGAAGCAGGACATCCGCCGCCACATCAACGGCAAGCGGATTGCCATGATCTTTCAGGACCCCATGACCAGCCTAGACCCCACCATGCCCATCGGCAAGCAGATCATGGAGGGCATGATCTGGCACTACAAGACCCCCAAGGCCGAGGCGTATAAGAAGGCCGTGGAGCTTCTGAAAGAGGTAGGCATCACCGATGCCGAGGAGCGGATGAAGAACTATCCCCACCAGCTCTCCGGCGGTATGCGGCAGCGGGTGGTTATCGCCATCGCTCTGGCCTGCGACCCGGAGCTATTAATCTGTGACGAGCCTACCACCGCCCTGGACGTGACCATTCAGGCGAAAATTCTGGAGCTGATTCAGAAGATTCAGAAGGAACGGAACATTTCCGTCATTTACATCACCCATGATCTGGGCGTTGTGGCAAAGGTTGCGGATTTTGTCAACGTCATGTACGCCGGACGCATCGTGGAAACCGGCACCATCGACGAAATCTACTACGAGCCTGCCCATCCCTACACCTGGGGTCTGCTCAGCGCCATGCCGGACCTGGACACCGACGACGACCGTCTGTACACCATCCCCGGCTCTCCCCCCAATCTGCTGCACCCCGTACCCGGCGATGCCTTCGCCCCCCGGAACGTGTACGCGCTGAACATCGACGAACGGGCGGAGCCCCCCATGTTCAAGCTGTCCGACACCCACTACGCGGCAACCTGGCTGCTGGACCCCCGGGCCCCCAAGGTGGAAATGCCCCCGGCACTGAAGGCCCGGATTGAACGCATGAAGAAGGAGGCAAAGTAATATGAGCGAAAAGCAGCCTCTTTTGCAGGTCAAGAACCTTAAGCAGTATTTTAAGGTTAATTCCGGCTACACCGTCCGGGCCGTGGACGATGTGAGCTTCGACATCTACCCCGGCGAGACCTACGGTCTTGTGGGCGAGTCCGGCTCCGGCAAGTCCACCATCGGCCGCAGTATCATCCGGCTTTACGAGCCCACCGCCGGTCAGATCATTTTCGACGGCAAGGACATCAGCGGCAAGCTGGATAAGCACGCCACCGAGGTCCTGCGCACCCAGATGCAGATGATTTTTCAGGACCCCATGGCCTGTCTGAACCCCCGTAAAAAGGTGGGCGAAATCATCGGCGAGGGTCTGGACATCCACCATCTCTATTCCTCCCACGCCGAGCGGAAGCAAAAGATCGACCGGATTCTTGCCAAGGTGGGCCTTGCCCCTGAGCACGCCGACCGGTATCCCCATCAGTTCTCCGGCGGTCAGCGGCAGCGTGTGGGCATCGCCCGGGCGCTGATTATGGACCCCAAGCTGATTATCGCCGACG
This sequence comes from Faecousia sp., assembly GCA_034113565.1. Lineage (GTDB taxonomy): Bacteria > Bacillota > Clostridia > Oscillospirales > Oscillospiraceae > Faecousia. The sequence continues at coordinate 20,170 of JAXEXE010000138.1, forward strand.
AGTGCATTTCCGCGCTGGACGTGTCCATTCAGGCCCAGGTGGTGAACCTGATGAAGGACATTCAGCAGGAGACCGGCACGGCCTACCTGTTCATTGCCCACGACCTGTCTATGGTCAAGTACATTTCTGACCGGATTGGCGTACTGCACCTTGGGCATCTGCTTGAAACCGGCACCACGGAGGAGATTTTCTCCAACCCCGTGCACCCCTACACCAGAAGCCTTCTGTCCGCCATCCCCAGCCCCAACCCCAGAGTGGAGAAAACCCGCATTGCCGAGAGCTACGATTATGCTTCCTCCGGCATCGACTACCATGCGGGCACCCTGCACACCCTGGAGGGCACCCATCAGGTGCTGGGCACCGACGAGGACATCGCCCGCTGGCTGACAAAATGATATTGCATTGTAAAAGCCGGTTTGACGGAAGCTCCGCCAAACCGGCTTTTTCAGTATAACACCTATTTGCTCAATGTAATGGGGAGACAAATTGGAGTTTGTAAGAGTTGACAGTTGAAAGTTGACAGTTAAGGAGTCCCTTCGGGACAATTGAAATAATGGCGAAAAAAGCAGGTATTCCAGCAGGAATCTTTCATATTTCGTATCTTTGCACTTATATCAATTCATCCCGCAGGGATACCACAACTGTCCACTGTCAACTTTCAACTGTCAACTACATTACAATTTATCGTCCTTCTTCCTCTATCTGCTGAGCACTTCCGCTTTTACGGCTGGGAACGAGGAAATAGACGCTCAGTCCGCCGATGATGGTCACGATGCCCAGCAGCTGCCGTGCCGAAATCGACTCGTGCAGGAACAGGTACGCCAGAATGCAGGTGCCGATGGGCTCTCCCAGAATGCTCATGGTCACGGCGGAAGCAGGCAATTGTTTCAAAAGCAAGTTGAAAACGAACTGTCCGCCCACCGTGGCGATCAGGGCAATCCCCACAAAGGCCAGCCAGGTCTGGGAAGAATATCCGGCGAGGGATTCCCCCCGAACCAGCGTGTACAGCAGCAGCACTGCCGCGCTGGTGAAGTAGGCCAGCACGGAATAGGTCAGGGCGGACACCTCTTTCCGGATGGTCTGGCCCAGAAAGTAGTAACCGGAAATCACGCCCGCCGCCACAAAGGCCAACACATCCCCCAGTAGGCTCAGCCCGCTGATCTGAAAATCCCCGAAGCCGATAATCACGCTGCCCAGCAGCGCGATGCCGCAGCCGATCAGCGCGGCGGGCCGGAAGTGGGATTTCAGAATCACCCGCTCCAGCACGATGGAAAACAGGGGCTGCAAGCACACGATCACCGTGGAGCTGGCAATGGAGGTGTAGTTCAGGGATTCAAACCAGAGCAGGTAGTGAAGCGCCAGAAACACCCCCGCCGCCATGGTTCGCAGCCACTGGCTGGGGCTTAGGGCCCGAACCTCCCTCCGGCAGTTTCCGCTGAACAGGAAAAACGGGAGCAGCACTGCCGCCGTAATCGCAAGGCGGTAAAACGCCGTGACCCCGGAGGGGGCCGCCGCAACGCGCACCCAGATGGCGGAGGTGGAAAGGGCGAACACTCCGCCAAAGAGTATCAGATAGGTCTTTATTTTGTTCATCTGTCTACCTCGCAACGCAAATTCGCCTTACTGTATCACATTTTCCGCCCTTTTTCAACCGGTTTAGCGAAACGAAGAGAACATCAGCCGTCCCCCCGGCGTCAGGTCCTCCCAGCCCCAGCCGCTGAGCTTATCGCTGTCAGGGGAAATCGTACCGTGGATTTCCTCTGCGTTGGACAGCGCCCAGCCGCACCAGCTGATCTGATTCTCGTTCAAGAATTTCACAAACTGCCGGGCGTTTGCCAAATCCATGTTCTCCCCTTCCGAACCGTTGATGCCCCACTCCGTCACAAAGACCGGAAAACCGGTTTCCACCGCCTTTTGCAGCCAGTATTCCTGCGAATCCTCCGCCTCTGGTGATACATCGATATACTTATGGCAGCTGTACAAAAGGTTGGAGAACGGCAGGGGCGATGCCATGGCGTCCCGGAGTCGGGAGGAATAGTTGGGCGTGCCCACCAGCACCACCGCCTCCGGCGCGTTCTTTCGGATCGCCGGAATCACCATTGCCGCGTAAGCCGTGATGTCCTCCCATGTGGTGTCCCCATTTGGCTCGTTACAGATCTCATAGAGAATATTTGGCGTCTGCCCGTAACGTTCGGAGATTTCAGAAAAGAAGGCGATGGCTTCCTCCATGTGGGTCAGCGGATTTCCGTCGCTTAAGATGTGCCAGTCCACAATGACGTACAGATTCTCCGCAATGGCGTTCTCAATGCCGATGTACACGAAGTCCAGATTGCGCGGCTCCTCCAGGTAGCCTGACGAGGTTTCCGTGTACATGGCCAGCCGGATTACATTGGCGCCGTACTGTTTCAATGTTTTCATTGCCCCGGCATTCAGATAGCGGGGATACCAGCCCAGGCCGTGGGTGCTCATGCCCCGCAGCGCCACAGGCCGTTCCTTTGCATCCACCAGGACACCCCCGCTGACCTGCAAAGGCGGCACTCCCCTTTCCGGCCGTTTCCAGAACCACAGTCCCAGCAGCAATGACGTCAGAAGCGCGAAAGCCGCAATTTTACGCATAATCCAAATTCTCAAACAGCCGGCAGTTCTCGATTGCGAGATTCTCCGGGTACAGGCAGGCAAGCACATAGTCATACCGGTTCTGCCGAATCATTTCCAGCACATCCTTTCGATTACCGCCCAGATTGTACACCAGATCCAAACGCCCCACATTCTGTGCCAGAAAGCACCCCAGAGGGGTGGAGTAGGAATCACACAGCAGCAATATCCGCAGTCCCTCCGGATTTCCGCAGTTCTCGATTTGCGTCAGGTCGTGGAGGCCGTGCAGGAAGTACAGGTCGTAGCTGCTGCTGCCGAAAATGTTGTTGCGGATACTGTTTCCGAACTGGTCATAGGTCAGCCCGCCGCGAAATCCGCCGGAATATTGCGTTGTTTCGCCGTGTTCCACCGCCTGCATACGGTAGCTTCCGTCCTCCAGCGGGTAGTAAACAGAAAACGGTTCCATTCCCCCGCTGTAATACAGGCCCGCCCGGCGGCCCTGACTGCCGAACAGCCAGTCTGATTCCACGGTGTAATTTTCTAACCTTCGGGTTTCGCCGCTGAGGTACAGGGGCGCGCCCTCCATCCCTGCCAGCCAGTCCAGTATCCGGCAGTAGCCGTAGAAGGCGGCGGGCGTTGTCCAGTGGTGGTCGGTTTTATAAAAGCTGGCCTCATAGCCAAGGCCGCTTTCCTCCGGCAGGTTCGTCAGGTCCAGACAGGGCACGCCGTAATACCGGAGCCAGGCCAGCAGCTTGTCCGACTCGGGAAGGAAGCTGTTGTAGGGAATCCCCGGATACCGGGCATCCGCCGGGGCCGTCTTCATGGGCGTGACGATGACCCCTGTCTTCGTTCCCATGGCTGCGCAGTAGTCCAGCAGGTAACGGTAGTTAATGGCGATTTTCCGCTGGTCGTCGCCAAAGCCTACGTAAAAATTGCCGCTGTGCAGATAGCCCAGCCGGTCCCTCACCAGATCAAAGTTACTAAGCTCCCGCTTGCCCATGGCCTTCTGGAGAACGCCGTAGGCCTCAATCATGGGGTGTTTCAGCAGCACCTCCTCCCGCGTAAACGTCTCCAGAACCCCAACGGCGCCGCTCAGCGTGCGTTCCGTTTTGACCTTTCGGGTCAGTTCCCCCCATTGCGGGGCCCCCGCGAAAAAGTTGCCTGCCGAAAACACCAGCCACACCAGCAGGAGCAGCATTCCCGCAATTTTCGCTGCCCGCTTTGACAATGTAATCATAAAATTCCTCAGAAATTGAAATAGATGAACGGGTTATAGTCGCTGCGCACCAGATAGATGATGCACACCGCCAGCAGCGCCAGCATCGCCGCCGGGTACAGTGCCGTCGGCAGCTTCAGGCGCAGTCGCTTTGCCAGAGTGCCCCGGGTTTCCGGCGGCACGCAGGCCAGCAGGCTTCCGGCAAACCACAGCCAGTTTTCCCGCAGAAACATCCACGCTTCCGCGCTGAAAAAGCCGTTTCCGTTCAGACAGAACAGGTTTGCCATGTATTCGAAGAAGCAGTACAGGTTGTCCGACCGGAACAGAATCCAGCCCATGAGAATCACCAGCAGCGCGTAAATGTGCCGCCAGAGCGCCCCCTTACGCTCCCACTCGTCAAAGCCCGTCACCCGCTCCAGGACGGCAAACAGGAAATTCCAAAGACCCCACAGCACAAAGGTCCAGTTGGCCCCGTGCCAAATCCCGGTGCACAGCCAGACGATCAGGAGATTGCGCACCATAAAATCTGCGTTCCGGGTCCGGGAGCCGCCCAGTGGGAAGTACAGGTACTCCCGGAACCAGCGGGTCAGGGAAATGTGCCAGCGCCGCCAGAATTCATTGATGGAATCGGCAATATAGGGGTAGTTGAAATTTTCGCAGAAGGAAAACCCGAACATTCCGCCCAGGCCGATGGCCATATCGGAGTAGGCGGAAAAGTCCAGATAGATTTGCAGCATGTACGCCGCCGCCCCAACCCACGCCAGCGCCGCCGGCACCAGATACTGGGTGTGCCACAGTCTGGTCAGGCCGAATACCGTGTCGGCAATGGCGCCCATGCTGTTCGCCAGCAGCAGCTTTTTCGCCAGTCCCTGCACAAAACGGCACATTCCGCCGCATACCCTGTCAAGGGTTTCCTTCCGACTCCCCAGCTGCTGCTGGATCTCGTTGTAGCGGACGATGGGCCCGGCCACCAGCTGGGGAAACAGGCAGATATACAGTGCCAAATCGAAAAAATTCTTCTGCACCGGCGCGTCGCCCCGGTAAACATCAATAACGTAGGACATGGCCTGAAAGGTGAAGAAGGAAATGCCCAGAGGCAGAGCAAGCTTTGTCTCCGGCAGGAGGGTCCTCCCTGCCAGGCCGTTGACTGTCTGAACCGCGAAATTCAAATATTTAAAGCAAAACAGCACGCCGAGATTGAAAATAACCGACACAATCAGGAAGCTTCTCCGCATTTTCCCGGAAAACCGTTCTCCCCCCGCCGCCAGCCCGAACAGGTAATTGGCAAGGCAGGAGAATGCCAGCAGGAGCACATTTTTCGGCTCGCCCCAGGCGTAAAAAACCAGGCTGGCAATCAGCAGCAGGCCGTTTTGCGCCCGGATATGTCTTCTGCCGACGCTGTAATACAGCACCAGCACCACCGGGAGAAAATACAGCAGAAATACAACGCTGGAAAACAGCATGGCGTGCCTCCTTCTTTGGTATCAGCTGTTTACCGGTACCTCACCGCGGGTGTACTGGCACAATCTGTCAAGAAAATCCTGTGACCGCAGCAGTTCTTCCCGGTTCACAATCTCGTACAGGCCCGGACGGATGGCGCTTCTGCGAAGCGCTACAGGATGGGCGAAAACCCTCAGGGTCAGTTCATCGGGCAGATCAACCGCCCCGGAAAGACGCACATATTTGTAGTTCATGTTCTCCACCATCACACTGCCGCCGCCCTCCATCGGGAACTGTTCGCCAATCGGGATACGGGGCTGCTTACGCAGAGACTGCCGCTCCCGGCCCAGCCGCCCGCGGATGTTCACGGACAGGTCGGAGAAGGTGCTGACGGTGGGCTGCATGATATCGCTCATGGAATGGTGCCGGTCATAGACAATCTGGTCGTAGGTTTCCCGGTCTTCCGTGTCATGCACACGCAGGCCGTACCGCCATCCGCCTCGCACCTGACTGACGCTGGCAACCAGGCACCGAAGGCGCGCAGTGCTTCCCCGGTCTGTAATGGTGACGGATACCGGCTCGTCATCCGGCAGGTAAACCGGGTCCGGCAGCACCACCGCCAGACCGTTCTCGGAAATATCCATGGTCTGCCCATCCAGCGCCCGTCCGCAGCTCTCCACCTGTACCGGCAGGGTGACCCGGAAGCGTTCCTCACTGCGCCGGTTCCTCCGCCCCGCCACAAACAGCAGCGCCATCAGAAGGTTAAACCCGTTGACCAGCAGCCAGTACAGCACCACCACCGCGCCGTAGTTCCGGGCCGTCAGCAGCTCCCAAGTGCACAGCACCACCGCCAGCAGATCAAACATCAGCAGAATCAGGTGGGGCAGGCCCAGCAGGTATGGCGTGCTGCCCTCCGTCACTTCCTTGCTGGTCACATGGAAGGTTTTCAGCCGGATAAACAGGAACTCCGCCAGAATCGGCAGAATCAGATAGGGGAACAGAATGGTGTCGATGATATTGGACCAGCGGTAGGAACGAATTTTGCCGGAGGATACCTTCAGCGCGTGGTTATACAGCAGGAACGACGGCAGCCAGAAGATAAGCAGGCTCCTGAGGCCGCAGACCATGACCGGGATATGAAATACCACAAACAAAATGGGGGCAAGAATGTACACAAACCGCCGCAGGAAGGTAAACCAGTACAAAAACGCGGAAAGATAGGCCAGCTTTGCCCGAAGCTTCAGACCCCGGTTGAAGATCAGATGGGTATGCCGCAGGGAAGAAATGCAGCCCCTGCCCCACCGCTCCCGCTGCCGGAGCAGGCTCTCAAAGTCCCGGGGCGCCAGCCCGTGGGCCAGCACCCTGTCGATGGCATAGCAGGTGTAGCCTGCCGCCTGGATACGGATGCCGGTCTCGAAATCCTCGGTGATGCTGCCCGTGGCGATGCCTCCCACCGCCTCCAGCGCCTGCCGGGAAATCACCGTATTGGAGCCGGCGTAGATGGGCGCGTTGGCCCGGTTCCGGCCCACATTGATCTCCCGGAAGAAATAATCCTGCTCATTGGGAATCCGGTTTTCACTGTACAGGTAATACTGGAACAGGTCGGGATTGTAAAAGCTCTGGGGCGACTGGATAAAGCCGATTTTGAAATCCGGGTCGATTTCATCCTCGGTTCTGGGAACCCAGTGCCCATCTTCGTCCTTTTTCATCCGGGGCAGGAACAGGTAGGGGACGGTTTCCATCAGAAAATCGGAGGTGGGAATCATGTCCGCGTCAAAGGTAGCAACGCAGGGAGAATGGGTCTGAGACAGGGCGTTATTCAGGTTGCCCGCCTTGGCGTCCCTGTTTTCCGCCAGTCCGAAATAGCCCACCCCCAGTTCCTTTGCCAGCTGCGCCACCGCCGGACGGTTTCCGTCGTCGCACAGGAAGATGTGTACCTTGTTCTTATCCGGATAGTGCATATGCTTACAGCCGTTGACAGTCTTATATAACAGGGAAACCGACTCGTCATGGGTGGCAATGAACACATCCACCTCGGGATACCAGCTTTCCGGCAGCTCCGGCTTTTCCGGCAGGCGCATATTGTGCATATCCGTGTAGTGCATCAGGGCTTCCAGCGCGGAAATGCTCTCCGCCGCCAGCAGGAAGATGCCGCACACAAAGGCAAGGGTTCCATAGACGTGCCGGTCAGGAATGGTGCAGATGGCCCGCCACAAAATGTAAACGGTCATGGAAATGACGGCAAGCCAGATCCACACGCGCTGTGCCGTCCCGGTCAGGCGTCTGGTGCGTACGTTGGTTTTTCGGTTCAAGCAATCGCCTCCATAAAAAGTCACTTGGTCAAACGGCGGCGGGCCAGCAGCGTGCTCACCAGAAACACCGCGATCAGTACACAGGCCAGAACCGTGTTGGTGGCCAGGGAACTGCCCCGGAACGTGACCAGGTCCCGCAGTGCCGCAATGTTTCTGTCCATGTACGCGCCCCGAAGATGCAGCACGTCCTTCACGCGCCGGGCTTCCTCTGCCGCGGTTTCCCTCCTCCGGTCAATGGTCAGGCCGGTGGTCTGCTCCGTCAGGACATCCGTTAAATAGGTGTAGTCTCCGTAGGCGCTTTCCTCCCGGGCAAGGGCGTTGCCGAGATAGGAAAGCGTTCCGTCGATGAACGTGTCCAGATATTCGTCGCTCAGAATCGTTTTGCGCAGTTCGTGATACCGTTTCTCCACCAGGCGTTCAAATGTTTCCAGTCGGATCAGCGCGTTGTACCAGGGATATTCCGGAAAAGCGAAGGCGTTGATATCCAGCAGGGCGCTATTCCAGTTGTCCACCGCGCCGTCATAATCCCAGTAGGGCCCGGCGGTCAGCTTCCCATGGGGCGCCTTGTAGAGAAATGTGGAGTTCGTGCCCGCGTCATAGTTGGTGAAGAACTCGTTGATCACCATGTATTCGGCAAAGGAATTCAAATCCACCCACTGGTCGAGCTGTTCCAGAACGGCGGCATCCCCGCTGTACAGAATCGCTTCGATCTCGGAAATCTCTTCTTCGATGGATGCAATCACCTCCGGCGTCGCGTTTTCGTTTTTGGGGTATTCCAAAGAGAAATACGTGGGTATCCGCTTGCCCTGCGTGCTGTCCACACGGCAGTTATAGCCCATGCGGGTGCCCCAGGTATCCAGGATGATCTTACTGTCCGAGTACCGGTCCCGCAGAAGCAGATAGCCGCTGCCAACGTGATAGCCTGTGGCGTCCTTGCGGATATCCACCCGTTCCGGCGAAACCTTGACGGACTCGCACAGCCTGTACAGCCCGCCGTAATAGTAGCCCCCCTCCCGGGCAAACAGCACCTCGCAGTACCGCAGATCCGGGGTAAAGGGCTCGATCTGCCCCGCAATGTTGTAAACAAGATAGTTGCGCAGCTGGGATTTGTCCTGAACCGTGGGGGAGAGCACCCAGGTGTCGTCCGTACCGATACCCATGACGCTTTCCGCCTCATTCAGCTTCAGCTTATACTGAAACTTCGGCAGGCTTGGAAACGCTGAGGAATTGCCCCGCACCTTAATGCGGCCCGTGGTCACAAGGCCCGCCGGGTCTGAAAGCCGGTTGCAGTGGTCGGCGCTGTCGTACACGGACAGCGTCATGGAAAAGTAGGGGTCGATGCCCGCCGGCACCTCAAAGGCATCGGTTTCCGGGTTGTATTGCTTATAGCTGACGATTTCCTGTCCCCCGGTGTCAATGACCACCAGCGGCAGATGGCTGACAAACTCCCCGCCCACCATGCGGTCTTCCGGGATGGTGGTGGTTCCCAGAGTGGGGTCAGCGCCGGCGTTGACGATATGATCGATGTACCGGGCCTGCCGGGGCACAGAAGCCAGCTGAACCGCTCCCAGGCATACGCACAGCAGTGCTGTCAGTCCCCAGACCAGGGCGCAAAGCCGCAGTTTTCTTCTCATGCGGTAATCTCGTCATTCTGGCAGACCAGATTCACGTTCTGCACCCCTGCCAGCGCGTACAGTTCATTGGAGATTTCCTCGCTGCCGCCGTGCTTGTTCAGCACAGAGGCGCTCAGCTCATAGATGTACTCAGATTGCTGCGAAGCTGTGTTTTTGACCCGAAGTCTGGCCTTATTCTGATAATAGGACTGCATCAGCTCCTCCACACGGGTGTCCGGGGTTCCGGACGTGCGCACAATCAGCAGATACCGGTCGTTGCCCCGAACGTTTCCGATCAGCACCATCATACAGAAGATCACGGCGCTGCCGATTCCGGCGATCAGGTAGTCGCAGATGCCGCAGCATACCCCCACCGCGATGGCCCAGAAGATGTAGGTGGTATCCCGGGGGTCCTTGATGGCGGTGCGGAACCGGACGATGGACAGGGCGCCCACCATGCCCAGCGACAGGGCGATGTTGTTGCCGATCACGCACATGATGAGCGTGGTCACCAGCGTCATCATCCACAGCGACACGTTGAACTTCGCGCTGTACACCGCCCCGGTATGGCAGAAGCGGTAGGACACAAAAATCACAGCCCCCAATACCACAGCGCAGGCAAAGCTCAACAGAATCTCCTGAAGGGTCAGGCTGCCCGCGTCGTTGGTCAGGTAGTACAGCAGTTCCTTGTTCATAGTCTATTCTCCTCCGATTCCAAATTGCCTGCACCGGCAATATTTACTGGCGGAAACGTTCAGCATTCCCGCCATATTTACCGAATCCTTGACAAAACTCAGCAAAAAGTGATTGTATTTGACCTCCAGCGTCACCATGCCCGGCCTGCCCACCGGCGTCAGCTGCACCGTGGGGTCATACAGCCGGAAGCAACCCTCGTTGGAGCGCAGGCGGCTGTCAAGGGTAACCCGGGTATCGTTGGTGGGGCAGCAGAAAGCGATGCGGTCATACTCCACAAGGCAGCTGGGGCGATAGGCTCCCAAGGCCATCAGCCGGGCCATCTGCTGCCCGAATTCCCCGCAGTCTTCCAGGCAGGACGAATCCCCCGCCAGCAGCTGCTCTGCCTGCGGTCTGCTTAAGGTGAGACTCCGCTTTCTCTGGAAGGCCCCCTGCTTCTGCTTCAGCTCCAGCTTGGCGGGAGCGTCCCCAAAGCCGTAAACCCGCAGGCGCAGCTTTTTTCGGTTCTCCACCCCGTCCAGTTTCTCACAGCAGTCCGAGGCGTCCGGGGTGTCAAAGTAGACGGAGCGCACCAGATACCCCTGCGTGCCGTTGTGGGGGTCTGCCGGGAGCACCGCCGACAGCCGCTGCTTCAGTACCTCCGTAAGGCAGGGATCAATCTCATATTTGATCTCCCGTCTGAATATGTCCAGCATACCGTGTCCTCCCGCAGCTTATCCGGCTCAGTCCGGAAGATTGGCGCCATTCTAGCACAGCGTCAGAGGTCTTTCAGCAGAACCGTGACGAACAGTCACCATGTTTCTTTGCCGGTTTCCCATTGTGCAGCGGTAAAAGCGCAAGCCGGGAAGCTCTGCCGCCGCATCCGCTCCGTTTCAGGCAGGACAGTCCCGGGAACTGGCCCTTGAAGTTTTTACCGCAGATGCTATAATGTTTGTAATTTGTCGAAAGGGAGTTTGCGGTTGTGAAGCACGGTTGGAAAGCGGCATGGATTTTCTTATTGGTTACAGGGCTGTGCGCCTGCGCTTCTCAGGCTCCCGTGCCCCAGCCCACCGCCGCTGAAACCACCGTCCCCACAGAAACCCTTCCGCCGGAAACGCAGGCCCCAACCATCGCCGAAACCCAGCCGGAGGGGCGCACCTATGACACCGTTCCCCTGTTTTATCAGACCGATTACCCCTACATCAAGTTCGGTGACGGCACCATCGCCACCAGCGGATGCAGCATGACCTGTCTTTCCATGGTCGCCACCTACATGACCGACCACGAATACACACCGGATCAGCTGGTCTATCACTTCGGAAAATACGGGAAAACCAATGTCGAGCGGCTGGAGTACGCCGCCCAGCAGCTGGGCCTGCCCTATGAGAAGAATTTTGACTGGCGGGAAACCCAAAAGGCTCTGGAGGAGGGCAAGGTCGCCATCGTCATGGAAAACGACCACTCCCCCTTCACCACCGGGCAGCACTTTATCGTCCTGTCCGGCCTGACCGATGACGGTCTGGTCATCGTCAAGGACCCCTTCGAACCGAATTATTCCAGTGAGCTTCTCATGGACGGCTTCCTGGGCGGCTTCCACGAATACACCATTACCAGCGGCTACAGCGGCAGCTGGGTCTTCGACAAGTCGGAAATGCCGGAAAATCCGGAGCTGTACGATGCCCGCAAGCCCCAGCAGCCCGAAACCCGCTACGTTGGCTACGAGCTGCCGGAGGAGGATATCTACACCCTGGCCTGTCTTGCCTGGGTGCAGGCAAGGAATCAGCCGGAGGAGGTACAGCAGGCTGTTTTGGAGGTCATTCTCAACCGGCTTGTTTCCGACGAGTACCCCAACACCGTGGACAAGGTGCTCTGGTGGTCGGAGACCTTCGGCAGCGTGTATTATCTGCAAAACGCAAAGCCGGAACCCGCGCAGTACCGCGCCGTCACCGCCGCCATGTACGGCCCCTATGTCCTGCCCAGGGACGTGCTCTACTATGCTCCCTGGCAGATCGGTGGGGAAGTGTGGGGGCAGGTGGGCGACTACTGGTTTGCCTACCGGGAGCCGTAGCAGTCTGCGTAAAAATACTGTTGAACCTGCCGGACAAATGTGCTATGATGTTTCTGCACAAGAAATCCTGCTTCCGCGGCTGTCATTTACTGCGAAATGCCGGGAAGCACGAGCTATGAGGAGGCCTCCTTATGAAGCGTATCATTACCATCGGCAGAGAATTCGGCGCTGGCGGCAGCGATCTGGGCCGCCGGCTGGCACGGGAACTGGGCATCGCCTATTACGACCGGGACATCATTCTGCGAACCGCCAAGGCCAGCGCCCACCTGAGTCCGGAGCAGGTCCGGCAGTGGGACGAACGGGTGCCCAGAGAGTTCGGCTTTACCCAAAGCCTGTTCAATTTCTACAGCCGCCCCCTGAGCGAGGAGCTGTGGAACGCCCAGGTAAAGGCCATCCGGGAGCTTGCCAACAAGGAGAGCTGCGTCATCGTGGGCCGGAACGCCGACTACATCCTCAAAGAGTACGATCACTGCCTGCGGGTCTTCGTCCACGCCGACCGGAGTTGGCGGCTGCTGCGCATCCGAAAGGAAATGCCGGATGTTCCCCTTTCCGTGCTGGAATCGGACATGGACACCGCTGACCGGGCCCGCCGGGCCTACTGTGAGAAGATGACCGGCCGCACCTACGGCGACAGCCGGAACTACGACCTGACCCTGTGCATCAGCTCCCTGGGCTTCGAAAAGGCGTACCAACTGCTTAAGGAAGCAGCCGAAATTGTATGATATTTTGGTGAATCCGTCAAATATGTACAAATGTCCTTCCCTCGTGTTGACTTTTATGCAGTGAAGTGATAGAATTCTGTATAAGATGTATGGAAGTAAAGGCGCTGCGGTATCAAACCGCCGCCTTTTTCCCATTCATCCCTGCCGTTTTCCCGGCGGGAATCTCATTTCAGAGAATAACAGAGGAAAGGATGTATTTTTATGAAAAAGTTATTCGCACTGTGTCTGGCTGTCCTGATGGTGCTGTCTCTGGCTGCCTGCGGCGGCTCCAAGACTGCCGCTGACGGCAAGAAGTGGATCATCGCTTCCGACACCGTCTTCAAGCCCTTCGAGTACACCGATGCTTCCGGCAACTTCGTCGGCATCGACGTGGACATCCTCGCTGCCGTTGCCGCTGACCAGGGCTTCGACTACGAGCTGCAGAGCCTGGGCTGGGATGCCGCCATCGCCGCCTGTCAGGCCGGTCAGGCTGACGGCATGATCGCCGGCGCTTCCATCACCGACGAGCGGAAGGCCTCCGGCTGGATCTTCTCCGACGGCTACTACAATGCCACCCAGAGCATGACCGTTGCCGCTGACTCCGATATCACCGGCTTCGCCGATCTCAGTGGCAAGGATGTTGCCGTCAAGACCGGCACCCAGGGTGCTTCCTACGCCGAGAGCCTGAAGGATCAGTACGGCTTCAACATCGTCTACTTTGAGGATTCTCCCACCATGTATCAGGCCGTCACCGGCGGTCAGTGCGTGGCCTGCTTCGAGGACACCCCCATCATGCAGGCTTCCATCAAGGACGGCGGTCTGGCACTGAAGGTGCTGGACGGCACCGCCAATGCCGGCGGCGATTATGGTTTCGCCATCTTCAACGCCGACAACCAGAAGCTGATCGATATGTTCAACGCCGGTCTTGCCAACATCAAGGCAAACGGCAAGTACGATGAGATTCTGGCAAAGTACCTGGGCTGATTTTCCCGTTTGTAGGGGACGCCTGTAGGCGTCCCCTATTTTCTCATACTATCCGAAAGGAGTCCTGCGCGTGATTCTCCGCATTCTCTCCGCCTACGGCGGCCTGCTGCTACGGGCCATGGGCCAGACCCTGCTGCTGGCGCTGTGCGGCCTGTTCTTCGCCTGTATTCTGGGTCTGATCTTCGGTCTGCTCAGCGTGCTGAAAAGCCGGGTCTGCAACGCCATTTCCACCATTTTCGTGGACGTGATCCGGGGCGTTCCCATGATCGTTCTGGCCTTCATGATCTATTTCGGTGTGCCCCAGGCCATCAACGGACTGTTCAGCGGTGTCCGCTTCACCCTGACGGCCCTGCAGGCCGGTACCGTGGCCCTGGCGCTGAATTGCGGCGCTTATATGGCGGAGATCATCCGCGCCGGTATCCAGAGCGTGGATCCCGGTCAGATGGAGGCTGCCCGCTCTCTGGGCCTTCCCTACTGGCGGGCCATGGCAAGAGTCGTCCTGCCTCAGGCCATCCGCACCATGATTCCCAGCATCATCAACCAGTTCATCATCACCCTGAAGGATACCTCCATTCTGTCGGTCATCGGCTTTCCCGAGCTGGTCAACACCGCCAAGAACGTGGTGGCAAACACCATGCGGGCCTTCGAGGTGTGGACCATCGTGGGTATCATGTACCTTATCATCATCACGCTGCTGTCCCGTCTGGCAAAGCGGCTGGAAAGGAGACTGAACCGTGGGCGTGAATAAGAACAATGTGAAGATTCACATTTCTCACCTGAAGAAGAATTTCGGCAAGCTGGAAGTCCTGAAGGACGTTTCCACCGACATTTATGAGGGCGAGGTTGTCGTAGTCCTCGGCCCCTCCGGCAGCGGCAAGTCTACCCTTCTGCGGTGCCTGAACCGGCTGGAGGACATCACCGCCGGCGAGGTCATCGTGGACGGTCACGATCTGACCGACAAAAAGACCGATCTGAACCGGGTTCGGGAAAATGTGGGTATGGTGTTCCAGCATTTTAACCTGTTTAATAACCTGAACGTCATGGGCAACATGACGCTGGCCCCCACGGAGCTGAAAAAGGCCACCAAGTCCGAGGCCAAGGAAAAAGCCTTGAAGCTGCTGGAGCGGGTGGGCCTGCTGGACAAGGCCTCCGCTTACCCCTCCCAGCTGTCCGGCGGACAGAAGCAGCGGGTGGCAATCGCCCGTGCGCTGGCCATGGACCCGGACATCATGCTCTTTGACGAGCCGACCTCCGCTCTGGACCCGGAAATGGTGGGCGAGGTTTTGCAGGTCATGAAGCAGCTGGCAGCCGACGGCATGACCATGGTGGTGGTCACCCACGAAATCGGCTTTGCCCGGGAAGTCGCCACCCGCGTCATCTTCATGGAGGGCGGCTACATCGTGGAGGAGGGCACCCCTGACGAGGTCATCAATCATCCCAAACAGCCCAGAACCATCGATTTTTTGAGCAAGGTGCTCTGATAAGCAAGAGGGCTTCCCACACGGGAAGCCCTCTTTTGAAAGGAACAGGTACTATGAAGATTCGCACAGCCACCATGGCTGATTTACCCGCCGTCACCCAGCTGGAAGCCATCTGCTTCCCCGAAGCGGAAGCCGCAACGGAAGCCAGCTTTGCCCGGCGGCTGGAAGTGTATCCCAACCACTTCTGGATTCTGACCGACGGGAAAACCGTGGTGTCCTTCGTCAACGGCATGGTCACGGATGAACCGGATTTGCGGGATGAAATGTACGACAGCGCTGACCTCCACAACGAAAACGGCGCATGGCAGATGATTTTCGGTGTAGACACCCACCCAGCCTACCGCCGCCAGGGCTGCGCCGGACGGCTGTTGGCGCACGTCATTGCGGAAGCGAAGGCACAGGGCCGCAAGGGGCTGGTGCTGACCTGCAAGGATGCTCTGGTTCCATATTACGCCAAATTTGGCTTTGTCAGCGAGGGTGTTTCCCAGTCCACCCACGGGGACGTGGTCTGGTATCAGATGCGGCTGACCTTTTGAGAAAACGCACAGACCCGGCGAGGTCTGTGCGTTTATGTTTATTGCGTGACCTCCATGCGGATCAGCTCTGCCGCGGCGGCGGCAAATTCCTCCATTTCCCGGATACGAACCACATGATTGCCGTAAATCTTCCCGGCGTTAGGGAAATTGGCACCGCTGCCAAAAAACACCGCGCCTACCCGGCAGCCGTCCCGGCGCAGCCGGGACACCTCCGCCGCCGCATCCTCCACGCCGTTCAGCTCTTCGTATGGCACCGGCAGCTTTCCCGGGCGGCTCAGGGGCACGCTGTCGTTGGGGTTGGCGTCGGTGAGCAGAATCACCAGCTTCCGCTCCGTGCGGACAGGCTTCATGGTAAAGTCCGCCATCCGCAGCGCCAGCCCGTCCCGGTTCCACCCGGCGGCAAAATACCGGAACACATTCCGGGAGCTTTCCGCATGGAAGGGCACCAGCCGGTTAAATACCGTCACGCCCCGGATAGAGCAGAAGCTCTCCACCTGCACCGGCACCCGCAGACCCCGCAGAGCCTCCGCCAGAATGTAGGCCTGGGCGGCAATAACCTCCTGATGGTACATCCGGGAAGCGGAGGCATCCAGAAGCAGCAGCACCGACATGGCGGGGATGGGCAGCTCCTCCGGTCGCAGAAACACCCGGTTATCCCCTAAAACGGGAGCGCGCCACACCTTCGTGCTGTCAAGGCACCCGCTGCGGGCAGGCTCTGACCGGGGAATGATCTCCGAAAACAGGCTGCTGCCGATGTCCCTCTGAATCCGGCGAATCTGCCCGTCATACATGGCAGCGTTGTCGAGGTAATGCTGCTTATTTTTCTTCTGCTGCCGGGCCGCTTCCGCCGCCACCCGGCGGGAGTCTCCCCGGCTGATCTGGGAGGGCTGCCCATCCGTAAACCAGATGTCGCAGCCTGCGTGAGCGCCGGTGCACAGCTGACCGCGAATTTCTTCCAGCCGGTTGGGAGAATACCGGCAGCGTCCGAAGCACCCTTCCGCGTAGGCAAGGGCATCCGCACCGCCGGCGTGGCGTCCGCTCCACCCGGCCCTTCTGTGCCCGCCTGTTTCCATTTCCGACAAAATGGCGTTTTCAAACCGTTGGGGCTGCAGGTCGTCGCTTTTGCGCTGAGGAAGCAGCTGTGACAAAAAATGGGGCATGGGAATGGTCTTTCGCCGTTTCGGCCTGCCCCGGAAGCCAAAGTAGTCTTGCAGCAGCGACAAAATCCGGCTTCCCAGTTCCTCCGGCGAAAGGCCGGCGGAGGCTTTCACCTGTGCGTACAGCTTTGCCTCCTTCGGGAGCAGGAAGCCGGGGCTGTCCCCCTCCGCTTCCCGCCAGTGGGCCCGCTGGATGGACTCGCAGAGCATGGCCTTGGCCATGTTCTCCGACCGGGAACGGCGCTCCAGGGACTCCAGAAAAAAACCGGCATAGGAGACCCGAAGCTCCGCCAGCGCGGGCCGGTCCTCCACATTGCGCCGGTACACTTCCGCTTCGATCAGTACCCACGCGAACCGGTCATAGGTTCCCTGCCACTCGTCCCCCGCCCAGGTATCGAACAGGTTTTGCAGCGCTTTTCTGCCGAAAAAGGCCTCCGCCAGCCCGGAAATGGTATTCATGTACAGGGTGTTGGCGACAAACACCGGGGTGAAGCCATACGCCCCCGCGCCGTTCCACACCTGATTCAGGGCACGGCGGCCTGCCGCGCCGAATTCATTGTCATTCATCGGTCGAACACCTGATCACAGCGCAGCTTCGACGGAATCCGTGCGGCGATCATGTCATGGATCAGCTGCCGCTCGTAGGGGTCAAAGCTCTTGTTGGTGATGCCCATATCCAGCGCGGCGGCGGGGTTCAGGCCCAGTCCCATCAGATCGACGGCGTCCAGCAGGCCACGCAAATCCAACGCCCGGGTGGAAATCTCGGAATTCAGGCACTTTTTGTTCAGATCAAAGAACAATCCTGCCAGCAGGCCCCTTGTCTTCCGGTTCAAATTGGGATACTGTTCACTCAGCAGCCGCTCCAGATTGTCCTGCGAGATGGTGGGCATGGCAATCACCGCAAACCGGGAGGCCAGCGCCTCGTTCATCTCCCGGGTTCCCGCGTAGCCATAGTTCATGGTGGCAAGAAAGCGGGTTTCCGGGCGCAGTTCCAGAGAGCCGTAGCCGGGCACGTCCACGCTGCGGCGGAAATCCAGCACCGCGTGCATCACCGCCAAAGCCTCATTTTTCGCCATGTTGATCTCGTCCAGCACCCCGAAGCCGCCCTGTGCGCCGCACTCGTACACCGGGCCGGGCCGGAAGGTCACCGCGCCGTCCTGAAAGGTATCCGTGCCTACCAAAGACGCGGCATCCGTGTTCACATGCAGGGAAATATTCCACATGGGCCGCAAAAACAGAGCCGCCAGATTCTGGGCCAGCACGTTTTTGCCTGTTGCCTTGCCGCCTGCCAGCAGCAGATTTTTCCCGCAGAGGATTGCCGTCAGGGCCTGCTCCCAGATTTCGTTTCCGTAGTAGGCATACCGGGGCGTGGGAATCCGATCCGGGTTCCCGGCGGGATGGGCGTCCAAAAAGGCCCGAATCTGCTTCAAAATCTCCGGGTTGATTCCTTCCTGCTGCAGAAAGTCCAGAATTTTCCGGCTGACTGCCTGTTTCTCTTCCATTGCTGCCGCCTCCGTGCAAAGTTGTTTTGTCTATCATACATCCCTTTTTCCCGGATTGCAACACATTAAATCGTTTTGCAGGACGGTCTGTCCTGCAAAAATGGAAGGGGCTGTCTCACTAACAAATCGTTTTGTCAAATCATACAAAGGGAAAGAAATAACTGTCATTCCGAGCCAGTACGCACACTGGCGTGGGAATCCGTTCTCCTTAAAAATGCCAGAAATACGAACATCTCAAAGGGATACGGATTGCCACACCAGTGACATCGGTCACTGGTTCGCAATGACAGTTCTTTCATTTGTGCAGTTTTACTTTAGTGAGACAGCCCCTTTGTCGATTAACCGCAGGTGTGGCTGCCGCAACTGTGGGAGCCGCAGCTGTGGCCCTCCCCGTGGTGGTCGTGATGGTCGCAGTGGACGTTGGGATCAAAGTCCAGTTTCCCCTCCGCCAGGGCCTGAACCGCCGCGTCGGCGCTGCCGGACACGCCACCGTAGAGCCGGATGCCCGCCTGCGCCAGGGCCATCTGGGCCCCGCCGCCGATGCCGCCGCAAATCAGAGCGTCCACCTTCAGGGCGTTCAGCACCCCTGCCAGCGCGCCATGACCGCTTCCGTTTGTATCCACAATTTCGGAGGAAAGAATCTTTCCATCCTTGATATCATAGACCTTAAACCGCTCCGTATGACCAAAATGCTGGAAAATTTCCCCGTTTTCGTAAGTTACCGCCACACGCATGGTGTTTTCTCCTTTCGGTTTTCCGTAAATTTGACTTACGTCTCGTTTGCAGCAGGCATTGTGCGCGCATTTACCGTCCGGACCGCTGCACAGCTCGTAGTCTCCCCCGGCAATCCGCAGAGGAAGCCCTTCCACCAGCACATCCGCCAGCTTTTTTCTGGCATTCGCATAGATCTGCTGCACCGTGGTCCGGGCAACCTGCATGATTTCGCCGCAGGCCTCCTGAGAAAGCCCCTCCCTGTCGATGAGACGGATGGTCTCATACTCCTCCACGGTGAGCGTCACCGGCTCGGCGTCTTCCAGCGGATTTTCCGGAGAAAAGCGGAGGGTCTGGGGAATTTCGCAGACTCGTCTGCACTTTTTGGGTCTTGGCATTGGCGCACCTCCTGATCCTTGTCAAATACAGTATATCGCTATTTCCGACATATGTCAATAACTATAATCTACAAATCAGCGCACCGCCGTTTTCCTTCAGCCACCGGCGGCTCCGGCGGTAGTCCGGCAGGACTCTCTCCACTTCCGCCCAGAACCGGGACGAGTGATTCATTTCCTTCCGGTGGCACAGCTCATGCACCACCACATACTCCATCACATCGTCGGGGGTCAGCATCAGCAGACAGTTGAAATTCAAATTTCCCTGGGCCGAGCAGCTGCCCCACCGGGTGCGCTGGGCGCGGATGGTGATGCGTCCGTAGTCCACGCCTACCAGCGGTGCATAGCGGGCCGCAATTTCCGGCAGAACTTCCTTTGCGTGCCGGGCAAGGGTCTGCAATTCCGCTTCCGTCAGCCTGGGCTTTCTCTCCGGCAGCTTGGCAAGATGCCCTTCTATCCAGCTCCGTTTTTCTTCCAGAAACCCCTCGATGTCCCGCTTCGGCATCCGGTTAGGTGCCCGCACCACCACTTCCCCCGCCGGGGAAAGCTGAATGGAGATGGTCTTTCTGGCGCTGCGAATCAAGGTATATTCCATAGTTTCCTCGTAAAGCACAATCCCCCGGTGGGGCACACCGGGGGAGATATCCTTACTGCTCACGGAAGGTGATTTCGCCGGTTTCCGGATCCATGGCATCCACGATTGCCAGAGATTCCAGCCGGTAGCCCAGATTCCGAATAACCTTGCCGCCAATCTGGAAGCCTTTTTCAATCACAATGCCCAGGCCCTCCACCGTAGCCCCGGCCTCCTCCGCAATGGAAATGAGGCCCTGCAGGGCACAGCCGTTGGCGAGGAAATCGTCGATAATCAGCAGGTGATCCTCGCTGCTCAGAAACTTTTTGGACACGATGATCTGATTGATGTTCTTATGGGTGAAGGATTCCACCTCGGCAATATACATTTCACCCTCGATGTTGATGGACTTGGACTTCTTGGCGAACACCATGGGCACGCCGAATTCCTTCGCCACAAAACAGGCGATGCCGATGCCGGAGGCCTCGATGGTCAGCACCTTGGTGACCTTCTTATCGGCAAACCGGCGGTGAAATTCCCGTCCGATCTCCTCCATCAGGGCAATGTCCATCTGGTGGTTCAGAAAGCTGTCAACCTTCAAGACATTCCCGGGTTTTACGATTCCGTCTTTCACGATTCTCTGCTCCAAAAAGTTCATGTGCAGCACCTCCCAAAGCTCGAAAAGTATTATAGCACACTCCTGTCAAAATGTCAGTTGTTTTCTCAAAAAAAGTCAAAAGTTCTGCATTTTCGGCAATTTACACACAGCATCCCGGATGCTATACTGTTAAAAGTAGTAGAAAGAGAGGTTACGCTATGAAAACATCCTACCGTCTGTCCGAAACAGCCTTCCAGCTGGACGGAAAAATGCCCCTGAAGCAGGCAATTCCCTTAGGCCTGCAGCACGTGCTTGCCATGTTCGTGGGCAACCTGACCCCCCTGCTCATTATCACCGGCGCCTGTGGCATTGCCGGCGGGGAATTTGCGGGGTTGCAGCTGCACCTGCTGCAAAACGCCATGCTGGTGGCCGGCATCGTGACACTGGTTCAGCTGTTCTCCATCGGCCCCGTGGGCGGCAGGGTTCCCATCATCATGGGCACCTCCTCCGGCTTCATCGGCGTATTCAACAGCGTTGCCGCCACCATGGGCGGCGGCGTCATCGCCTACGGCGCCATTATGGGCGCCTCCATCATCGGCGGCCTGTTTGAGGGCGTGCTGGGCCTGTTCCTCAAGCCCCTGAGAAAGTTCTTCCCGGCGGTGGTCACCGGAACCGTGGTCATGTCCATCGGCCTGAGTCTGATTTCCGTGGGCATCAACTCCTTCGGCGGCGGCAACACCGCCAAGGACTTCGGCTCCATGGAGAATCTTCTGCTGGCAGTTTTCGTGCTGGTCATGATTCTGATTTTCAAGCATGGCTTCAAGGGCTTTGCCAGCTCCTCCGCAATTCTCCTCGGCATTCTCTGCGGCTATGCAGCAGCCTTCCTCATGGGCTTTGTGCTGCCCACCACCGGCGTCACCGCCGAGGGTGTGGAATACACCAAGGCCTGGGTTCTCAACTGGAGGAAGGTTGCGGACGCGGCCTGGTTTGAAATTCCCAAGCTGCTGCCGGTGAAGCCCGTCTTTGACCTTCGGGCCATTATCCCGGTGCTCATCATGTTCGTGGTCACTGCCGTGGAGACCGTAGGCGACATCTCCGGCGTCATGGAGGGGGGCCTGAACCGGGAAGCCACCGACAAGGAGCTGTCCGGCGGCGTCATCTGTGATGGGCTGGGTTCCTCCTTCGCCGCCCTGTTCGGCGTGCTGCCCAACACCTCCTTCAGTCAGAACGTGGGTCTTGTCGCCATGACCAAGGTGGTCAACCGGATGGCCCTTGCCACCGGCGCGGTGTTCCTGATTCTGTGCGGCCTGTGCCCCAAGCTGGGCGCGCTGGTGTCCATTATGCCCCAGTCCGTGCTGGGCGGCGCGGCGGTGATGATGTTCTCCTCCATCGTCATCAGCGGCATCCAGCTCATCACCAAGGAGCCTCTGACGGCCCGGAACCTGTCCATCGTGTCTGTGGCACTGGGCGTGGGCTACGGCATGGGCGCCAACAGCGGGATTCTGGCCCAGGCACCGGAAGCGGTGCGGCTGATCTTCGGCGGCTCCGGCATCGTGCCCGCCGCCATGGTGGCGATTCTTTTGAACATTCTGCTGCCCAGAGAAAAAGCAGAACCGTAATTCTACCGTTCTGCCAATTCCTTTAGCGTTTCCCGCGTATCCACATCCATCAGTTCCAGCTTATCCCGAACGGGTTGCAGCCGCACCCGTTCGGGATATTTTTTCGTCAAAAATGCGCCGCCCTTGCCCTCCGGCAGGGTCCGCAGTTCGTCAAATGCCCACTTTGGGAACAGAATCGGCGCGCCGGCCCGGTCTTCAAAGGCCGTGCGCCAGATGAAATCGGGTTCCCGCTGCCATGCGTTCACCAGGGCTCCCACGGTCTCCCGCTTTAGAAGGGGCTGGTCGCCGGGGCAGAACAGGCAGCCGTCCACATCCCCCACTGCTTCCAGTCCAAGGCGGACGGTGTCGTTCCGGTTCGGCAAGTCATGAAGAACCACCTCCACACCCTGTTCCCGGCAAAATGCGGCAACGTCGGCGTGCCGGGTCACCACCACAAGGCGGGAAAACAGCCCCTCCGTCGCCGCCAGAATCCCGGCAATCATGGGCTGTCCCCGAAAGGACGCCATCAGCTTGTTGCCGCCGAACCGCTTTCCCATGCCCGATGCCATGATGACGCAGCCCACCTGCTTTCCCGGGAAATATTGGGCGTAGAGCTGCCGATTGGCCTGCACGCAGGCGTCCCGATAGGCTTCGTATTTGCGCAGAAAGGCCCGGCCCTCCGGGGTCAGGGTACTGCCGCCGCCGTCCTTTCCTCCGGCGGTGCGCTGGGTCAGCGGAAAGCCAAGGGCTCCTTCCGCCTGTTTGATGAGCTTCAATGCCTTACTGTAGGCCATCTCCATGGAAGCGGCGGCGCAGCGCAGGGAGCCGGTCTCCTCCACCAGACACAGCAGGCGCCAGGGGCCTTCGCCAAAGAATTTTTCCCCGTTATCGTCAATAATCTGGATTTTGGTCACTGGTTTCATTCTGTTCCCTTTTTCATACTTATCGGCTAAAGCAGAATTTAGCGAAATAGTATGTCATTGCGAGGAGGGCGAAGCCCGACGTGGCAATCCGTTCCCCTTCTCACGTTCCGAATACATACCTGCTGCGAAAAGAAGTACGGATTGCCACGCCAGTGTGCGCACTGGCTCG
>JAXEXE010000139.1:0-20123 GCA_034113565.1 Faecousia sp.
GGCTTTGAAGCCAGTTCAGGTCCAAATCATTCACTCCTTTGGATGATACCATCAAAACGACAGAAATTGCATTACACCATATGATATCACACTTTTACGGAGATTTCCAGTCCCTAATTTCAGAGTGAAGAGTTAAGAGTGGAGTGTGAAGTGTGAAGTGTGGAGTGTGAAGTGTGGAGTGTGGAGTGTTTACTCTTATTCCTAACATCTAACTTCTCACTCCTAACTCCTCACTCCTCCCTCACTGCCCGTGCTTTCGTTCCTTCTCAATCATTTTGTGCAGGGTGGTCAGTGCGTCGTTCAGGCCGCCCAGCTTATCGATCAGCCCCGAGGCCACTGCCTCCTTGCCGTAGAGGATGGTGCCTACATCCGTTGCCATCTCCCCGGTGGCCATCATATAATGCTCGAACTTTTCCCGGGAGATTTTTGAGTTTGCCGTGACAAAATCCGCGATCTGTTCCTGAATCCGCTGGAAATACCGGAAGGTCTGGGGCGCACCCACCACCAGCCCCGTCATTCGCACCGGATGCACCGTCATGCTGGCGGTGGGGGTGATGAAGGACTTTTTGGTGCACACTGCCAGCGGGATTCCGATGGAGTGCCCGCCCCCCAGCACCAGCGACACCGTGGGTTTTTTCATACCGGCAATCATCTCCGCAATGGCAAGCCCTGCTTCGATGTCGCCGCCCACGGTGTTCAGGAGCAGCAGCAGGCCGTCAATGTCGTCACTTTCCTCGATTCCCGCCAGCAGCGGCAGAACGTGCTCGTATTTCGTGGTTTTCACCGTCTCCGGCGCCACCTGGTGGCCCTCCACCTGCCCGATGATGGTCAGGGTGTAGATATTTCCCTTCTTCGATTTGGTAATGTCGGAGCCAAGCTCCACGATCTGCTCCCGCTCCTGTTTTTTCATGTCCGCGTTTTCATTCATAGCAGCGCCCCCAAAATGTTGTTAGTTGACAGTGGATAGTTGACAGTTGACAGTTAAGGTTCCGAAGCGGGACAAAAATGAAAATTGCTAGCCATCCCCAAAGGGGATACCATCACTGTCCACTGTCAACTATCAACTTTCAACTGTTTTAGCATAACCACTTTTCACGGCATAATTCCCTCTTGCAAGCGCAAACTTTTTGTCGTATAATATGGAGCGGTGATACTATGGCTACGAAAACAAACGCGGTGCGTCTCGTGCAGCAGGCGGGTCTTCCCTGCCGGGAGCGCGCCTATGAATTTGACGAATCCGACCTCAGTGGAACCCACGCCGCCGAAGCCATCGGAATGCCTCCGGAGCAGGTGTTCAAGACGCTGGTAGCCCGGGGTGAAAAAACCGGCATCAACGTGTTCTGCATCCCTGTGTGCTGTGAACTGAACCTAAAGAAGGCAGCCAAAGCCGCCGGGGACAAGAATATGGAGCTGGTGGCGGTGAAGGAGCTGCTGGGCCTGACCGGGTACATCCGCGGCGGCTGCTCTCCCGTGGGTATGAAGAAGAAATATCCCACGTTTTTTGACGAAACCTGCATTTTGTGGGACGAGATTGCCGTATCCGCCGGGGCAAGAGGCCAGCAGATGCTTGTGCCGCCGGAGGGGCTGGCGGAGCTGGTTTCGGCGAAGCTGGCAGATTTGACAGAATAAATACAGAAAGGAACGATTTTTATGTATCAGTATAAGACAAAGGGCACCTGCTCTCAGATGATCTACTTCGATCTGGAGGACGGTAAGGTCAGAAATGTTCAATTCCTGGGCGGCTGCAACGGCAACCTGAAGGGCATCGGACAGCTGGTGGAGGGCATGGACGTGGACGATGTCATTGCCAAGCTGGAAGGCACCACCTGCGGCATGAAGAAGACCTCCTGCCCCGATCAGCTGGCCCAGGCCCTGAAAGAGGCAAAGGCCAACGGCTAATACGAAAAGAGGACAGCTTCCCGCTGTCCTCTCATTTTATGAACAAGTCAATTCCTGCCCATGGCGCAGAAGCCACATCCGCTGCATCCGCTCCATAAATTCAGGCAGGTTCGCCGGGGAAGCAACTTCATTGGCAGGCTCCGGCTGAATCCAGGGCAGCTCCAGCTCCCCTGCCCAGAGGAAAAAGGAGCCTTCCTCCTCCGCTGCCTCCAGAACAATGGGAATCCCGCCCACTGCCAGCTCGCTGACGCCCCACCGGAGGATTCTCCCTTGCAGGCGGTAGCAGGCAAGGTACAGCGTTGGGGTAAAAGGCATCAGCTCCGATGGGCCCATAGGGTCAATGCCCAGCCGGGACAGGGCAACGCACAGGCCGGGATATGTCCTTGGCAGGGTTTCGTAAAAGTTCCTGCAATAGGCGCATTCGCAGTGGTCAGACGCGTTGGCCCCGGTGCGGGCCCGGGTGGCTTCCACGTCCACCGCTACGCGCCAATCCGCCAAATCAAATACCACCGGTTACTCCTTCACAGCGCGCAAAATCCAGCGCACCAGCTCGTCCCTGCCGTCGCCCTTTTCGGCAGAGAAAGGAATGACCGGGCAGCTTTCCGGCAGGCTCAAATCCTCACGGATGGTCTTCAGATTCGGGGCAAGCTCACTTTTCTTGAGCTTGTCCATTTTGTTTGCCACCACCACAAAAGGGCAGCCGCTTTCCAGAAACCAGTTCGCCATGGTGATATCGTTATTCGTAGGCGGATGGCGGTAGTCCACGATGAGCACGCCCAGGTCGATGCGTGCAGAAGCGAAGTAATCCTCCATCAGCCTGCCCCAGCGCTCCTTCTCCTGCTGGGACACCTTGGCAAAGCCGTAGCCCGGCAGATCCACCAGATAGCACTTTCCATCAATCACAAAGTAATTGACATGGACAGTTTTTCCGGGCTTGTCCCCCACCCGGGCAAAATTCTTCCGCTGTAACAGCCGGTTGATTACCGAGGATTTGCCCACATTGGACTTCCCCGCGAAGGCGATTTCCGGCAGGCGGTTTTTGGGGAAGTCCTTGGGGGCGGCGGCAGAAATCAAAAATTCCACATTCTGAAAATTCATATCTGTCTCCTTACTGCCGCAGCTCCGGTTTTCTGGCTCTGCCCTTTTTCTCGGGCAGCTCCGCCAGCAGAGCGGGAACGCACTCCGTGGGACGGTTCAGAGCGGTTTCCAGTACCGTGTCCACAGTGGACGCACTGACAAAGTTCAGCTGGCGGCGCACGGTCTGGTCAATCTCCTCCAAATCCCGCTCGTTGTCGGCGGGGATAATCACCGTTCGGATGCCGTGGCGCAGAGCCGCCATAGTCTTTTCCCGCAGGCCGCCGATGCGCAGAACCCGGCCCCGCAGGGAAATTTCACCGGTCATGGCAACGTCGGAACGGACGGAAACCCCCGTCAGCGCGGACACCATGGCGGTGCAGACCGTGACACCGGCAGAAGGGCCGTCCTTGGGGACCGCGCCCTCCGGGAAGTGGACATGGATGTCCTTGGTCTTGTAGAAGTCCGGGGCCACGCCCAGTTTCGCGGCGTTGGCGCGGATATAGCTCAAGGCCGCGTGGGCGGATTCCTTCATGACATCGCCTAAGTTGCCTGTCAGCTCCAGCTTGCCGGAACCGTCCATGACGTTTACTTCCACTTCCAATGTCTCGCCGCCCACACTTGTCCAGGCCAGGCCCGTGACCAGACCCACCTGATCGGTGCAGGGCAGCCGGTCGGGGAGGTATTTGCGAACGCCCAGATATTTTTCCAGATTTGAGCCGGTTACGGTGACTTTTTTCACGGTTTCCCCGTCCAGAAGTTCCATAGCGGCCTTGCGGCAGAGATCGCCGAAGCAGCGCTCCAGGCCCCGGACGCCGGATTCCCGGGTATAGCAGGAAATGGTCTCCCGGACAGCCTCCTCGGAAATGCGAAGCTGGCTTTTTTTCAGGCCGTGTTTTGCAAGCTGCTTCGGGATCAGGTGGTTCTTGGCAATCATCACCTTTTCCTCATCGGTATAGGAGCCCAGCTCAATGACCTCCATCCGGTCAAGCAGCGGCGCGGGCACCGTATCCAGCGTGTTGGCGGTGGTGATGAACAGCACGTCAGACAGGTCGTAGGGTATTTCCAGATAGTGATCCCGGTAAGCGCGGTTCTGCTCCCCGTCCAGCACCTCCAGCAGGGCCGCGCTGGGGTCGCCCCGGTAGTCGGCGCCCATCTTGTCGATTTCGTCCAGCAGGAGCACGGGGTTACTGCTGCCCGCCTGAATCATGGCGGTCATAATCCGGCCCGGCATAGCGCCCACATAGGTCTTCCGGTGGCCCCGGATATCGGCCTCATCGTGTACGCCGCCCAGAGACACCCGGGCCATCTTCCGGTTCAGGGCCTTGGCGACGGAGTAGGAAATGGAGGTCTTGCCCACGCCGGGAGGGCCGACAAGGCACAGAATCTGGGGCGGCATCTGGGGCGCCATCTGCCGCACGGCGATGGTTTCCAGAATCCGCTCCTTAACCTTTTCCATGCCGAAGTGGTCTTTTTCCAGAATTTTCCGGGCGGCAGCCACGTCCACACGCTCTTTCGTCTTGACATTCCAGGGCAGCTCCAGCACGGTGTCCAGATAATTGCGCAGAACGGCCCCTTCCGAAGAACCGAAGGGCTGCTTTTTGAGCCGCTCCACATCCTTCAAAAGCTTCTTTTCCACATCCTTATCCAGTTTCAGGCCCCGAATGCTGGCGGCGTAGCTTTCGCACTCGTTTTCATCGTCCTCTTCCCCCAGCTCCTCCCGGATGACCTTCATCTGCTCGCGCAGATAGTAATCACGCTGGTTCTGATCCAGAGCGGCCTTGGTCTTCTCCTGAATCTCCGCTTCTACCCGGAGCATTTCCACCTCCCGATGGAGCAGCCGCAAAGCCGTTTCCAGCCGCCGGGTGGGGTTCAGCATACATAATAGCTTCGCCTTGTCCGGAAATTCAATGCCCGAATTCTGGGCGATGCTGTCGGCAAGGAAACCGTTGCTGGTGCTTGCCATCATTTGCAGGTACACCGTCTGGGCCGGGTGCTCAGACATTTGCAGGTACAGCCCATACAGGGCGTTGGCCTCCCGGCGCAGGGCCTGGGCACGGATGGAGTCCTCCTCCTTCTGCTGGGCAACCGCTTCGATGGTGCCGTACAGGTAGGGCTCCGACTGGGAAAGCTCTGTGATCTTGCCCCGGCAGATGCCGGTCACCAGCACCCGCAGGTTTTCCGTCTGGGTCTTCAGCACCTGCTTGACCTTCGCCACCGTGCCGATGGAATAGAGGTCGGCAAGCTTGGGATCGTCCACCAGCAGGTCCTTCTGTGGAACCAGAAACAGGGTCTGATCCGCCTTCATGGCGGCTTCCAGCGCCAGCACGGACTTTGCCCGGCCCACGTCAAAGTGCACCGTCTGGTCAGGGAACACCGTCAGGCCCCGCAGAGCCAGCACCGGCAGTTTCCCGGCGTACAGTTTTTCTTCATTCAAGAGGATCCCCCTCCTTTCGTAAAAAAGGGGGTAGAAAACTACCCCCTTCCAGATTATTTCTTACCAGTGAGCTTCTGCCTGGGATGGGCGGCATCCCGCACGATCACAGGGTCTCCGCCTTCCACGGACTCAGGGGTGATGACGATTTTCTGAATGGAAAGATCGGAAGGAATCAGGAACATAATGCTGGTCATGATCTTTTCCATGATGGCCCGCAGGCCCCGGGCACCGATCTGGCGGTCGATGGCCTTCTGGGCAATGAGCAGCAGTGCCTCGTCCGACACTTCCAGCTCCACGCCGTCCATGGCAAGAAGGGCTTGATACTGCTTGGTCAGGGCGTTCTTGGGCTCCACCAGAATCCGAACCAGATCGTTCTGGGTCAGGCTCCGTAGCGTGGTGATGACCGGCATACGGCCCACCAGTTCCGGAATGATACCGAACTTCAGCAGGTCATGGGGCTCCACCTGGGTAAAGAGGGTGCCCACATCCCGATTGTTTTTGCTCTGCACCGGGGCGTCAAAGCCGATGACGCTCTTTTCGGTACGCCGTTCGATGATCTTATCCAGACCGTCAAAGGCACCGCCGCAGATAAACAGGATGTTGGTGGTGTCCACCTGAATCATTTCCTGCTGGGGATGCTTGCGCCCGCCCTGTGGGGGAACGTTGGCAACGGTGCCCTCCAGAATTTTCAGCAGCGCCTGCTGCACGCCCTCGCCGGACACATCCCGGGTGATGGAGGTGTTCTCACTCTTTCGGGCGATTTTATCCATCTCATCGATGTAGATAATGCCCCGCTGGGCACGCTCCACGTCAAAGTCCGCCGCCTGCAAAAGGCGCAGAAGGATATTCTCCACATCGTCGCCTACATAGCCGGCCTCCGTCAGGGTGGTGGCGTCGGCAATGGCGAAGGGCACATCCAGAATCTTTGCCAGCGTCTGGGCAAACAGGGTCTTGCCGCTGCCGGTGGGGCCAATGAGCAGGATGTTGCTCTTTTGCAGCTCCACATCGGAATCAGAGCCAAAGTAGATGCGCTTATAGTGATTGTAAACCGCGACGGACAGGGCGACCTTGGCGTCGTCCTGACCGATGATATAGCGATCCATGAAGGTTTTCATCTCCATGGGGGTAGGCAGACGGTCGGGGGCCTGCGGCGCGCCGGCAGGCTCCAAGTCGTATTCGTCACGCAGCAGCTCGCTGCACGCCGCGACACAGTCGCTGCAAATATACACCCCAGGACCGGCAATCAGCCGTGAAGCCTGATTCTCCCGCTTTCCGCAGAAGCTGCAGCGAACCGGCGGCTGCTCGTTATTCTTTGCCATGCACCTGGTACCTCATTTCTACATTATTTTTATCAATGATGCTCCAGCACCCGGTCGATGAGGCCAAAGGCCTTGGCTTCCTCAGCCGTCATGAAATTGTCCCGCTCGCAGGCGGCGGTGACGGTCTCAATGCTCTGACCGCAGTTTTCGGCCAGAATCCGGTTCATCCGCTCCTTGATGGTCTGCAGGCGCTTCATGTGGATAGCCATATCGGTGATCTGGCCCTGGGTGCCGGCGGAGGGCTGGTGAATCATAATCTCGGAATTGGGCAGGGCCATCCGCTTGCCCTTGGCGCCCGCGCTCAGCAGGAACGCACCCATGGAGGCCGCCATGCCGACGCAGATGGTCGCTACATCACACTTGATGTACTGCATGGTGTCGTAAATCGCCATACCGGCTGTGACGCTGCCGCCGGGGCTGTTGATATAGAACTGAATGTCCTTGTCCGGGTCCTGGGCTTCCAGATACAGAAGCTGAGCAACCACCAGAGAGGCGGTGGTATCGTTGACCTCCTCGGACAGGAAAATGATGCGGTCATTCAGCAGACGGGAGAAAATATCATAGCTGCGCTCGCCGCGGCTGGTCTGCTCAACAACATAGGGAACTAAACTCATGGTGATGTCTCCTTTCATACTTACCTCTGATGAAAAGCCTGCTTTTCATCAGAGGAACATCGCCTGACGGCGCTGTTGCTTTTTTGATTTATAAGGTAAGAAATCAAAAAAGCTCGTCTCGTAGGAACTCTATACCCTGTGGGCAAATTCAATGACTTTTCGTCATTGAATTTAGAGTTCCGTATCAAGTGCTTGAAACATTCTAACCATCGCGGGGGAAGGTTATTCCAAACGGGTAAAATCCTGCAAAGGGAAACCGGCAGGGCGCCGGTTTCCCGATGTAACAGTATTCTTATGGTTTAGGCTTCGGTAGTCTCCTCGGCAGCCTTGGGGGCTACGGGGACGGCGGAATCAACAATGACCTTCACGGCCTTGCGGGTGGTCAGGCTGCCGGTGAGCTCAGCCATGGGAACCATCTCCTTGACCTTGTCCACCTCCAGCTGATACTGCTCAGCCAGGGACTTGAACTCCTCCTCAATCTCCTCCTCGGAGGCGGTCAGGCCCTCGACCTCCACGATCTTCTCCAGAGTGACGGAAATCTTCGCCTGCTTCTCGGCAGCGGGACGGAAAGCGTTACGCATGGTGCTCACATCGCCGCCCATCATCTTGGCGTACTGCTCCATGGAGTAGCCGCTCATCTGCAGCTGGTAGGCAAAGCGCTCCATCTGGGTGTCCAGCTCGTTCTCAACCAATGCCTTGGGCATATCCACGGTGGTGTTTTCCGCGGCCTTCTCCACGGCGGCGTTCTCAAAAGCGGAGTCAATCTGCTTCTGGGCCTGCTCCAACGCCTTGGCGCGGATGTCGGCCTTCAACTCCTCCAGGGTGTCGAACTCGGAAACGTCCTTGGCAAACTCATCGTCCTGCTCGGGGACGTTGGTCACAGTGACCTTGTTCAGCTTCACATGGAACACCACGGGCTTGCCTGCCAGATCCTTGTGGTAGTCCTCGGGGAAGGTGATGTCGATGTCCTTCTCCTCGCCGGCGCTCATGCCAACCACCTGCTCCTCAAAGCCGGGGACAAACTGGCCGGAGCCAAGCTTCAGGTCGAAGTTCTCGCCCTTGCCGCCCTCAAAGGGAACACCGTTGTCGAAGCCCTCGAAGTCGATGTTGGCGGTGTTGCCCATCTCGGCAGCCCGCTCCACGGTCTCGGTGGAAGCCACATTCTGGGCCATACGATCCAGCTCGGCCTGCACCTGCTCGTCGGTAACGGTCGCCTCAGCCTTCTCCACCTCCAGGCCCTTGTACTGGCCCAGCGTGACCTCGGGGTAGACTTCAGTGGTCAGGGTCAGGGTCACGCCGCCGTCCTCGCCGATCTGCATATCGGTCAGGCTGGGACGGCCGATGGCCTTCAGGCCCTCCTGCTTTGCAACGGCGAAGTCATAGACCTCGGGGAAAATCTCTTCCAGACCGTCTTCGTAGAAAACGTGGGCGCCGTACATGGCCTCGATCATCTTCCGGGGGGCCTTGCCCTTCCGGAAGCCGGGAATCATGATCTGCTTACGAGCCTTAAGGTAGGCTTTGTTGACACCGGACTCCATCAGATCCTTGTCGATCTCCACAACGATGGTAGCCTCGTTGCCGTTTCTTTCGATGCTCTTTACGTTCATTGGCTTAAGTCCTCCTAAATTGGTTCGCAGGGCGAAACCATTCTATATTTATTTCATAGCCGATCTATTCTATCAAAATATGTGGCTTTTGTCCATAGTTTTCTGAAAATTTCTTCAAAGAATTACAGGGTACGGCTTAAAACCAAGATAATCCGCCGAAGTGAGCCGGAATTCCACCCCATCCCACTGGCCTTCCATGGCAAGCTTGTGGCTTCCGCCGTGAAGATGTCCGTAAAAGCACCGGCGCACCTCATAATCTTCAAACAGCTTCAGGATTTCCGTACACTCGTAGCCCTTGTACCGGGGCGGATAGTGGAGGAACACCAGCTTTTGCCTGTCCCCTGCTGCTTTCAGCGATGCTTCCAGCCGCAGAAGCTCCCGCCTAAACACCTTCTCATCGTGCTGCCCGCTGCGCTCCTCCTCAAAGAACCAGCCCCGGGTGCCGCAGATGGCGTAGTCTCCGTATTCATAAAAGTTATTATTCAGAAGATACAGGTCGGAAAACCCGTTTTCTTCACAGAACTTCCCGAATTTGGCGGCGGTGCTCCACCAGTAGTCGTGGTTCCCTTTCAGAATAATCTTCCTGCCGGGAATCTCGTTGATCCAGGCAAAATCCTGCCGGGCACCAGGCAGATCCAGCGCCCAACTTAAGTCGCCCAGCAACACCGTGGTATCCTCCGGGCCGATGACCGACAGTCCCTCCCGGAGCTTGTCCATGTATCCGACCCATGCGCCGCCGAATACGTCCATAGGCTTCGGCGCTCCAAGGCACAGGTGCAGGTCGCCGATGGCATACAGCGCCATAGAACGCCTCCCTTCTGTCTTTTAAAGCAGTTCGTTTAACTCCTGCCGCGAAATGTTCAAGGCAGCGGCGGTGCGTTCCGCGTCAAGGGCAGGACTTTTCTCCACCAGAATCAGGGCATTTCTCGCCTGCCCCGCCTTCGCCCGGTAATCCATCAGGCCCGCGTAGCTCAGCGCGCTGCCGGGGGAAAGGACATAGCGGTGAGTTCTGTAGACGCTGGAAATAGTCTGACTGATTCTGGAGCTGCTGACCACGCTGACGCTGAGTCCCCGGTTCATTTTTGCCAGCACCGTCTCGCTTGGTGCATAGGTGCCGCCCCGGCGACAGCTTGCCAGATACCGTTCCACCTCGTCCGTTCCGCCGGCTTCATAGACCAGCCGCTCCAGATTTTCCGGCACCGCCACATCCGCTTCCGGCAGGATGGTGGGAACACTGGCAGTATCCGTCCGCAGCTGACCGTGGCGCAGAAGCTCCCACAGGCCGCTGTTTTCGTTGCAGCAGCAGACGATATTCCCTATGGGCAGGCCCCACGCTCTTGCGTAATACGCGCTGATCGGCGCGGCAAAGTCCCCGGAAATGACCGAAATATCCACCGGCTCCAACGAATCGCCGGGAAGCTGCCCGTAAATTCCAAACAGCATGGCAATGCGCAGGGCGATGGACAGCCAGCCGCTTTGGCAGCTGCTTTCATTCAGCAGCTGCTCTGCCAGCTCCCGGGCAAGATAGTCATAGGACTGGCCGGGATTGTGCCACAGCTCCGCCACCAGCGTACGGTGGCCCAGAGACTCGATGTTGACCGGATTGCGTCCGATGCACACGTCCACATCCCAGCAGGTCAGTCTCATCTGAAACAGGCGGTTCAGAATCTCCGCCACCCGCTGACCAAAAGGCATAGCTGACAGTTTCTTCCAATCCTCCGGGGCAAACGACGGCCCGCGGAACGGAAGATACATTCCCCCATCCGGGCCCCGGCTTTCCCGCAGGGCGCGCTGGGCCGTATACGCGTCCCGGCTGCTGCGTGTCGTCAGATACAGCATAGTGACTCCCCTCCCGCAAACAATATGGCTGCTGGTTTATTTTACCACAGGCCCATCCTTCTGTCCATAAACGAAAAATGAATTCTCTATGCCGAAGCTGTCACGGTTTGCCGAATTTTGTGTGTCAGCCCACAGTCATGACGCGGATGGCGTTGTTCCAGAAAATGTCCATTACGTTCTGCTCCGTCAGTCCCCTGTTCAGCAGATGCCGGGCCAGTGCGGGGTAGCTCTGCACACCATCAAAGCCATCCGGCATGGTCTCCACGCCGTCCAGATCGCCGCCTAGGGCGATGTGCTTTCCTTCCGGGTCCAGCTCCATAAGGTGCAGAATATGGTCGCAGACGGTGTCCAAATCCGGATTCTCACCGGTGAATTCCGCGCAGGCATTATAACCCGCCGCGCCGCCGGTTTCGCAGATGGCCCGGAACATATCGTCCGTCAGATTGCGGCTATGGTTATGTACCGCCCGGCTGTTGGAATGGGTGGCGAGGATGGGGGCCTCCGTGATTTTCATAATGTCCCAGAAGCCCTCGTCGCTGATATGGCTGACATCGATACGCATCCCCAGTTTTTGGGCCTCCTTCACATATTCCCTGCCCAGATCGGTGAGCCCCCCGCCGGTGACATTGGAGCCGGTCAGGGGATTCCTCTCGTTCCAACCAAGGCTGGACACCCGGAAACCAATGGCCCACAGGTCTTCCAGCAATCCCGGATTGTAGTCGATACCCGCCGTGCCTTCAAGCGTCAGGATTGCGGACATTTTGCCCAATGCCCGGTTTTCCTCAATTTCCTCTGCGCTATAGGCAATGGAGATCAGATCGTTGTTTTTGTCCACCTCCCGCTGAATGGTGGCAAGCTCCCGCTCGAACAGGACAATGGGCGAAATCCCCTGAAGCAGCTCTGGAATATCCGTGGTAAAACAGGCGAAGCACTGGGCGTAACCCCCCAGCTGTCCCGCCCGTTCCAGATCGATATGACCGTTGTTTTTGCGCAGGCTGCCCGCCTGATTCAGGTCGTCCCCCAGCAGCGCCAGGGCGGTATCACAGTGAAAATCAAATACCGGGAAGTTCATTGGAACGCATCCTCCATATGGTTAATCTCCGGATGGGCTGTGTTCATGCCATCCGGGGCGTAGATTTCGATAATGTCAAAGCGGCAGCGCAGGGGCGTAGGGTTCTGGGTAAGGTACATAGCCGCCGTTGTGCGGAGTCTTTCCTGTTTTTTCCGGTCTACATACTCCCTTGCCGCGGCAAAATCCGCGGATTTGCGGAGCTTGACCTCCACAAACACCAGGTAGGTGCGATTGGAAGCAATCAGGTCGATCTCCCCATACCGGCAGCGATAGCCGGAAGCAAGAATGTTATATCGCTTTTTTCTCAGGTACTCCGCCGCCAGCGCTTCCCCCCAGGCCCCCAGCAGATTACTTTTCCCCATAGAATTTCTTCAGGAAGCTTCTGCGGTGAATGGGGCAGGGACCGTATGTACGCAGGGCCTCGTAGTGGGCCTTGGTGCCATAGCCCTTGTGGATATCAAAGCCGTATTCCGGGTACTGCTGCGCCAGTTCCGGCATGAGATTATCCCGGGTAACCTTTGCCAGTATGGAGGCTGCCGCGATGTTGGCGCTGAGACTGTCGCCCTTCACCACGGTCTTTACCGGCAGGCCGAAATCCGTTTCCCGGTTGCCGTCAATCAGCGCAAGCGCCGGGCGTACGCTCAGCTGCTCCAGCGCCCGGCCCATGGCAAGGAACGTGGCCTGCAAAATATTGATTTCGTCTATTTCCGACTCAGAAGCCAAACCGATGCCGTAAGCAATGGCCTGCTCCTGAATGATCGGAAACAGCTCCCGGCGTTTTTTGTCGGTCAGCTTTTTGCTGTCCGTCAGACCGGGAATTTGCAGGTGTTCCGGCAAAATTACCGCCGCCGCGCACACCGGCCCCGCCAGCGGCCCACGGCCTGCCTCATCCACACCGCAGATGGGGTGCAGGCCAAGGCTGTCTTCAATTTCCCACATGGTCAGTTCGCTCATAGCTGCTCCTCCGGCATCTCCAGTGTAAATTTTCCCAGCTTGCCGCTGCGGAATTCATCCAGCAGCACCCGGGCCATTCGCTCCAGGTTGACTTCGCCCCCGGACACCAGATAGCCCCGCTTTCGACCTGCCATTTCCAGTAGCTCCCAGCCGGGGGTACCTTCGGGCGCTTCCACCCTGTAGCGTTCCAGCAGCGTCTGGGGGTAGTATTTGTGCAGCAGGGTTATCAGGTGACAGGCCAGCTCTTCCAGATCAATCACATTTTCCTTCACCGCGCCGGTGTAAGCCAGCATCATGCCCACCTCCGGGTCCTCAAATTTGGGCCAGAGAATGCCGGGGGTGTCCAGCAGCAGCAAACCGCTGTCCACTGTCACCCACTGCTTGCCCCGGGTGACGCCGGGTCGGTTCTCCGCCTTGGCGCCCTTTCTGCCGGAAATCTGATTGATGAGGGTGGACTTTCCCACATTGGGGATACCCACCACCATCACCCGGAGAGGGCGGTTCATGCCCCGCTTGGCGTCCCGCTCCAGCTTCTCGGCACAGGCCCGGCGGACGGCGGGGGTAAAGTCGGCAATGCCCTTTCTTGACTTGCAGTCGGTGGCCAGCACCGCGATGCCTTTTCCCCGGAAATAGTCGGCCCACTTTTTTGTCGCTGCCGGGTCTGCCAAGTCCATCCGGTTCAGCACCAGAATCCGGGGCTTACTGCCGCAGATGGCGTCGATGTCCGGGTTTCGGCTGGACACAGGAATCCGGGCATCCACGATCTCGCAGACCGCGTCCACCAGCTTCAGGTCCGCCTCGATCTGACGGCGGGTCTTGGTCATATGCCCGGGATACCACTGGATATTCAATTGGGAATTCACATCCCTGTTTTTCTGGTTCATAGCGTCCCTCTCTTATTGGATTGCGCCGATGCGGCTGTAGTCCGGCAGCAGCTGCCCATGGTGAGTTCCGGGGATCAGCAGGCAAATCGCCTTGCCCAGCACCTCCCGCCGGTCGATCTGTCCGATCTGTGGGGAACGGCTGTCCAGGGAAACGGCCCGGTTATCCCCGAGGACAAAAATGCAGTTTTCCGCCACGGTCAGCGGAAACACCGTTCCTTCCTCGTTGGTGGTTTCGTTGTGAATATACGCCTCCGACAGGGCTTCGCCGTCTACGTAAACCGTACCGCTCTCAAAATCAATATCCACTGTCTGTCCTTCCGTGGCAATGACTCGCTTGACGATGGGGCTTCCGTTATCAAAGGAAGCCTTACTGATGACCACGATGTCCCCTGGTTCCGGCTCGCCGCAGAACATTCTGCTTTCCAGCAGCAGATAATCCCCATCCCACAGTGTGGAGAACATGGAGTCTCCCGTTACCAGAATGACCCGAAACACCACCAAAAACAGGAGCATCACCGCCAGCAGCATACACATGAGGTCATGCACATAGAGCAGCACGCTGCGCTTCCAGTTTCGGGGTTCCTTTTCCTTATCTGACGCCATAACTGCCCCTTTCCAAAACTTACGCTTATTTTTTGCATTATATCACATTCTTTCCCCGTTTTCTACAGGGAAATAAAAAAAGAGGGCATTGCCCTCTTTCTTTATCAAGTTCCGGATCAGACCTTCTCCTTGACCTTGGCAGCCTTACCGGCGCGGTCACGCAGGTAGTACAGCTTGGCGCGGCGAACCTGGCCCTTGCGGACAGTCTCGATCATCGCCACATTGGGGGAATGCAGGGGGAAGACCTTCTCACAGCCAACGCCGTAAGAGATGCGGCGAACGGTGATGGTCTCGCCGATGCCGCCGTGCTTCCGGGCGATGACGGTGCCTTCGAACACCTGAATACGCTCCCGGGAGCCTTCCTTGATACGCACGTGCACACGAACGGTATCGCCAACCTGAGCCTCAGGCAGCTCCTCCTTCATGTACTGGCTGTTCAGAGCCTTAACCAAATCCATTTCTTTGTCCTCCTTAAATATTAGGCGTTCATACGCAGCAGCCGCTGCCAGAGGACGCACCCTGATTTCAGACCGGATTATTCTAGCACAGTCATATTCAAAAATCAAGTGTTTTTTGAGAAATCATTCCGTTTTTTGGCAGGCTTACACAGAAGAAGCCACTGGAAAAGGGATCAGATAACGATTTCTCTATCCGTAATTCCGTTTGCGCATTCCCCTGCCAGAAGGTCATGGTCACATACGCGCCCACCGCCCAGTGCGTCAGAGCAATGGAACGGTACTGATACCAATAGTGAATCGCAATGGGCTGGGCGGTGCAGCAAAACCAGAGAAGCGGCAGCACAGCCTCAGGTTCTCGAAGTCCAGCGACAGGCTGTAGTGTTCCTCATAGCTTTCCGGCTTTTCAATCCCCCCCGCCTGAGAGTTGCAATCCATCGAAAACTGTGGTAGAATTACGAAAAAAGGAGGTATCTCAATGCAGCTTGTTTTATTGACCGCCCTTGGGGTTGGCGGCGCAACGGTCATCGGCGCAATCGCCGGTTTCCTGATTAAGGACATTTCCCACCGGTTCAGCGATCTGGTGCTTGCCTTTGCCGCCGGCGTTATGCTGGCCGCAGCCGTGCTGGGTCTGATTCTGCCTTCCCTGGACTATGGAAATGTACTCATTACCGTAGCGGGTATCTTTGCCGGTGCGGTTTGTCTGAATCTGGCGGACCGGCTGGTGCCCCATCTGCATCACCTCGCCGGCGTGGATTCCGAGGCCCACCCGGGCAGCCAGAGGCTTGACAAGGTGCTGCTGTTCGTTTCCGCCATCGCCATTCACAACCTGCCAGAGGGTCTTGCCGCCGGTGTGAGCTTCGGCTCGGAAAATGTGGCGGAGGCCATGCTGATCGCGGGCGGAATCGCTTTGCAGAATATCCCCGAAGGCATGGTCATCATCGGGCCTATGCTGGCGGCGGGCATCAGCCCCAAACGGACCTTCCTGTGCGCGCTGGCAACCGGTTTGATTGAGGTGCTGGGCACCCTGCTGGGCTACTTTGCCGTCAGTGTCGCTTCCGCCATTCTGCCCTTCGCGCTGGCCTTTGCGGGAGGAACCATGCTGTACGTCATCAGCGACGAAATGATTCCCGAGACCCACCACGATCACGAGAGCAGCGCCACCTATGCCCTGCTGGTGGGCTTTTGCATAATGCTGATATCTGACGTGCTGCTGGGCTGAGGAGATTGTACATGAGAAAGACAGTCTTATTTGATTTGGACGGAACCCTCACCGATTCCGGAGAGGGAATCATCAACTGCGCCGCGCTGGCGCTCAGGCACTTTGGACTTCCTGTCCCCTCCCGGGAGGAAATGCGGGTTTTTGTTGGGCCGCCGCTTCACGAAACCTTCCAGCGGTTTGGTGTCCCGGCAGACCGAACCGATGAGGCCATCCGCGTCTACCGCAGCCGCTACATTCCCACCGGTATGTTTGAGAACGCCCCTTATCCCGGTGTGAAGGAGCTGCTGGAAACTCTGAAAAACGAGGGCCACACCCTGTATATCGCAACTTCCAAGCCGGAGGAAATGTCCGTAACCATTCTGGAGCGGTTCGGCCTTGCCCCCTATTTTGACCGCATTTGCGGTGCGTCCACGGATACCTCCCGGAGCACCAAGGACGCCGTCATCGCCTATCTGCTGGAACAGAGCGGGGCCAGGGAGGATATGGTCATGGTGGGCGACACGAAGTATGACGTTCTGGGGGCCAAAGCCCACGGGATTCCCGCCATCGGCGTCAGCTGGGGCTACGGCAGCGTGGAGGAAATGCTGGAGGCCGGGGCCGTCGGGATTGCCCATTCCATGGATGCGCTGCTGGATATTCTTCACAAAATGTAAAGAACCATGAAACGGAACCGTGGTAAACCCCGGTTCTCATGGAAGATTATTTCCCACAGATGGTTCTTGTTCCGGGACAGGGTGTGTCCGGGCAGAGGCATTCGCTGAACAGATCCAGCTTCAATTGGATTGCCAGTTCCAGTCTGGTGATGGCTGCCAGCATACGCTCTGCGCTGGTGTCGATATCGACCAGATCATCGATATCGACACCGCACAACTGAGTTGCCTTTTCGATTTTTTTCATGCTCCGCTTCCAGAATGCGCGCCAGTGCCTCCTGCTGTTCGGCAACCGCGTCGATCAGTCTGGTAATGGCTTTGCAGCGGCTGTCATCAGGCCTTTGCGGTGCAGATTGAATGGTTTCCATAGAATGACGATCCTTTCCTTTTTATTTGCGTCTATCGGCTCAGTGCATTCTATGTGCTCCGGCAGGGATTTGTCACAATTTGTCGAGTATGGTTCAAATTCCTTCGGGGCGTATAAAAAAGAACACCACCCGTCGGTGGTGTTCTTCTTGGCGGAGTGAGAGGGATTTGAACCCTCGCGCCGCTTTTGACGGCCTACTCCCTTAGCAGGGGAGCCCCTTCGGCCTCTTGGGTATCACTCCGAATCAAAAAGTATTCAACTGATTGCCAAAGTATTCTAGCATAGTGTGCGGATTTTGTCAAGCGTGAAAATACTTGGAAATCAGATTTCCTGTTGAGCTGGCTTCGCAGTACCATACGCTTGACTTTTTCCGGCGCAAATGGTATAGTCTAGGGCATACGGAGAGATGTCCGAGCGGTTTAAGGAGCCAGTCTTGAAAACTGGTGATGGGGCAACCCACCGTGGGTTCGAATCCCACTCTCTCCGCCACCGAAAAGCGCTTAGTTATAAAAAAACTAGGCGTTTTTCCTGTTTTAGTGTGAATATTTTGTGAATTTGAGGTCGATTTGTTCATTAACATTTATAGCCATTAAAACGTTTTTGCTAACGAAAAAGCAAAATTGCTAACGTAATTGCTAATGAAAATCCCCTCCCGGTCTCCCAGGAGGGGCTATTTCATTCTTCCAGCAGCCCGCTTTCCTCGCGGTCATCCTCATATGTCCGTCTGACCGCGGCAGCCGTGGCCTCGTCCTCAATCGGCGCGGGCGTTACCTTTTCTGCCACAATATCCACATTGGTCTCCTCGGTCATGGTGCTGAGCCATGCGCCCAGCTTCTCACGAAGGCCGGCAGGGACCGGCAGACCGCACAGAAGCATGTTCTTCAGAACACTGGTAGCCTCGTACAGAATAAACAGGAGGGCGAACAGCTCGGTCACGCCCATCTTCACCACGCCGCAGGTATCCAGAACGTTCCGTGCATCCACCGGCAGCCAGCCCAGCACGTCAACGTGCATCATCATGTCAATGGCTGTGAACAGCAGCACACAGGCCAGCATACCGGCCTTACGGATGGCCCCGTCGATGCCCACGGCGGAGTTCCAGCAGTGGTACTTTGCCGCCCGCAGGCTGCCGAACACCATGTCGGCGCAGACGGCGATCAGAAGCAGCCGGATGAAGATGTTGCCCATCAGGGCCGCGAAAAAGCGGATAATAAAAGCGTTTACCATTTGCATTTGTATGCCCTCCTTTGATTGTTAGCCCACAGGAATGGCCTTGTTTTCCCATTTCTTGTAGGCGTCGAAATACAGTTCCTTCTTGTCGCCGTTGTATGTCAGCTCATAGTACATACCGTCAAACAGGGTAGTGCTTGCCAGTGCCTTACTGTTCTGCAAAGTCTTGCACATCCAGACAATGAAAACATCGTCAGCGGTAATCTGCTTGCCGTCCGTCTTGTCAAGATGCTCGTTGGCATACTCAGCGACGGTATTTTTGCACAGGGAAACAAATTCTTTCTCATTCATATGTATTTCCTCCTAAGTTAATTTACGTCCATATGGACAAAATCAGATCTATTGATCTGGTATGCGTAGTGCACGGGCAGGGTTTTGACATAAGCCAGCAGTTTGGCGCCGGAAACGCCCCGGACGCAGAAGTCCATGGCCTTGCCCTTGACGTGATAGCTGTTGGGCACGGAGTTCGGCAGCTCATCATTGTGGGCCTGACAGCGCACGCCGCTGGACACCGTGGCCGGGGCACCGAAATGCTCCCGCACCTGATCCGCCAGTCTTACAAGTGTTTCGTCCGGCTCCACCGGGAACCCACCGCACTTGCCGCAGGGGCAGCGGAACTCCGCCCGGGTGAAATAGCGAATATCCTTCCAGAAGCCCGGGGCGGTGTCAACCTTGACACTTTCCCTCGGCTCCTCCCCGGTAGCGATTACCTCCAGAATCCGCTTTTCCGTTGCCGCACCGAAGATGCCGTCCACCGCCGTAGGCTCCATGTATGCCCGCTGGAAGTCGATGGTAGCCAGCTGGGACTTTTCGCCCCACAGCCCATCCAGCGGGCCGTCGTAGCAGCCCAGATAGGCCAGCAGGGCCTGCTTTTGTCTTGTAGTCATGTGTCCCCCTTAATCACATAAAGTCTGCTTTGGCTGATTAGCTATCAGTCGCAGCATCACCATCGCCGATGTCCAGCAGATCGTTGTATTCCGCCTCGGTGAGCTTCCCCAGGGCAAAGAATACATCCACCTTGTGAATCAGATCGGCGGTCAGACCGCCCCGGGCCTTCAGCTTTCTGAGTGTGTTGTACAGCATGATTTATACCTCCAATTCTGTAATTGCGGCAGCGTATTCGGAATTGACATAGGCAAGGGCGGAAACGTACTCGGAATCTGTCATTCGCTCTTCCATATCATAGATGAACTTCCTGGCGTCCCCCTGCGCCGCCTTGATATACTCCACGAAGTTCTCCAGGGAGCAGGCATAGTCAAAATTGACTACCGGCTCCACGCCGTTGTCGCTTTCAAATGCGATATTCGTGCCGCCGTAGTATGTGCGCAGTCCAAAAAGTGAGTTGACCTGATCGGCTGTCAGGGTCGTCTCGACCGGCGTCTCCAGCGCTTGCTCCGCGACCGTCCGGGTCGGGTCGAGCGTCTCTGGGTATCTGCGCACCAGCTTGCCTGTCCCGTCCGCATACACATACAGCTCGTCCCGCACATCTCCGTTGCCGTGCAGCGAGACTGGGATAGCGGCTCCCTGCGTTTTAATGCCGTCCGCGCTGGAAACGGCCATCGTACAGTCCTCAACGCTCTTGATCTCCTGCGGATAATCAGAAGACGGGGACGGTTTGCCACCAGTGTATGGTTCATAACACGTAGGCGTGACATTCGAATTGACCAGCATCAGGTCAAACTCCACGTCTACAGACTTGCCGATTAAGCTGCCTGTAAGATACAGAGTAGTACCAACAAAACCAGTCTCGATCTCGATGTCGGTCAGGCAGGTGATATAGACGGACTTATTCCCGTCATTTCCGTAAATCCGAGGATATGTATCGGTTGTGCTGTGCCTGGCGTTCAACTGATGCAGCCGATATGTTCCCGGCCCCAGTGTGACAGGCTTCATGCCA
>JAXEXE010000140.1:0-8201 GCA_034113565.1 Faecousia sp.
CGCTTCCCGGTGCGTTCCTGAACCTTCAGACACAGAATCCGTGTCCGGTCTGCCACCGCGGGATTGTAGGCAAAATCCTCGGAATGGTATTGCGCCATGATGCGGTCCAGCGCGTGCAGCTTTTCGCCCGGATCCGTCACCTCGCTGACGACGCCCCAGCCCATGACGCTTTCATAGTTCATGGTGCAGCTGTGGCCGGCCTCGTCCAGCACCAGACCGTTGGTGCACTCCATTTCAAAACCGACCTGATTGTTTTGTGCCAGCAGACCGTATTTCGTTCCGTCCGCTGCGCCGTGAACATAAAGCGTCATGCCGTCCGGCTCCATTCCAAAGTTGACTGGCAGCAGGTAGGGGGCTGGCTGGGCGGCAATGGCCAGATGCAGCACCTCACAACGGGACATGATTTCCACAATTTCCGAAGGGTCGGTAACGGCCCGATCATTTCTTCTCATGGCA
Organism: Faecousia sp.; assembly: GCA_034113565.1. Taxonomy (GTDB): domain Bacteria; phylum Bacillota; class Clostridia; order Oscillospirales; family Oscillospiraceae; genus Faecousia. The sequence continues at coordinate 457 of JAXEXE010000140.1, forward strand.
ATCCCTCACAAAATCGTAATATAACGCAGAAGATTCCGCTTCATCCGCTCCACGCACAGCTGTGCCTGCTGGAGGTAGTCGCTCCCATCGGATTCTGCCTGCTGCCAGGCCCGCAGGATCGAGCCGCCGCCGCAGACAATCGCCCCGTGGCCGAGTTTGTCGAAGGCCAGGGCGCAGTTTTTGGCATTGGCGCCCACAGCGTTGAAGCCGTCCACAAGCAGGAACAGGCGCGGGTATTTTGATCGGAGGGCGCGCAGGCTGTCCGGGGCATTGGCGGCGCTCAGGATGCCCACGGAGGAGTAACCGTATTTTCCGCTGAATCCTTCGGCACAGCGGTTTGCGAGATCGGCGGCGGCAATGTGTACCAGACGCCCGCCGGCCAGCAGATCCTGTAATTCCGGTGCGGAGCGGTTGGCAGTCCGAATTGCCACAAAAATGTCTTTTTTCGCAGTTTTGCAGCTGTTCAGAAAGGGTTTTACACAGTCGGTGCCCAGATAGCTTAAGAGAATCAGACTGTCGCAGGGGAAAGGGGAGTGATCGGCGAAAACCACTTCGGCAGTCCGTTCGGCAGCGCGAACGCCCAAAATCTCCGGTGCGTCCAGCGTGACATAATACCCCAGTTTTTTGGCATACGAAAGAATGGAGGCAAGCTGAACCAATCCCTCCGGGCCCAGCAGGGCAAAGCTGGAGAAGCTGACCCGGACAGCCGGGACGGTGCCCTTCAGCGCTTCCAGCAGTTCCCGGCAGACACGCCCGTAGGCCTCGGCCTCTGAAGAAGCGCCCGACAGAATATGCGCCGGCAGCTCGGAAACGGATGCTGCCAGTTCCAGCATGACAGGGCATTTGGTTTTTCGGATTTTTTCCTGCAATACGTCAATGGACATACGATCGCCTCCCGCGTCTTTTTTTTCATTGTATCACAAAAAATGCTGGATGAAAAGGAAAAATACACCCGGAAGGGAACGATTGTAATGTGGGCATACTAAGCACGGAAGGAGGGATTGCTATGACCGTAAAAGGATGGGCAGTGACGGCGGGAATCGGCGCGGCAGCCGGTGCCGTGGCGGTACTGATGATGCCCAGAACCAACCCCACCCGACGTCTTGTGGCGAAGGCTGCCAACAAGATGGAGGATGTGGCATGGAAGGTGTCCGATACCATTTCCAGCAAGCTGGATGATCTGAGCTGAGAAAGCCGGCGGGGGCGGATGGGCCCCCGGTACATTTTGCGGAATCCCTTGAGTTTCCTGTAGACTTCCTCTCCGGTCACGGGCGGTGCTTTTCCAATTCCTTCAAAAAAGCGGTGCCGTAGCGCTGAGCCTTGACCCGGCCTATGCCGGATACGGTGAGAAATTCGTCCATGGTTTTCGGCTGCTTTTTCGCCATGTCCTCCAACGTGGCGTTGGAAAATATGACGAAAGCGGGTACCTTTTCTTTCTCCGCAAGACGCTTTCGCAGGGCTTTCAGGTTGGCAAGCAGCTTCGAGTCGGCGATTACCGTGCCGGACTGGGGGAAACGCTCCCGCAGCGCCGTTTCTTCCATGGTGACGGTGACGGCCCGTCCCCGGAACAAAATCTCTGCCGCCGCCGGAGTCGGTTCCAGAATCTCACCACTGCCGCAGTCCAAATACCCCTGCTCCACCAGCTGGGCAATGATCTCCCGCAGCTCCTCCCGGGAATACGCGTTCATCAGCCCGTAGGTGCTTAAACCGTCCAGTTTGTTTTCCAGCAGGCGCTTATCCTTACTGCCCCGGAGCACCAGCACGGTCATGGTCACGGTGCTGTTGTGGCCCAGTGTGGTGGCAATCCGCCGGACGCAGGAGAGCACCATCTGTGCTTCCTTGGTGATATCCTTTGTTCCCAGCGTGCCGGGGGTTTCCGGCAGAGCCGGAGGCTTTTCTTTTTTCGGCGGGGCACAGTTTCCGCAGTTGCCGCATTTCGGGGTATTGTACTGACCGAAATAGCTTAAAATGTACTGCCGCAGGCAGCCCGGGGTCTGGCAGTAGTCCACCATGGCCCACAGCCGTTTCATATCCTGCTGCTTCAGCAGCGCCCGGTCTTCTTCAGAAAGTTCACTTTCCTCATAGGATTTCTCAATGAGAAATTTGGCGGTGACAATATCCCGTTTCCCGAACAGGAGAATGCACTCGGCAGGCTCGCCGTCCCGGCCTGCCCGCCCGGCTTCCTGATAGTAGCTTTCCATGCTTTGCGGCATATTGTAGTGGATGACGTAGGACACGTTGGATTTGTCGATGCCCATGCCGAAAGCGTTGGTCGCCACCATGACAGTTTTCCGGTCGTAGAGGAAATCCTCCTGATTTTTCCTGCGCAGCTCGTCAGGCAGCCCCGCGTGATACCGGGCGGCGGCGAAGTGCTTGTCCAGCAGAAAGGAGCAGACGGAATCCACTTCTTTCCGGGTAGAGCAGTAGACAATGCCGCTTTTGTCCTTGCGCAGGGCAAGCAAAGTCAGCAGCGTTCCCCGTTTGCTGTCGGGGGTGCGGACCTCGAAGCGCAGATTGGGCCGGTCAAAGCCCGTGACCTTTACCAGCGGATTCCGGAGGTTCAGGCATTTCTGAATGTCCCGGCGGACGGTGGGAGTAGCGGTGGCGGTGTAAGCCGACACCACCGGTCTTTGGGGCAGCGTCTGCAAGAATTCGGGGATTTTCAGGTAGCTGGGCCGGAAATCCTGCCCCCACTGGCTGATGCAGTGAGCCTCGTCCACAGCTACCAGCGAAATGGGCACCTCCCGGGCCATGGCGAGAAATCCCTCGCCCAGCAGCCGCTCCGGGGCGGCGTAGAGAATTTTGTAGCGGCCCTGCCGCAGATTACGGAGAACAAGGCTCTGCTGCTCCAAACTCAGAGAGCTGTTGAGGTAGGCGGCGGGGACCCCGACACTTTTCAGGGTCAGCACCTGATCCTGCATGAGGCTGATCAGGGGAGAGATCACCAGCGTGATGCCCGGCAGCAGCAGGGCGGGAATCTGATAGCACAGGCTCTTTCCGCCGCCGGTGGGCATAACGCCCAAAACGTCCCGCCCGGAAAGCACAGCATCGATCAGCTCTTCCTGTGCCCCCCGGAACTGGGTGTAGCCAAAATAGCGGCTGAGCACCTCCAGCTTTTTATCCACCGCCTACGCCTCCTTTCGCAGACCTTATGATATCACAAATTGGCGCAAGCCGCAAGAGGAAGGAGACCGGCTTCGCTTGAGGTCAGGGAGCGCTTGCCCGTCACCGCCGCGCTGGGCGTATTGCTTCTCTCTGGATGACGTTCAGGGTTCAGACGGCGGAAAGAACGGGAAAGCCCCGAAATCGGTTGATTTCGGGGCTTTTGAATGATTTGCGAAAGGAAAAAGAGAGGATCAGCGCTTGCTGAACTGAGGAGCGCGACGGGCGGCTTTGAGGCCGTACTACTTCTTGCAAAAAACGAAAAACCTGTTGGTATTCCTTACTTTTTTGGTTGTCCAAATTCTGGTTAGCCCATCAGTTAGCCCATCTGATAATCGGCGTTTTTTCTAGCCCATATAACCATAGTGACCTAGTTAAATGCGTCATGGATTACAGATGCAAGCTGTTCTGGTTTATTATACTTTACCTTTGCATAGATGTCCATCGTTATTTTGCTGTTCTCGTGTCCGGCGAGATACTGGACAGTTTTAGGATCGACGGAAGCATATATGAGATTTGTTATATATGTGTGCCTGAGCTGATGGGGTGTAACATGGAAATCCAACGAATAGACCACATTGCCGTTGTGGGATGCCTTCTGTCCGAGGACAGGCTTTACGGTATGGACAACCTTCTCTCCCTTGCTGTATCGCACATAGGACCGCTCTTTCGTTGAGCGTGTTTCGATGTATTTCCAAACACGCTGGAATTGGGTGTAAGACAGCGGACCACCATCTCGATTGGATACTACAAATTCGGAGGTGGAGTTTTCTTTTGCCTCGATCAGACATTCTTCCAACTGCTTCGGAAGGGGAATATCGCGCCGTGCTGCCTTTGTTTTCAATTCAGAGGAGATCACCGGCCTGTTGTGTTCGACATGCCATGCTCTTTGTACGGAAAGGTAGGGAGTATCGCATTCAAGATGAACGCAGTCCCATTTCAGACCGAGTATTTCTTCACGGCGCAGACCTGCATACAAGCCGAGCATGACAAAAACATAGGGAGGCAATCCCTTGATTGCGGAAAGGAGTTGTTCTGCCTGCTCATCGGAGAGAGCATCCTTATCCTTTTGCGGAACACCGCCTTTTGCGGAGAGTTTGGTACATGGGGAGTGATCAATGATGTTGCTTTCTTCTGCTGATGCAAAGATGGACTTGTACAGCATCTGGACAGAACGATATACGGAAGCGGATTTTTTGGCTGCCGGTAAGATTGCAAGCCGGACATCGTCAGGGGTAACCTCTGCCATGTATTTGTGCCCCAGGGGAGCAATGATATAGTTCTTCACTTTGGATCTGTAATCGTTAAGCGTAGTAACGCGGATATTGGCAGATTGCATCAGAAGCCACTTTTCGCAGTATTCCTTAACTGTTGGTGTAGATCTTCGGAATTTGGCTTCTTTGATAAGCTGCTTTGCTTCTTCGACTTTATCATACAGTTCCTCTGCGGTTAGGGCATACAGGGATACACGCTTCCCGTCTGCATCCTCAATCCGCGTTCTGTAATATTCGACGCCCTTAATGAGGGTTTTTCCGTATTCGGGAATCAGCTTTTTCTTTCTAGCCAATTCCTTCACCTCCTAAAGAAAATTCACAGCTGCTGTTGCTATGGTTATACCAAATCAGGCAGATTCCTGCAATGATGTCACCGGCAGTTCCGTGGAGTGCGATAGGTGTCACGATTGCGGATGGGGACAGCCCGGTGAGTACATTTCTGAATGTATTCCTGGAGGCATTCGGCGGTGAAATAGACGCAGCCATTCTGCACATATTGAACATAAGAAATTAAGCCGTTCTGTCTGGCTGCATCGAGGGTAGCGATGCTGATGCCCAGAATCTGAGCGGCTTCTTTTCGCGTAATGAGCTTTTCCATAATAGAATCCTCCTATGGTAATAATTTGTAGAATTGAAATAGTAAATCAAAGTCACATGAATGCGCTGGAAGAAAACTCCTCCAGCGCATGGTATCTGACTTTGAAACAGCGGAGCCGTTGACTTGTTCACTTATTAACATAGTGATTCCAGCTCTGTGTTTGCGCAGTACCTTGAAGTCGTGTCCACCATTTTTGTCACGCAGCCCTGGTGGTAGGAATGGTACAAGCCGCCTTTGGCATGGCTGTCATAGCTCCACAATACCGCTGCCTGATAAGCTGGCGGATACCGCAGGGCTTCCCCCTAGTCTTTGGGAGAGCGTGAGCAAGTTTCATTACCACCTGTGGGGGTGCAATACTCCCAGAGTGCCGCTCTGGGCTTGGCGGCTGCGTAGATCGCTCGGATGGCTTCTTGAAAAGCATCTGTCATGGCGGCGCAACTCCTACACATCCGCATAGGTGTTTGTGCTTGTATCATTGTCTGTTCAGTTTTCAAGGTTCAGGAAGGTCAGTGAAAACTCCCTTCACCTATCGTCATTTTTATTCCGTTTTGGTAGCGTGTTTCTGCACGATTTTCAAAATTTTTCTTTGAGCAGATGTAATGCTTGCCACGATGCTGGGATGGGCAACACCTTCGGCCTTTGCGATGGTACGCACATTCTCCAGTTGAACATGGTGGAGCCATAATCTTCGGAACTGCACCTTTGTGAGGGACTTTGCAATCAACTGAACCAGTTCCATTGCTTCCTGCACCTGTTCTTCACGCTCTGTTTTGTAAAGCAACACTTCCTCGGGAGAAGGGATGTTACCAGCGTTGTCCCCAATGGTATCCAGACCAACTGTATGCCGATGAAAATAGGAATCGGCATAGTCAGTTTCCTTGTAATCTGCATCCGACCAGGACTTCCAGAACAGGAATTCTTCCTCGGAAGAAAAGTCTGCTCTGGTGATGCGGGCTATATTGCCATCGCTACCGCTGTACACGATGCTGTCTTGGTCTTTCTTGTTCAGAGCGTAGTCGCTCTTGTTATCAAACATTGTTTTTCCTCCGTTCAGATTTTTGTTGGGAATCTGAACGGGCGGCGGAGAGCGGCAGCGTGGAAGGCGCAGAAAAACGCCCAACCGGCAGCATACCGGATGGGCGCAATCTAGTAAAATATGCGGAGTAACTACATCGTATAGTTCATCCTCACTGCCGCAGATGTCCTGTGCGGGGGACAGGCTTTTTTTGACAGGGATGCTCCTATCGGACTACGGCAGCGGGCTATTATCAAGACGGATTCCTCCTATGAGCTGCCAAACCTGACGAATCGCAAAAGAAAATGGCGGCTCTGAAAATCAAAGCCGCCGAGGGGGATTTTTAGGCATGAAAAGTAACTGCCCAGCAGCGGCTTTTTTTCTTTTCTGCCGCTGGGCAGATATATGAAATGTGACATTAATAGCGTTTGAACAGTCCAAAAGGAAGAACTATAAAGAGTAGCTAATGCGCATAATCCATCATCCCATAATGCGGATATGAACTATACAATGTACATGGGTGATGAAATATGGCGATAATTGAAGAATGTCCTGGATTTGAAACCTTTGGAGCAGATGTAAAAGCAGCACGAAAAGCAAAGCGGATAACGCAAAGGGCACTTGCTGAAACACTACATGTTGCTGTCAAATATCTTGCTGATATTGAAAATGTTGGGAAAATACCCAGCGTGCCTGTTCTGATACAGCTCGTGAGGATTTGCGGCTTACCGATGGAACGCTATTTCAATCCGGCGGTCATACAGAACGAAAGTGAGCTGAGGCAGCGTGTCAGCCATAAGCTGAAACTGTGCCCGGAGGAATACTTAACGATTGTTGAGGGAACGATTGATGGCGCAATTTCTCTAAATGAGAGGTCGGATACATAGTTTGGCTTTCAGATGCGCCATTAAAAGGAATACTTCAAGAGCCTTAAATAGAACTTGCTAATCTTTGAAACGCTCCCTGTCGAGTGGACAGATGAAAAACAAAATGTTTTCTCCAGGATCTCAGAGATGAGGTCCTGGTTTGCTTTTTGCACTTTGGGCAGTATAGTGGGAATTTGAACATCACCGTATCCTCACATTCTATTATTTGCGTTTTGCTGCCACAGATCGGGCAGCGAATCCATCTGGCGCCGTCTTGTTTGTTGTTCATTTGTGATTCATTCGTATAGAAATTGGCTCGGCGTTTTCGTCTGGCTGGAAGTATTCTAATAAGGAAGGGCCATATTTGCATCGATTCATGCGCAACTGCGATTTTTTAGTCGTGAGCTCGAAGCTACATGAAATAAAAATTGAAGATTACACACACTAGTTCGCTTTTGATTGGAATGAACCACAGTGAAAGTCTAGAAGCAGATTGATGATTCTTTTCGTTTCAACCAGCGCTAGTTGCAGATAACTTCATTAAAAAATACCAGGACTGATTCCCATCTCCTGTAACTAATATTTCCTGTATAACTATTCTTCAGTTCAATATACTTGCAATTATTTTTTATTGATTTGATAGACGGAAATCTTCTTATAAGCCCGCGCAAGTGTTTATAAAACCTTGTGAAAATGGCTTAAAATCAAGGTTTTCTGCATATCGTCATTTATCTTGCCATATCTCCGTATAAGATGATTTTGTAAGACCGGGCACCATTTTGGCACCACAAATTATAGGAGGACGACATGAAAAACGTACTTTTAGACAA
>JAXEXE010000141.1:0-35088 GCA_034113565.1 Faecousia sp.
TGCCGCAGCTTCGGCAGAATCTGCAAAATCACATAAGGCAGGCAGAAGGTGATGTGGGCAATCAGCATGGTCCAGAAGCTCAGGCTGGTGGACGCACCGAACAGTCTGCCCACAAAGACGAACATCAGCATCAGAGAAATACCCGTGATGATATCCGGGTTGGTCATAGGGATGTCCGTTACGGTGTTCATCACAGCCTTGGACCACCTGGAGCGGAGCTTATTGATACCCACGGCGGCGGCGGTACCCATAACTGTGGAAATCGCGGTGGCGGAAGCCGCCAGAATCAGCGTATTGCGTACCGCCTCCAGCGTGTTGCGGTCTTTCAATAGCTCCTGATACCATTTCAGGGAGAAGCCGGAAAACACGGAAAGACTTTTTGACTCGTTAAAGGAGAATACAAGCAGCACCAGAATCGGAGCAAAGAGAATCGCGAATACGATGCCGCTGTAGATTTTGGAAGATGTTTTCATTCTTCGTCACCTCCGTACACATACCGTGCAGTGACATATTTGACCGCAGCCATACATACCAGCAGAATCAGCATCAGGATGAAGGCGATGGCAGCGGCAAAATGCAGATTGTTGGCAACATACTGCCCTTCAATCGCGTCGCCAATGAGGAAGAACTTGCCGTTGCCCAGCTTCTGGGAAATATAGAAGGTGCTGATAGAGGGAATCAGAACCATGGTAATGCCGGAAATGACACCGGGCATACTCAGCGGGAGGATCACCCGCCGCAGAACGGAAACGCTTCCGCAGCCCAAATCTCTTGCCGCTTCCAGCAGCCGCCCGTCCAGCTTTGCGAGGATGGAGTAAATGGGGAGCACCATGTAGGGAAAATAATCATAGACCATACCGATAATGACAGCGGCCTCCGTGCCGATGATGTGGACGGTTCCAAGACCCAGCGCGGAAAGGAAACCGTTCAGGATACCGGTATCCTGCAAAATCGTCATCCAGGCGTAGGTGCGGATCAGGAAATTCATCCACATGGGAATCATAATCAGCGTTACCATGGTCTTCTGAGTGCGCTCTTTGGCACGGGACATGATATAGGCCATGGGATAACCCACCAGCAGGCAGATAATGGTGGAAATCACTGCCAGCTTGACAGACCGCATGAAGATCAGAAGATAGGTTCTGACCTCCACGGAGGAGCCGCCTTCCTGCACAATATTGCTGGTTGCGGTAAAGAAACGGGTGATATTCTCGGTGGTAAACGCAAACTGATTATCCGTAAAGGCGTAATAGGCAATGAACGCCAGCGGCACCACAACAAACAGGGCAGACCAAAGGGAGTAAGGAGCCAGAGCCATCCGGTAGCCGTTCTGAGGATGCCTGCGATTTGCGGTTCTCATTCTTCCTCTTCACCTCCGGGATTGGACAGTTCGTCCAGTTCGTTGGAGAAGGAGGAGTAGTCGCCGAACATACCGGAATACTTGGACTTTTTCATAATGTGGATGGCGTCAGGTTCCAGAGAAATGCCAATATGCGCGCCTTCCTCCACCGGGTCGGTGGTCTGAATCATCCACTTGAAGCCGTCAATATCCACGATGGCCTCGTTGTGAACGCCCATGAAGGTCACGGAGGTCACGGTGCCCTGAAGCACGCCGGGTTCTGGCTTTACGATGTCCACATCCTCCGGGCGGATGACCACGTCCACGGGCTCGTTAGGGGCAAAACCGGTATCCAGACAGTCAAAAACCTGCCCGCCGAAACGAACTTTATAGTCCGCCAGCATCACGCCGTCCACAATATTGCTCTCGCCGATGAAATCGGCAACGAAGGCGTTGACAGGCTCGTTGTAAATGTCCTGAGGGGTGCCGATCTGCTGAATCTTGCCCTCGCTCATGACGACAATGGTGTCAGACATACTCAGGGCTTCCTCCTGATCGTGGGTGACGAAAATGAAGGTAATCCCGGTGGACTTCTGAATCTTTTTCAGCTCCTGCTGCATATCCTTGCGCAGCTTCAGGTCCAGCGCGCCCAGGGGCTCGTCCAGCAGCAGAACCTTCGGCTCGTTGACCAGTGCCCGTGCGATGGCGACGCGCTGCTGCTGCCCACCGGACAGGCTGGTGACACGGCGGTGGGCAAAGCCGGACAGCATAACCATGTCCAGCATTTTATTGACCTTCTCCTTGATCTCCTTTTTGGGCAGCTTTCGCTCCCGCAGGGGGAAGGCGACGTTTTCAAACACATTCAGGTGCGGGAACAAGGCGTATTTCTGGAAGACCGTATTGACGTTGCGCTTGTGGGGTGGGACATCGTTGATGCGTTCTCCCATGAAAATCACATCGCCCTGATCCGGGTAGACAAAGCCGCCGATGATTCGCAGGGTTGTAGTTTTTCCGCAGCCGGAGGGGCCCAGAAGGGTAATAAACTCATTGTCATGAATATCCAGACTGATATTGTCCAGAACTGTCTCTCCGTCAAAGGCTTTGGAGATGTTTTTCAGTTCAATAATTTTGTCCATTTATCGTTCCTTCTTTCCCGAATTTTGTCCAAATACATAAAAAAGCGGCACGCCGCAAATCGGCATACCGCTTGTGTCACGCAAAACGACCGGACTTCAGAACTGTCAAAGGAAAAACGGAATCTGAAAACCGCGAGGGTTCGACAAACTTCGCATTCGGCAGCGCAGAAGGGGAATCGCATCCGAATCAGATCAGAGTCTATATAGCAAAGATTACTTTTACTACTCTTATTGACCATTTCACAAGTTTATGCCATGGGGCACTATCGGTTTATAGTAACCAACTTATAAAACTGAGCTTTTAACTCAATCAATAAGGCAACAGAAGTTGCCAAACCGCAAGCGGTCTTCGGCATTCGACCCGGCTGTCCGTATGGCCTTAGCCGGCAAGGACCGGCGGTCGCAGTATCTTGCTTTGGAAAGACTCTTTCCAATTGAGATGGGTTCATTATAACACAATTCGACTGCAAGTCAATATGGAAAAAGAATAAATATTTGTGCAAAAAGTGGAAAAACCGGCGCAATATGCACAATATATTCGCCATATCCCAGAAAATGAAGAATGCCGGTTGACAGAGCCGCGGCCTTCGTGTATGATATCCCTGTAATTAAATACCGACAAACGAAGTTCTTAGGGGAATGGCGTGAGCCTGCCGAAGGAGTAACACTCTCAGGCGCCTGTTTTCAGGTGGGGACTAAGAATGGATGTAGCTCTGGAGAATCTCAGAATTGAGTACCGAAGGTGCAAAGCGGTTTTCCGCCGAATCTCTCAGGTAAAAGGACAGAGTAAGTACGTTTCCTGTTTTGGCAGGGGAAACGCGCTTTCTTTTCGCTGGAGCAGTTGCGTCCAGCGATTTTTGTTTGTCAGAAAGAGGTCAAAAAATGGAAACAATCGTAACACAAGTCGTGGCAGCAGTCAATGACGTACTTTGGAACAAGTGCCTGGTGCTACTGTTCCTGCTTTTGGGCAGCGGCGTATTTTTTTCGATCCGCACCCGATTTGTCCAGGTTCGAAAATTCGGCGAGGGTATGCGCCGGGCCTTCGGCAATATCAAGCTGGTAGGTGAGGGAGCAGGTAAGGAGGGTATGAGCTCTTTCCAGGCGCTGGCGACCGCGATTGCTGCCCAGGTTGGTACAGGTAACATTGCCGGCTGTGCCACAGCTCTGGCTTCCGGCGGCCCCGGCGCTGTGTTCTGGATGTGGGTGTCCGCTTTCTTTGGAATGTCCACCATTTATGGTGAGGCAGTGCTGGCGCAGAAGTACAAGCAGACCAATGAAGCGGGTGAAGTCACCGGAGGACCGATTTATTACATCAAGGCCGCGTTCAAGGGGAAACTCGGTTCCTTCATGGCTGCGTTTTTTGCAGTTGCGATCACCCTTGCTCTGGGCTTCATGGGCAACATGGTGCAGTCCAATTCCATCGGTGATGCTTTCCATACCGCCTTTGGTGTTCCCAAGGCGGTGATCGGTGTGATCATTGCCTGCGTTTGTGCCTTTATTTTCCTCGGCGGTGTCAAGCGAATCGCGGCGATCACGGAAAAACTGGTGCCCATTATGGCCTGCTTCTACATTCTCGGCTCACTGATTGCCATCATTATGAATGCCGGAAACATTCTGCCTGCGTTCAAGGCGATTTTTGTGGGTGCGTTCAATCCCCAGGCGGTTCTGGGCGGTGTGCTGGGCGTAACCGTAAAGGAAGCCATGCGCTTTGGCGTTGCCCGGGGCCTGTTCTCCAACGAGGCAGGTATGGGTTCCACCCCTCATGCTCATGCGCTGGCCAAGGTTGCGAAACCTCAGGATCAGGGCGTTGTGGCCATGATCGGCGTGTTCATCGACACGTTTATCGTTCTGACCATGACCGCACTGGTCATTCTGACCTCCGGTGTTCTTGGCACTGTGGGCGCTGACGGTGAGCTGCTCAGCGGCACCGCACTGGCACAGGCGGCCTTCAACCATTCCTTTGGCAGCTTCGGCAACGCCTTCGTGGCAATCTGCCTGCTGTTCTTTGCGTTCTCCACCATTATCGGCTGGTATTTCTTCGGAGAATCCAATGTGAAGGCCCTGTTCAAGGGGAAGAAGGCAGCTCGGGTGGCTTATGGTGTCATTGCGCTGGTCTTCATCGCCATCGGTTCTTTCCAGAAGGTTTCTCTGGTGTGGGATATGTCCGATATGTTCAATGGCCTGATGGTCATTCCCAACCTGCTGGCGGTACTGGCTCTCAGCGGCATGGTTGCAAAGTTTGCGAAGGATGACGACAATCTGACTGGGGAATAAAAAATTGCGCCGGGAAAGACAGCTTTCCCGGCGCGGCTATTTTATCGGAAGGGATTAAAGTACCGTCCGCCGTTCAGATAAGTCAGCGTCAGTGACAGGAGCATCAGAACGGCGCAGCTCAGCATACAGGCAAGATCCATTTTTGAAAAGGGTCTGCCGGAGTACCATGTGCGTTTCTTGTCCTTGCCAAAGCCCCGGAGCTCCATGGCATTGGAAATGGTTTCAATTCGTTCCATGGAGGAAAGAATCAGAGGAATCAGGATTGAGCTGGCAGCTTTCAGGCGGTGAATCAGATTGGCCTTTTTGCTCATTTCCGTTCCCCGGGCCTGTTGGGCCAGAGAAATGTCCCGGTACTCACGCTGAATGTCCGGGATATACCGCAGCGCCAGTGCCACAGCGTAGCTGATACGGTAGCTGATGCCGATGCGGTTCAGGGAGGCGGCAAACTCGGACGGATTCGTTGTGCACACAAACAGCAGAACGATGGGGATGGTGCAGGCGTTTTTCAGAATCACATTGAGGTGGTAGAACAGCTGTTCCGCCGTCACGCTGTAGGGGCCGGCAATGTGGAACAGAACCGTTTTCGTACCATAGATATTGGTTCCGTGCATAGGGCTGAACAGGAAAATCAGAATGTTGTTCATCACAATATAGATGCACATGATCCCCAGCGTGACGGAAATGTCCTGTAGCTTCAGCCTTGCGATGCGGAAAAGGAGTACAGCGGCGACGGTCATAGCCACCAGCAGCGGTGTGTAGAAGCTGGTCATGGCAGCCAGTGTCCACAGGATCAGACACACCAGCTTGCAGGCGCCTGTGAGCCGGTGGATGGGGGAGGGACGGTCGATATAATTAAAGAGGTTGGTCATTTGCGCACCTCCCGGTCTCTGGCAATAAAGCGGCGGGTGAACTCTTCGGAATTGTCAATGCCGCACAGGGCGGAAAGGTGGTACAGCGAGGTTTCCTTCAGGTGGGCTTCCGCTACAATCTGGGGATCGTTCAGCACCTCTGCCGCGGACTTGTCGGCGATGACCTTGCCCGCATGGAATACCACCGCTCTGGGGGTGTATTCCAGCATCAGGTGCATATCGTGGGTAATCAGGACAACCGTGATACCCTGACGGTTCAGCTCCCGCAGAAAATCCATAATTTCCGTGTAATGCTTCAAATCCTGACCGGCGGTAGGCTCGTCCAGCAAAATCATCTCCGGCTTCAGAACCAGAATGGAAGCAATCGTCACGCGCTTCTTCTGCCCATAGCTCAGGGCGGAAACGGGCCAGTTTCGGAAGGGGTACAGTCCGCAGATTTTCAGCGATTCCTCCACTCGGGGACGGATTTCCTCCTCCGGCACCTGCCGGTTTCGAAGGCCCAGCGCCACTTCGTCATAAATCTGCGTCTTGGAAATCATCTGATTGGGATTCTGCATCACATAACCAATGTGGTCAGCCCGCTCCTTGATGGACAAGGTGTTCAGGTCGATGCCGTTCAGTTCCAAAATACCGCTCTGGGCTTTCTCAAAACCGCAGACTACCTTGGAGAAGGTGGACTTTCCGGCGCCGTTGGTGCCGACAATGCTGAGCATCTCCCCCTTGTGGACCGTCACACTGACACCCCGCAGGGCATAGTGCCCGCCGTCATAGGTAAAATCTAGATTTTCTGCCCGGAGCAGTACCGGCGCGGCGGCATTGACTTCGGCATTGGGATGCTGCTCATACCAGCAGTGCACCTGCTCCTTCTGCGCATCGCTGAGCGTCAGCTCCGGGAGGTAGGAGGGGCGCATCGCTTTTGACAATGCAACACCCGCGTATTTCAGTGCAGTGACATACAGCGGCTCCCGGATGCCGCAGCCGGGAAGCAAATCGGTGCACAGCAGCGAGTCCGGGTCTCCATCATAGCGAATACACCCATCCTCCATCAGGATGACGCGGTCCACCGGTCGATAGAGCACATCCTCTACCCGGTGCTCGATAATAATGACGGCGCAGCCGGTCCGCTTCTGAATCTCGTCGATCAGAACGATGGCCTGTTTCCCGGTAGCGGGGTCCAGATTGGCGAGCGGTTCATCGAACAGCAGAACGTCAACGTTTCCGACCATAACGCCGCCCAGGCCAACCCGCTGCTTTTGCCCGCCGGATATTTCGTGGGGCGCATGGTTCAGAACCTGCTTAACATCCACAAGTTCCGCAATACGCGCTACCGTGTCATGCATAGGGCCGACCGGCACGCAATCATTCTCCAGCGCAAAGGCAATATCCTCCGCCACCGTCAGGCCGATAAACTGCCCATCGGAATCCTGCAAAACGGTTCCAACCGTTTGTGACAGTTCAAACAGGCCCTGATCCTTCACATTCTTGCCGCCGATGGTCAGACTGCCGGTGGACTTTCCGGGATAGGAATTGGGTACAAGGCCGTTGATGCAGTGGGCAAGGGTGGACTTGCCGCAGCCGGAGGGCCCGGCAATCAGCACCTTTTCGCCCTTGTGAATGTCCAGATTGATGTGGTACAGGGTCGGCTCCGCCTGAGCGCTATACTGGAAACCGAAGTCCTGAAAACGGATAATGGGTTCATTCTCCAATGAGGATTCCTCCTGACGAACAAAGGCAGGCGGTTGCGCCTGCCTTTGCAATGCTGTAAATTATTCCTTAGTCAGACTGCCGGCCTTAGTCTTGGTTGCGGCGTAGGCGATGCACAGCAGGCTGCCAACAATGGCAGTGGTAACAGCGTTGGCAACAGCGGCCATCAGGCCCTGAGCGATCAGCTTGTCCCAAGGCTCGCCCATCATGTATACATCCAGCACAGGGGCCACAGCCAGCCAGCAGATCAGGTGGCAAACCAGCTGGGAGATATTGAACTTAATCAGGCCCTTCTTACCCAGCTCGCCTTCCTCCATCTTCAGAGTCTTGGCGGCAAGGCCCATCAGCAGACCGAACACGCCGGAAGCGATGACCCAGCTCCACCACACACCCCAGCCGTAGCTGAAGTCGATCAGCGTGTGTCCGATGAAACCGACCAGAGCGCCGGCAACGGGGCCGTAGACCACGGCCAGGAATGCCAGCAGACCGTACTGCACAGAGATGCTGGTATTGGGCACGGGGCTGGGGATGGCAACAAAGCGGCCCAGAACAAAGAACAGGGCGGCGCCGATGCCAATGGCAACGATGGTTTTCACAGAGAATTTCTTCATATTTTCTACCTCCATAGTAATTTCTATTCAGGCATAAATGCCAAAACAGTTTCTCTCAGAAGCCCTTAAACGGCTCAATTCGGATTCGCCAGGAGTTGCCTGTGCCGATGTTGTAGGCCCGGGCAAAGCTGCCCTGATTGATGGCAACAGCGACGCAGTCCAGACTGTTGACATAGGCCAGCGCCTCGCCAACATACACATCCGCGAAGCTCCTGGCAAACAGAATAATGTTGCGGTAGACACAGCGGGTATCGTTTTCGATGGTAATGCTTACACGATCACCGTATTGAATGCCGGTTTGCAGGAACAGTGTCCGGGGGATGTTGGTCCACAGGCTGCCGAACCGCACATCCAAAACATCAATGGTGCCGCACACGGCGTGGCCATCCAGCCTTGGCTCGATGATGGGAAGCCGCACCAGCGAGTCTGTGTCCCGCAGAGGGCCGACCTCGGCAAAATCAATGATGCCGCTGGCAAGCCGCGCACCGGTATATGCGTAGACATCCCGACCGTGGAAGGTGTAGCTTTCACCGGAGCGGGGGAGCCGGTTCACATTTTCATCGATTTCCCGGACTTCCTCAATGCCGTCAAACCGGATCACATGGGTTAGTGTACCGTTATCGGGCGTAACGATATAGTGCCCACTGGCGGTCTTGCCCACAACGCTCTTTCGGTCAGAGCCGACACCGGGGTCTACCACAGACACAAATACGGTGCCCTGGGGCCAGTAACGAATCGTCTGGATTAGGCGATAGCTGGCTTCCCAAATATTGTAAGGGGTAATGTCGTGGGTCAGGTCGTGAATATTCAGTTGGGGGTGAACGGAATACGCAACGCCGTACATGGCGCTGACCGCGCCGTCCACAAGGCCAAAGTCCGTTTGAAATACCAGATGATTCATATCTGTGTTACCTCCGGGGAAATCTACAGATTCATTATACAGGCTGCGGCGAGATTGTCAATGAAAAACATTTTTTCTTATGCTGTCGTTGCATTGAGCGGATACCCATGTTATAATATGGAATAAGGAGTGATTTTATGAAGAAAAATGTAGATGCTTTTGACTACGCCGGTGTGATCTGCAAAGCGCTGCGTAAGGGCGTACTGCTGACGACCCGCGTTGGCGACCGTGTGAATACCATGACCATCGGTTGGGGCAAGATCGGCGTGGAATGGGGGAAGCCCATTTTTATTGCCTATGTGCGCGACAGCCGCTATACAAAGCAGCTCTTGGAGGAATCCGGGGAATTTACGGTCAATGTTCCGATGAACGAGGAAAACCGGGAGATACTTGGCTACTGCGGCAGCAAGTCGGGCCGCGACACCGACAAAATCCGCGACAGGAAGCTGGAAACTGTGGATTCCGATGTGGTAGCAGCCCCGGGAATTGTGCAGTTTCCCCTGACGTTGGAGTGTAAGGTGATCTACCGGCAGAAGCAGGAGCTTGCACAAATGCCCCGGGAGGTAATTGGAAAATTCTATCCTCCGGTGGGGGCTGAGGCGGCGCCCGATATGCATACCGCGTTTTACGGTGAAATTGTGAACGCGTATCTCATTGAGAAGGACTGACAGTATGTAAGCCGCTGTGTGACGCAGCGGCTTATTTTTTCTCATGTATGTTCTCATGCGAGGTTTCTGACGTGTGATTTTCTATTCGGCTGGATGATTCTTAAAAGTTCTGTCAAAATTACCAGTACCGGGCGGTAAAAACCGGCGGCAATCAGCAAAGCGCAAGAATTGTCGAATTTTGCAAAATTCCTGTAGCGGTTCTGTGAAGAATGTGCTACAATGAAAGTGTTGGTTTCTATCGCATTGCATTTCATTATGAATACTGTAGCGTTGAGATGGAGGAGAGATATTACCATGTCGAACAACAATATCACGCCGTCAGATTTTTTCAATCCGGATACGCAGGTCGCGCATCTTGGATTGATTGCTTGTCCGGGTGCTGAGGAACTGACTAACCTGATTGATGGTCACCTGCGCGCGTGGGCAAGGGAAGCTGGCATTGAGAAGGACACGTTTGTCATTGACTGTGACTGCCCCCGCTTTCAAAGCGGCGACGCAAAGGGCCTCGTCAAGGAGTCTGTCCGGGGAGACGATATTTTCTTCGTCGTAGACCCCGGCAACTACAGCCTGACCTATAATCTGTTCGGTCAGGAAAACCATATGTCTCCGGATGACCACTTTGCGAACCTGAAGCGGCTGATTCAGGCAGTGGCAGGCAGAGCCCACCGTATGACGGTTATCATGCCCAGTCTGTACGGCGGCCGGCAGCACCGGCGTGTTGCTCGGGAAAGCCTGGACTGCGCGGTTGCTTTGCAGGAGCTGCAGAGCATGGGTGTTCAGAACATCATTACCTTCGATGCCCACGATCCACGGCTGATGAACGCGGTTCCGCTGATGAGCTTCGATAATGTGATGCCTACCTATCAGGTGCTGAAAACACTTCTGCGTAAGATGCCCGAGCTGAGCTTTGACAAGGATGACTTTATTGTCATCAGCCCTGATGAAGGCGCCATCAACCGGAATATGTATTTTTCCAGTGTTCTGGGCTGCAATCTTGGTATGTTCTACAAGCGCCGGGACTATACCCGGGTAGTGAATGGCCGTAACCCGATCGTTGCGCATGAGTATCTCGGTGAGAGCGTGGAAGGGAAGACCGTTTTCATTGCCGATGATATTATCGCTTCCGGCGAAAGTATGCTGGAGGTTGCCGGAGAACTGAAAAAGCGCGGGGCTAAGAACATTATTGCCAACGCTACCTTCCCGCTGTTTACCAGTGGTGTCGCCAAGTTCGATGAGGCGGTCCGGGAGGGTACGCTGACTGCCGTTCTCGGTACCAACCTGACCTACCGCAAGCCGGAGCTTTTGAGCAGAGAATGGTACTTTGACGTGGACTGCTCCAAGTACTGCGCCTACTTTGTTGTTGCCATCAACCATGAGATGAGTGTCTCCTCCATTTGCGACCCCATCAAGAAGATTGAAGCGCTGCTGAAAAATCGCTGATATCCCCCAAAAAACACAGCCTCCCGTTCCAAACCGGAACGGGAGGTTTTGTACTTACATATCCATTGCAGGATTCATATAGTATACATTTTTCTGATTCAGTTTCTCCCGCAATAATTGCGCGGCTTCTCCGAACCTTTGGAAATGGACGATTTCCCGTTCACGCAGGAACTTAATCACATCGTTGACATCGGGATCGTCACTGAGCCTGAGAATATTGTCATAGGTAACCCGCGCTTTCTGCTCCGCCGCGAGGTCCTCCACCAGATCTGCCATAGGGTCTCCCTTGACGGCCATGCTGGCAGCGTTCCAGGGGCTGCCGGACGCGGCGGTGGGATATACGCCTGCGGTGTGGTCAACGAAATATGGCGCAAATCCGGCGTCTTTGATCTGACCATCATTGAGATTCCTTGTCAGCTGATGCACAATCGCGCCAATCATCTCCAGGTGACCCAGTTCCTCTGTACCCGGAGAAGCATCGGAAATGTTCCAAAAAGCAGGGGAAAGGCACTGCCTGTCAGTTTTAGCGGCACTCCATAAGGTAGGACTGTCCGGCTTTCACGGTCAGTTCGATGCTGTAGCCGTCTACTGGGCGGTACTCCAAGGGCGTTCCGAAGATATCCGCGTGTTCCTTAGGCGTGGTTGCGCCCACCGCACCAAGAGGCAGCCGGATTTTCACATCCTGCCGCTCTGTAGAGATTACTCCGACGAAAACCTCATCCTCCCAGAACCGGGCGATGGCTACCACACTGCCCTCGGCGTACAGGAATTTCATACCACCCTGCCGCAGCGCTTTGTGATCTGCCTTCAGGTGGGTCATGGTGTGAATCAGACGATAAGCGTCACAGGAGGGAATGTCCCGGCTCCAGGGCATGGGATAGCGGCAGCCCTCATTCGTGCCCAGCGTTCCGTCAATTTCCGCTTCGTCTCCGTAGTAGACAGAAGCCGCGCCGGTGAGCAGGAACTGGAAAATCACCGCCCCCCGGTAGCTTTCCTGAGAAATTATGGGATTGTTGTGCAGGCGGCTGGCATCGTGGCTGTCAAACAGGTTAAACTGGTTCTCCCACATCACATAGGGCAGCTTCGCAAGATGCTCCAAAACGCGGTTTTTCACATCCTTCGCCGTCATCCGGTAGGGCACGCTGCGAAGAACGGCGTTTCTCGCCATGAACAGATCCGGCTCCCCCAAAAACTGCCGGATGACTCTGCCGCAGCCGTAGTAATTCATCGGTGCGTCCCATTCATTTCCCTGCAAATACTGAGCACAGTCGCCCCAGTCCTCCGCCAGAATATAGGCCTGGGGGTTAACAGCGCGAATACTTTCGCGAATCTCGGGCCAGAGGGTGTGGGCCAGCTGAAGTTCGTCCTTCCTGCCGAAGGTATCTGCCACGTCAAATCGCCAGCCGTCAATGCTGTAGGGCGGCTTCAGCCATTTTTTCAGAACAGAATCTTCCCCGCGGTAGATCACGTCCCGCAGCGCCTCAGAGGTATAGTTGAGGGTGGGCAGGGTATCCACGCCCAACCATTTGTGATAGGAATTGTCGGGCGCAAAGAAATAGTATTCCCGCTCCGGGCTGTCCGGGTTGTTGTAGGCTCCGATGGACTTATCGAAGAAGGCGCCGTCCCGATTGAACCACTTGTGGGCGATGCCGGTGTGGTTGATGGAGATATCCAAAATCAGCTTCATGCCATTCTCGTGAAGCGCCTGGCTCAGCTCCGCCAGCGCCTGATCTCCGCCCAGATGGGGATCCACATGGAAGTAATCCAGGCAGTCGTACTTATGTACAGAGGGCGCCACAAAAATGGGGTTTAAGTACAGGGCAGTCACGCCCAGTTCTTTCAGATAGGGAATCTTCTGCCGGATGCCCTGCAGATCGCCGCCGAAGAAATCCATGCAGTAGCCCTTCTTATAGGGCAGCGGCGTATCTTCCCAGTGCTCCATGTGAATGGCCGGGTGACCATCCTGAGAGTATTCACCGGTGCGAACATCGTTTGAGGGGTCACCGTTGCAGAACCGTTCCGGGAATATCTGGTAAAACACCGCGTCCTTGACCCACTCCGGCTGGACATAATCCGCCAGCAGCACGAAATCGTAGGTGTGATCCGGCACATAGGTGGTGATTTCCTTCTGCGTATAGAAGT
The DNA here is from genome assembly GCA_034113565.1 of Faecousia sp. Classification (GTDB taxonomy): domain Bacteria; phylum Bacillota; class Clostridia; order Oscillospirales; family Oscillospiraceae; genus Faecousia. The sequence goes on from JAXEXE010000141.1 coordinate 13,085, forward strand.
AAATCACATTCTCACAGACCAGATAGAATTGATACTGCATTCGTTTTTCTGTCATCTGTAGCGGAGCTTCGTAGTAGACAAGCCCCTTTTCTTCCTTCCCACGGGTCATCGGGATCAACTGCTCCACACCGTTGGGAACGGTACGCAGAAAAACACAGTTCACCGGCGCATCCCGGTAAAAACGCAGCCTGATGGTAACGGTTTCAAACAACTTTGGGCAAGGGCTGCTGACGAAGGCAGGGGTGCCGTCGCTGTAGACGCTTTCCAGCCAGAGGTCATTGCGATTTTCCATGGACAATTCTTCCTTTCCTTTGTATCACCCTGACATTGTATCAAAATGACAGAAAAAGTAAAGGGCATAAGCATCAATGTTGTTTCCGGATCAAGACTTTTTATTGAGACAGTTGGAAATCGCCTTTTCGTCTGCTTCCATGGAAAGCATAGGTTCGACGGCGATTTATAATGCGCCACTTCTTCCGTTACCAGCTTTACTGCGTAATCGTGTTCTACATCCTCCTTCAGCAGGAAATGAAGTGTCTGGCAGATGCACGCCGCTTTTACCCGTTTCATTCTGATACCCTCTTTCAAAAAATAGTGGCATCTCTGCGCAACTGGATTTACGCAGAGATGCCACTCGTTACAATCATAGTATACTTCATTTTGTGATGGGTTGCAAAGGACAATTTACACAAAAAACAGCTGTTTTCCTTTGGGAAAAACTGCCTTTGCAATTGCGGGCCTATTTTTGATACAATATGGTTGTATTCAATTGCCCAGTGGAAGGATGATGGAACGTGTATCGGAACCGCTTTCAGAGGGTGCCGCTGGCTTCCAAACTATTTGATTCCAAGGTGCACGGGGAGCCTGCCACTCCGGTGCTTAAGGCTTACACCAGAGAGCGGGTGATTATCCGCTATCTGATGCCGGGAGATAAGCCCAGGAACACAGCTTTCCTGATCCACGGTCATGTATGGCGGGAGCAGCCCGAGAATCCACTGTCCAATGTGGAGCCGGTGAAGGGGGCCATCAGCGTGGGCAATGTCTACAATCTGGAACTGCTGGGCGGCGCTTCCGGCTGTCCCGGCGACTACCTCTACCGTTCCGGCGCCCTGCGCTGGGATGTGGAGTCCGGAATGTGGGGCATTCTCAGAATTCAAATGCGTACCGCGTTCTACACGCTGGCATCCTGCTGCCGCAATGTGGGGCAGTGGTGGGAGAAGGTATGGAGGAAAGACTGACGGTTTGGATGGTTAGGGTGACTGCAAGGGCATGTATCTTTTCTGAACCCCATATAGTAGGGGGTGGAGGTGCTGCCTGTTGCATCATCATAAGGAATATGTATACGTTGGAGAATCCATTCCAGAGCTGAACGCACAGGAACACAGGGATTTTTTGATTCTTCTGGAAAAGGCGGTTCTCTATTCTCTGGAGAATCGAAATCTGATCAGCCGCAATCAAAGAGACAGGTGTCTTATTGGGATCGACAACCTGTATGCAAAGGATAAGCACCAGACTTAGGGTCTGGTGCTTTCCATATTTGCGTGCCTGCATGGCGGCAAAACATCAGAAGGGAGCATTTGCCGTGTCTGTCAATCGATATGAACGTTTGAATGAGGAACACCGGTACCATCAGGTGAAAAAGCGTGTTGCTGCATACTGCCGGGTTTCCACCGACCATGAGGATCAGGCCAATTCCTACGAAAGCCAGCAGCGGTATTTCCGCCAATACATTCAGTATCACCCGGACTGGGAGCTGTACGACATTTTTGCGGATGAAGGTTTGTCCGGAACCACAACGAAAAAGCGCAGGGAGTTTAACCGAATGATTGCCTGTGCAGAAAACGGTGAAATCGACCTGATTATTACGAAGGAGATCTCCCGTTTCGCGAGAAATACATTGGACAGCATTTCCTATACCCGAGAACTGAAACGACACGGAGTCGGTGTGATTTTTATGAGCGACAACATCAATACCCTGGACGGGGATGCGGAATTGCGTCTGGCCATCATGTCCTCCATTGCTCAGGAGGAGAGCAGAAAGACCTCCGAACGTGTCAAATGGGGACAGAAACGGCGGATGGAGCAGGGGATTGTCTTTGGAAGGAGCATGCTTGGGTATGACGTGAAAGATGGAAAGATGACAATTAACGAAGATGGCGCGGAAGTGGTACGCCGGATCTTTCATAAATTCGTTAATGAGGGAAAAGGCACCCATGTGATTTGCCGGGAGCTGCGGGAAGAAGGGATTGTGCCGATGCGGGGGAAAGAGTGGTGCAATACGGTGATTCTTCGGCTCCTTCGGAATGAAAAATACTGCGGTGATCTGGTTCAAAAGAAAACCTATACGCCGGATTACCTGTCCCACGATAAAAAGTACAACAAAGGTCAGGAAGAATTCGTAATCATCAAAGATCACCATGCGCCGATTATTTCCCGGGAACTGTTTGATGAAGCAAATCGAATTCTGGACGAACGGTCCGATTCTCAGACCGGGAAATCAAAGCACTCCAACCGCTACCCGTTTTCCGGAAAAATCAAGTGTGGATGTTGTGGTGCAAGCTATGTTTCCCGGTATAAACAGCGGCAGGATGGAAGCAGGTATAAAGCATGGAGGTGCTATGAAGCAGTGAGGAATGGTCCCCTCCACATTGACCCATCGGGAAACCACGTTGGGTGTTCCGGCACCGGTATCCGCAATGAAGATGCCGTCCATATCATGTATCTGGTAACCCATAGTCTGCAATATGACAGGAAAAAGGTTATCAGTCATCTGCTCAGCGTCATTCAGCCGGTTATCCATCAGGATATGTCCGGCGTGGGCATAGAAAGCAGCATATACCAGATTCAGCGCGAAAAGCAGCAGGAACGGATCCGGACAATTACTGATGCGATTGATGAGATCATTTCCGGCGCAGCATATGAGGATGTGTTTTACAAGCACATCCTGAATAAAATGGTAGTGACTGACTCGGAACATATCGAAGTATACCTTAACCTGCTTCCTTTTACATGGACTTACGCAGTATCCAAAATGCTGCCCGCAGATACCAAGGCACTACGGAGCATTTCTGATGCTTCAGTACCAATATCGGTCAGCAGCCCCTTCAATTCGTCGAAGGGCATGGAGTAGCGCTGAGACAGATAGCGCAGGGAAGCGCCCAGTTCTCCGTCAGGACCACCATACTGAGAAATGATGATTGCCGCCAGCCGGGGATTGGTATTGGAAATTTTCACGGGGTATTGCAGCTTCTTGTCATATACAAACATGGTTACGCCTCCTTATTTGCGCAGTATTCCCAGGGCCATGGGTCATCCAGCCAGGTATATCCCTCGGCGGTGGCAGGCATGCCGTGGGTCAGCGGACCATGTTCCTGGATATACAGCTGCCTGCACTTGTCGTACATTTGCTGATACTCCCTGTACAGTGCCAGTGCTTCCTGATCTTCCCTGTGCGTGTCTAGGTAAAGCGCCAGCTCCTGAACGGCAAAGCCCAGCGATTGAAGCTCTGCCAGCGTTGTTGGCGGCAGCTCATACTGATTGACCATACCCATAAACGGCAGATCCAGACCCGGGAAGAGGGTACCCCGAACCAGACCCTTTTTTGCTTCATATCTTGCGGGGTTTTCCATCTGGAAGGGAACATAAGGATTCGCCAGGGGTGCCATGGCAGGTAAGCGTCCGTCCCGATAGGACGGTTCCTGAATTTGTCTGTCCAATTTCGATACCTCCTGAAAGATAGAGTCGGATTTTCGTCCACGTCATACTATGTTTTCTCCCCGCGGGATGTTCAGAAAAGGGCTGCCACCGCATAAAAATTGCAGGAGGTGGTGCATTTGAAAAGGTGGAAGTATTATCTGTTCTGCGTTGGGGTCATGACGCTGACGCTGCTGTGCGCGTATTGGGGAAGCATGGCGGTGACTGTGATCTCCGAAGAACTGCCGTTTGTACGGAAGCACTGCATTGTGATTGATCCCGGTCATGGAGGGGAGGATGGAGGCGCTACTTCCTGTACAGGACGCATGGAAAGTGAGTATAATCTGGCCATATCGAAAAAGCTGGATGACCTGCTGCACCTGCTGGGCTATCAAACGCGCATGACACGTACATCGGATGTCTCCATCTATACGACCGGCGACACCATTGCACGGAAGAAAATATCGGATTTGAAGGAAAGGGTCAGAATCGTCAATGAAACGCCCGGCGCGGTATTTATCAGCATTCATCAGAATCAGTTCAGTGACTCCCGATACAGCGGTGCGCAGGTATTCTACGCAAAAACCGATGGGAGCAAAGAACTGGGGCAGAAGCTTCAAAGTGAATTGGTCACAGCGCTGAACCCCGGCAGCAACCGGAAAAGTAAGCCGATCAGCGGCGTATACCTGATGGAGAATATCCAATGCACCGGAGTCCTGATTGAATGCGGTTTCTTGTCAAATCCCCGGGAGGAGGCAAAGCTTAGGAATGCCGAATATCAAAAAAAGCTGTGCTGTGTCATTGGAGCCACGCTGAGCCAACAGCTTTCGAACACTTGACCGCCTGAAAATTTGCTGATATAATCACCATAAACGCAATGATTCTCACGGAGGATAAAAATGGCAAAGACAAAATCCGTTTTTTTCTGCACCAATTGCGGAAATGAGACGCCAAAGTGGATGGGCCGCTGCCCCAGCTGTGGTGCCTACAATACCATGGAGGAGCACGTGGAGAAGCCGGTCGCTCCCGGAAAGGTGAAAGCCGCGCCTGTCGGCATGAGCCGCAGGCCACAGCGGATTCGCGAGGTGGACGGCGACGGGGAAATCCGCTTTTCCACCGGTATGGGAGAACTGGACCGGGTCTTAGGCGGCGGTGCGGTGGCGGGCTCATTAGTATTGGTGGGCGGCGCTCCCGGTATCGGAAAATCCACCCTGCTGCTTCAGATCTGCAACAGCCTGTGCAGTGGGCGGCAGGTGCTGTACGTTTCCGGCGAGGAAAGTGAGCGCCAGCTGAAACTCCGGGCGGAACGGCTGGGTGTGTCTCCCGAGAATCTGTTCATTCTCTCCGAAACACGTCTTTCGGATATTGTGGAGACTGTGGACGAGATGAAGCCGGAGATTCTGATTGTCGACTCCATTCAGACGCTGTACAATGAAGACAACGATTCCTCGCCCGGCAGCGTCTCTCAGGTTAAGGACTGCACCATGACCATGATGCAGCTTTCCAAAGCACAAGGAATCACGGTGTTCGTGGTGGGCCACATCAACAAGGACGGCAACATTGCCGGTCCGAAAGTGCTGGAGCACATGGTGGACTGCGTTTTGTACTTTGAGGGCGATCCCAATACTTCCTATCGTCTCCTGCGTGCGGCCAAAAATCGCTTCGGTTCAACGAATGAGATTGGCGTATTTGAAATGCTGGATACCGGCCTCGTGGAAGTACCGAATCCCTCCCAAATGCTGCTGGAAGGGAGGCCCGAGGGTGCCAGCGGAACCTGTGTCGCCTGTGTCATGGAGGGGACCCGGCCCGTTTTGGCAGAGGTTCAGGCACTGATTGCAAAAACGACCTTTAATGTACCACGCCGCGCGGCGGATGGTTTTGACTTCAACCGTGCGGTACTCCTGATGGCTGTTGCGGAAAAGCGGGCCGGAATGAAGCTGAGTGCCTTTGATGCCTACATCAATGTAATCGGTGGCCTGCATCTGGACGAACCGGGCGCTGACCTGCCGGTGGCGCTGGCAATCGCCTCGTCTTACCGGGATGTGCCCATTGCGGATGACTTGGTCGCCATCGGAGAAGTGGGCTTAACGGGGGAAGTGCGCGCTGTATCCCACCTGAGCCAGCGTCTTGGAGAGGTAGCCCGACTGGGGTTTCATAAGTGCATGATTCCAAGGAGCGGGTCAGAAAAAGTAGAGATTCCCCAGGGACTGACAGTATACCGGGTGAGGAATCTCCGGGAAGCCATCGAAACGGCGTTATAAAAATGCGGCTGTCCTGTCAACATGCAGGGCAGCCGTTTCATTATGGGCTTATTGTTTTGAAAGCGCGATTGCTTTGTCCAGAATGGTATTTGATACTTCCTCCTTGGAAAGCAGTGGCAGTTCCGTGGTATCAGCCTGCGTGATGATCGTAATCACATTGGTATCCACCCCGAAGCCGGCGCCGGGAACCTTCAGATTATTGGCACAGATCATGTCCACATGCTTTTTTTGCAGCTTTGCCCAGCTGTTTTCCAGCATATCTCTGGTCTCCATGGAGAATCCGCAGATGATTTGGTCATCTGTGCGGTGCTCCCCCAGATATCCCAGAATATCCTGTGTCCGTTTCAGGGAAATCTGCATATTTCCATCTTGTTTTTTAATTTTGTCGTCTGAATACTGCACCGGAGTATAATCGGCCACGGCAGCTGCCATAAAAATATAGTCAGACTGGGGCGCGCGGGACGTAATTTCTGCATACATATCCTGCGCGGAAATCACCGGAACAACCCGAACAAAGGGCGGCGGCGTAATAGAAACAGGACCGGATACCAAGGTTACATCCGCGCCTCTCAGCATTGCCATGCGGGCAAGGGCATATCCCATCTTTCCTGTGGAATGGTTCGTCAGATAGCGGACGGGGTCCAAAGACTCCTGAGTTGGCCCGGCGCTGATGAGAACCCGTTTCCCGTCCAAATCATGCGGCAGCGCCAGATACCGCAAAACATATTGCAGCAGTTCTTCCGGCTCCGGAAGCTTGCCCGGGCCGACCGCACCGCAGGCAAGCCGGCCGCTGGCAGGGGAGATCACCTCCCAGCCATACCGGCGCAGGATGTCCAGATTGTCCTGCGTTACCGGATTCTCGTACATATTGGTGTTCATGGCTGGGGCAATCAGCTTGGGGCAGCGGCAGGCGAGTACGGTCGTTGTCAACATATCGTCAGCCAGTCCGTGTGCCAGCTTTGCGCAGACATTGGCGGTGGCGGGAGCAATGATAACGAGATCCGTGCGCTGGGCAAGAGAAATGTGCTCCACCTGATGCACAAAATTCCGATCAAAGGTGTCAACCATAACCTTGCGCCCGGTGAGCTGCTCAAAGGTCAGCGGCGTAATAAATTCCGTGGCATTTTTTGTCATGACCACCTCAACGGCAGCATGCTGCTTGACCAGTGCGGATGCCAGTGCTGCTGCTTTATAGGCGGCAATACCGCCGGTAACACCCAGCAAAACGGTTTTTCCCTTCAGCATATCGTGTCCTCCAGAATGGTTTCTGTATATTATAGCCGGAATATCGAGTGCTGTAAAGCCCGAAAAAGAAAAGATAAGCCGATAGGGAATTTTCCGGTTGACAAATTTAAAAACCTGTGTTACCATAGTCCAGTCGTTGAGAGATGACGGCAGAATATGGGCGAGTGGTGGAATTGGTAGACTCGCTAGATTCAGGTTCTAGTGTTCACTGCGGACGTGCGGGTTCAAGTCCCGCCTCGCCCACCATAGAAAACAGGAAGGTGCGTGTTTGCGTATCTTCCTGTTTTTTATGAATGGAAACATATCCGGGACAGGCGTACGTCTGTCCCGGTATTTTTATATCGTGGGTGAATAGAATGAAGAGAAAGGGGGACCTGAGAATGATGCGTAACCATAAGGTGACAGGTAGAGCGCTTTCCATGCCTGCCGGATTCGCAATCGCTACCAGTATCAGCCTGGGTGTCATGTTGATGCTATCCGCATTCCTGGCAAAATTGATCAGTTCGGAAAAGCTGGAATGGGAGAAAGTTGGTTATGGGATTGCTATTATGTTGCTGGTCACATCGATGATCGGGACAAAAACAGCCTGCAGCATTATCAAGAGAAGAAAACTATTGACATGCGCAATTGCGGGTATTTTGTATTGGGTGACACTGTTAATAATCAGTGCCCTATTTTTTGGAGGCCAATTCTCTGGCATTGGAACCACCGGGATCCTTATTCTGTGTGGAAGTGCAGTCATTTGTATGCTTGAAATGAAAGGGGAGGGAGGAAGAAAAGCAGGCTCCCGGCGGATAACAAGCGTCAATAGGCTAGGAGGTAAATAAATATTACCTTAAATATTGGATTTGCAAGCAGTCTTGCAAATCCAATATTTAGTGGCGCACATATCGTTCAACCGCAACATATAGGGACAACAATTTAAAATGATAAAGAATCAGCAATACTCTAAGTTTCAGTTTACATAATTTTGTTTACATAATTATCCGTCATAATTTACAAAAAAAGCAATTTTGGCTAAAAAAGCTTGAATTTTTGTAAGAAATGGAGTATAGTATGTACGTGAAGATTTTACGAAATATTCTATCCCTTGTGACATACCGGCTCCCTTTTTTCGTAAGCAGGTTTTTGGTAGTCTGTCTGTGTTCGGAGGTGGCTTTGGGATGCACAAAAATTGTTTTTCTGCACGTCTGAATGCTCGCAAGGGAATGCCGCTCGTTCTTGCAACGTGTTGGATCAGCGGCTTGTTATTCGGTGCTTTTCCGTATTTCTTTTTTTCACCAGAGACATTTCCTTTGATGCACAGAACCATTTCTTGTTCTGCGTCGATCGTTGGCCTGCTGAACGCAGCTCTGCTACCTTTTCTGCTGTCCGCTTTTTTTGGCGCCTTCTCGATGCCTTTGGCAATCGCAGGCGTATGCTTTGTGAAGGCGTTCCTGCTTTCTTTTGTTTCATTGGGAATCCTTGTGAGCTTTGGCTCTGGCGGATGGCTTCTTCGATACTTTCTTCTATTTAGTGGCTGTACGACGCTTCCGCTGCTGTATTGGTACTGGCTCTGCTCAGTTTCCATGTCGGATAGGCTACACTGGCTTTTCATTACCTGTGCCGTGTTTGCCGCGATCGTGTTTACCACTATATTGGATTACCGCATTATAGCACCTTTTGTGTGCTTGATAGATTCTACGAAAGGGTAAATTGGTAGGCTGTTTCATGCTGGACATAATAAGCACTTATGAAAATTACCTGAGTAAGGTAAAAAAGGCGTCCGGTAATACGGTTTCCTCCTATATGCGTGATATTCGCCAGTTTTCTGACTGGCTGGAGCGCACGGAGAGGATCGAGCTGCTGAATGCTGTACAACAGAATATCAGCGCGTATCTTACCCATCTACAGGATCAGGGGAAGTCTGGTGCAACGGTATCACGTACGCTTGCCAGCCTTAAAAACTTCTACGTATACGCCGTGTCTTCCGGATTCCTGGAAGCATCCCCGATTACCGATCAGATTCATGTGGATCGTGGCGAGCGCAAGCCTCCTCAGATTTTGACAGGCAGGGAAGTGGAGCTTCTTCTTTCGCAGCCAGTTACGACAGATTCTAAAGGGCTTCGTGACAAAGCGATGCTTGAGGTTATGTACGCGACCGGGATTCGTGTTACGGAATTGATCGATCTAAATGTCGAGGACGTAAACTTGGGAATGGGCGTCGTTCGCTGCAATGGCGCTAAGAAGTCCCGTGTGATTCCCTTGTATCCTGCCGCTTTGAAAGCACTTGCGAGTTATTTAAATGATGCACGACCCCTGATGGCAGTAAGCGCTTCAGAAGATGCGTTGTTTGTCAATGTGAGCGGCGTACGCATGAGCCGGCAGGGGTTCTGGAAAATACTGAAATATTATCAGTCTAAGGCAGGAATTAAGAAAGACATAACACCGCACACTCTTCGTCATAGCTTTGCTGTTCATCTTCTGGAAAACGGGGCGGATCTCAGCGCGCTCCAGGAATTGATGGGACACAGTGACATCTCCTCTACACAAATGTATGCTTCACTGGTTAACGCAAAAGTGAAATCTGTTTATGATAAATGCCATCCAAAAGCATAAAAAGTCTGCCGTCCTTAAACGGCAGACTTTTTTGATTACTTTTTATGAATACAGCAGGGGGGAAGAATGTTAAATGCCGGTCATTGCTGCAAGCAGGTCCACTTCCATTTTCTGGATGCTTTTTTTCATGGACAGTCCCTCGTCAATATCAACGTCCGTAAACCCGCCATCGTGCGTACAGACAATCCGATTTGTCTTACCCTGCAGCAGAAGCTCAACCGCCAAATAACCCATCTTTGTGGCATTGACACGATCACGTCCGGTGGGGGTTCCGCCTCTCTGGATATGTCCCAATACAGTCACGCGGGGATCCAAATCGGTAGCTTCCTTGATTTTAGCAGCAATATCAGAAGCTGAACCAGCGCCCTCTGCAACCACGATCATATAGTGTGTAAAACCATTCAGCCGTGCTTTGCGGATCTTTTCAACGACATCCCGCTCAAAGTCAATTTCCTCCTCGGGCACCAGAACGGCAGTGGCACCGACAGCCAGGCCAACGTACATCGCAAGATACCCGGCGTTTCTGCCCATCACCTCAACCACGGAGCAACGCTCATGAGACTGCATGGTATCGCGCAGTTTATCGATACACTCGATCGCGGTATTTGCGGCAGTGTCAAAGCCAATGCAGTAATGCGTGCAGCTGATATCATTATCAATTGTACCGGGAATTCCGATCACGTTAATGCCATACTTGCTCAGAGCGCGAGCGCCGCGGAATGTGCCATCACCGCCAATGGCAATAATGCTGTCCAAACCAAGGAATTTGCAGGTAGAAACAGCTTTTCTCTGACCTTCCTCAGTCATAAACTCCTTGCTTCGCGCCGTATACAGGATTGTACCGCCCCTGTTGATTGTATGGGATACACTTTTTTCATCCAGCTTGACTACATCGCCGGTGATCAAGCCATTCCATCCGCGTCGAATGCCATAACACTCCAGGCCATGATACAGGGCAGTGCGAACGACTGCACGGACGCAGGGGTTCATGCCGGGTGCATCGCCACCGCTGGTAAGTACACCAATTCTTTTTATGCTCATTTTGAGTTCCTCCATTCTTACAGGTTGGATTCATTATATATTGTAGCCGGAAAAAGTCAAAATGTAAAGACGTAATTCGACTTTCACGTTACTGTTTTTCCTTATGCCAGCCGTACTGTATACATACCACGGCAAAAAAGTGAGCAGGAAAGAGGAATAACAGCGTTGGGCAGGGCCACTAGCCCTGTTTAATAAAAAGCCCTGACGAACGCAACAAAATAAAAATTTTGTTGCGTTCGCAATGAGAATGTGTTATAATAGCAACACAGCATTCAATCACCAGGAGGAAATCATGAAACGCTATTCTGACTGTCCGCAGGTTCTGCGGGAATTCCTGATCTACCATGAAAATATCATGGGACAATCACCGCTAACAATATCCGAGTATTATTTGGATTTAAGAATGTTTTTAAGATTTATGAAGCTGATGCGAAATGAGATGCCAATTTCGACTGTTTTGGATGATATAGATATCCGAGATGTGGATATCGAATTCATTCAGAACATTGATACCTCAGATGTTTTTGATTTCCTGTCCTATTTGGCCAATGACCGCGCCATAAATCCGGGTACCGCTTCCCCGGACTACGGAATCTCTGCCGCTTCACGTGCCAGAAAATTGTCCTCGATAAAATCCTTTTTCAAATACCTTACAGTAAGGACGAAACAACTGCAGGACAATCCGGTTGCAGATCTTGAATATCCTAAATTGCGTAAAAGTTTACCAAAGTACCTTACTATGGAGCAGTCTGCAGCTCTGCTTCAGGCTGTTTCCGGGCAAAATGAAAAGAGAGATTATGCGATTTTGATGCTCTTTTTGAATTGTGGAATCCGCCGCAGCGAATTGGTAGGGCTTAATATCTCGGACGTCTATGAGGATCGAATTCGAGTGGTTGGCAAAGGTAACAAGGAGCGTTTCGTTTATTTTGGTAAGGCGTGTCGGAAGGCAATTGACGCATATCTGATTGAGCGAAATAAGAAAGAACTCTCGGACAACCGTGCGCTCTTTGGGTCAAGGGATAACAACAGAATCAGCGTCACAGCGGTTCACAGACTGGTGAAAAAGGCGCTAATGAAGGCTGGACTGGATTCCACGCAGTTTTCCGCACATAAGCTGCGTCATACAGCAGCAACCATGATGCTTTCAGGCGGCGTTGATGTTAAGACAGTTCAGGAAGTGCTTGGGCACGAGAACCTGAACACCACACAAATCTACACGCACATCGAAAGTACGGAACTCAAAATAGCCGCTGAGGCGAATCCGTTATCTAAGCTTGATTTTGATAAAAGTTAATAAAATTTGCAATTGCAACTAATAGTTGACGCATTTTAAAGGTAAATAATATGTCAATCGGTGAAAGAATAGTTCAGCTTCGCAGTCAAAAAAATATGTCGCAGGGGCAGCTGGCCCAGTCGCTTGGCGTTTCCCGTCAAGCAATCAGCAAATGGGAAAACGATCTAAGCAGTCCGGACACGATTCATCTGATAAAGCTTTCGGATATTCTGGATACAGAAGTCGAGTATTTGGCAACAGGGCGCAAGCCTGTTTACGAAGAACCTCCAATTGTTCTGAATATGGTCAAAAAGGTTGATAAGGTGGTTGAAAAAATAGTTGAAAAGCCTGTGATTCGCAAGGTGGTACGGATTAAATATCGTAGAAATCCTATAGAGTATGTGCTTGTTGGAATTGGATCTCTGATTGTGGGCTTCTTACTGGGAGCAGTTCTCTTTTAGTGTCTCCCCTCTCCCCTTTCAGCGCATAGCAAAAACAGGTTGTATAATAAATGTTGGGCTTAAGCATTCGCCCAACGTCAATAAGTTAAGGGGACTGGACACCACTTTTCTGTGACGTCCAATCCCCTTAACTTAATAATATTAAACCATTGACATGGAGCTTCATTTTACACGTCGATGTCCACATTCATCGTTTTTCGCTGTTCCTGGGCTTCGGTTACCGCGCGGAACTTCATCCTCGTATCCCTTACCTCATTCAAAGCTTTGGAAACAACTTCCTCTGTTTGCCGCAGGGACTCGTCCATATACTCATTCGCAGCCTTCCGCAGCTGGTTGATTCGGCTCTGCGTTTGAGCGACCAATTCCTCACTGCGCTTTTTCGCTTCCATGTAGACCGCTTCCTTGGTGACCATCTGTTTTGCCTTTTCCTGCGCTTCCCTGACGATATTTTCCGCTTCCCGCCGGGCCTGACCAACAATTTCTGTACGGGATTCCACTATGGCGCGAGACTGCTTGATTTCGCCAGGCAGTTGAGCCAGAATTTCATCCAGCATATCCAAAACACGATCCCGCTCCAGAATACACTTATCCGCAGCGAGCGGCATGGAGCGGGCATCCTGCACCATGTCATACAGCGCGCCAATGATATCTTCCGTGTTGCGTTCCGCCATAATGATTTCCTCCTAAAATTGTTTTTTCCTGCTCTCTATTCTTTCCTGAAAGTCCGGAATAATTTCAGTGGGCAGAAAATCCGACAAGTCCACGCCGTAAGCGCCCAATTCCTTGACCATACTGGAACTCAGGTACATATACTGACTGTCAGCAGTCAGGAACATAGTATCCAAATCGGGGTTAATTTTGTGGTTAATGAGTGCCATTTGAAACTCTGTTTCAAAGTCCGAGACAGCCCGCAGCCCCTTTACAACCACACAGCTCCCCCTTCGCCTGGCGTATTCCGCCAGCAGCTCATTGGAACTGTCGACCTCGACGTTTGGCAAATCCCCGGTAACACGGCGTATAAGTTCCACCCGTTCTTTCTGCGTAAACATCGGATTCTTGCCGGCATTGACCATAACACAGACAATCAGCTTGTCAAAAATACTGGAAGCTCTGCGTATAATATTCAAATGGCCGCTGGTAATCGGATCAAAACTGCCCGGATAGATTGCTGTTTTCATATATAACCTGACGCTACTCACAACCTGCGATAAATCGTGAGCAATGTCTTCCCATATTTATAGTCTTTAGAGCGTTGGTAACCGTCGAATTCACAGGGTAACTCTTTCCCAACCGGCCTCTCTGTGACTATTATACCATCTGTTTGCAAAATGTCAATTTCTGTGATTCGTTTTAGTGCATTTTCAAGATACGTTTCGGCGTAGGGTGGGTCAAGAAAGATGATGGAGAAGGTTTCCCGGCATCTGTTCACATAATCCATGTAGTCGCTGCGGATTACTGTTCCATCCTGCGCAAGCTTCGTGCGTCTCAAATTTTCCCGAATCAATTGGCACGCTTCTTCTCGGGCGTCTACAAACACACTTCGTTTTGCACCCCTGCTTAGCGCTTCAATTCCCAACTGTCCGGTGCCGCCAAACAGATCCAGGACATTGGCTCCTGGAATATCAAAGTTGATAATGCTGAAAAGCGCTTCCTTGACACGGTCTGCCGTTGGCCGTGTCAGCATTCCCTCCGGGGTTTTCAGCTGAACACCCCTGGCTTTTCCAGTGATGACACGCATATTTCCACCTAACTTTCTGCCTTTCTAAAATGGGAATATACAGCTGCGGCCGCATCTTTTGGAAGCAGTCGCTCCAATTCCGGCAATGTTGCCTGACGAATAGCCTGAATGGATTTAAACTGTCGCAGAAGCTCCTGCTTCCGCTTCGGGCCGATGCCCGGGATTTCATCCAGCTCGGAATAGCGCAGCCTTTTACTGCGCAGCTGCCTGTGATACGTAATCGCGAAGCGATGGGTTTCTTCCTGAATAGTACCAATCAGAGAAAAGATTGCCGGATTGTTGTCGATTCGAATTTCCTGCCCCTCCGGCGTTACCAGCGCCCGTGTGCGGTGCCGATCATCTTTTACCATGCCGAACACCGGGAAAGACAGGTTTAACGCTTCCAGCGCGCTTACAGCGGTTCTGGCGTGATTCACACCGCCGTCAATCAAAAGAAGATCCGGTGCGGCCTCAAAACCATTGTCCCCGGATTTGTAATGGGTAAACCGCCGTTTGACGATCTGGTGCATGGACGCGTAATCATCCTGATCGGACAGCCCCTCCAGCTTAAACCGTTTGTAACCGCTTTTATAGGGCTTTCCCGATTGAAATACCACCATGCTGGCAACGATATCCGTTCCGGAAATGTTGGAAATATCGTAGGATTCAATTCGCATCGGCGGCTCCATCCCCAGCATTTTGCCGAGAAGTGTCAGTGTCGCGCTGACGCGCTCATCCTTGCCTGTCACCCGCTCTGCTTCCTCCTGAGCGTTTTTGCAGGCCAGCTCCACCAAACGTACATTGTCCCCTCTTTGCGGCACCAGCAGCTTTGGCTTTCGCCCCAGCTGCTGCTCCAGCAGTTGGGAAAATAACTCAGCATCTTCCAAAGGAAATGGAAGCAGCACACGTTTGGGAGCCAACCCTCGGCTTAAATAGAACTGCTTCATCAGGCTGGATACGGCCTCCGTTTTTTCATCCGGTCGGGAAAACACCTCATATTCTTTATCCAGAAGGTTGCCTCCGGAAAAATGAAGTACCGAAAAACAGGCCTTGGCTTCTGTCTCACCGTAGCCAATCACGTCAGTATCCGCCAATGTACCTGCTGTGACAAGCTGTTTCTGTCCCAGATTTTCTACGGCCTGCAATCGATCCCGAAGGCTTGCGGCCAGTTCAAATTCCAGATTTTCCGCCGCGGCAAGCATCTGTCCACGAATCTCATCTGCTACAGATTTATAGTTACCCCGAAGCAGTTCCCGTGCCTGCAGCATGGTTTGCCTATATTCCGTGCAGGACTTTCCCTCCTGACACCAGCCGGCGCATTGATTCATGTGGTAGTTCAGGCAGGGCCGCCCCTTTCCTACGTCTCTGGGAAACTGCAAATGGCAGCCGGGCAGCTTCAGCGTCAAGCGAAGCGCTTCCATGACATCATGCGTTACGCTTCTTCCACCGAAGGGGCCAAAGTATTCCGCACCGTCTTCGCTGAGTTTGCTCACAAGGGTGATTCTGGGGTAAACCTCCCGCATATCCAGCCGGAGATAGGGATACCCCTTATCGTCCTTCAGCAGAATATTATACTTCGGCATATACCGCTTAATCAGAGAGCATTCCAGCACCAGCGCCTCAAATTCAGATGCGGCGACAATCACATCAAAATGATGGATCTTACTCACCATGATGCGGGTCTTCGGCGTATGGGACGCGGTATCCTGAAAATACTGGCTGACACGGTTTTTCAGCTTTTTGGCCTTGCCGACGTATATTACCTTGTCTGTCTGATCCCGCATGATATACACGCCGGGGGCATATGGCAGGCTAAGCGCTTTTTCCTTCAGCTGGTCAAACGTCACAGTGAATCTCCCCCGATTTCCTTGCCGTGCAGAATGTAATGGTAATGAATACCGCCCCAATGCTTCCACGGGCACTGAGGCGGTTAAGTAAAGTGGTGTTAATATACGTCCCGCTGGAGCAGCGCTTCCAGTGCAGTCACCGCGGCTTCCTCATCCGGGCCGATTGCGCTCAGAGTGACGGTAGAACCGGTGACAATCCCGAGAGACATAATGCCCAGCAGACTCTTGGCGTTCATCTTGCGGCTCCCGGACTCCAGCCAGATGCTGCTTTCAAATTCGTTAGCTTTCTGCACAAAATAGGTAGCCTGTCTGTTATGCAGACCGGATTCGCAGCGAACAACGACTTCTTTGTTAATCATAATTCCACTCCTTTTCATTACATCCGTGCGGATGCAACGGGTCTGCCTATATCATAGCATTTTTACTGAAAATGTCAACTCATTTTCGTCCTGTTTTCACAAGAAGTGAGGGAAAAGAATGTCGATTCTTGTTGAAAACGTTTCCAGCTTCTTCCAAAAACCATTTCTCAGCGAAATTCCGCAATTGTAACGCCGTCTTCTCCCTCACCATACTGACCAAGCCGGAATTGCTTGATGAACTTATTTTTCTTCAGCGCCTGCTGCACAGCCGCCCGAAGGGTCCCGGTTCCCTTGCCATGAATAATGCGAACCTGTGTCAAATTGGCGCGCATAGCTTCATCCAGATACCGCTCAAGAACGCATACCGCCTCAATGGCGTCCATTCCCCGCAGGTCCACTTCCGTGGGCATAGCACTGAGCTTCATTTCCCTGCCGGAGTGTTTGGGGCGGGCTCCTTTTTCCTGATAGGGATTCTCATTTTCCAGAAGGTATACTTCGTCCGGTGCCGCAGTCATTTTCAGAATACCTGCCTGAAGCTGGAGGGTTCCGTCCTTGTTAATACCAATAACGCTGGCTTTCGTTCCCAGCTTGAGAAGCTCCACAGTATCACCAATCAGAATGCCGCGGCTGGGCTTGGGGCGTTCCTTTTGGGGCTGCGCGGCGTGGAGCTTTTCCTCCACTTCATTCAGATTCCGGCGCAGGTCGGCCTGCCGCTGGTTGAAACCGGAGGTATCCGCACTGTCCTGAAGCTGCTTTTTCATGGCCTTCAGTTCTTCGCTGGCGACATTCGCGGCAGCACGGGCTTCTTCAATGATGTGCTGCGCCTCCCGCCGTGCAGACTCCATGGCCTTTTCCTTTTCGCGGCGAAGCTGCTCATTGTATTCCTCGCTCTGTTGCTTGATTTTTGCAGTCTCCTGACGCAGCCGCTCTGCCTCCTGCCGGGCAGCTTCCATTTGCTGGCGCTGCTGTTCCAGCTGGGAAAGGACATCTTCAAAGTCCTTATCGCTTTTATCGACCAGGTCATCCGCTTCCTTCAGGATTTCCTCCGCCAGACCCAGCTTGCGGGAAATGGCAAAGGCATTGGACTTTCCGGGAATGCCGATCAGAAGCTTATAGGTGGGACGCAGTGTCTCCACGTCAAATTCACAGGAGGCATTTATGACCCCCTTTGTGCGCATAGCATACAGCTTGAGCTCCGCATAGTGGGTCGTAGCGACAACGTGGCTGCCCATCTTTCGGCAAAACTCAATGATAGCCGTTGCCAGAGCGGCGCCCTCCGCCGGGTCCGTACCGGCACCCAGCTCATCGAACAGTACCAGCGTCCGGTCGTCGCACTGGGCAACCACATCCACGATGGTGCGCATATGACTTGAGAAGGTGGACAGGCTTTGGGCAATGGACTGCTCATCACCGATATCTGCCAGAATAGCGTCAAAGGTCGAAAGAACACTTCCATCCCCTGCCGGAATATGCAAACCGCACTCCGCCATCAGTGTCAGCAGACCGATGGTTTTCAATGTCACCGTTTTACCGCCGGTATTGGGGCCGGTAATGATCATGGTGTCAAAATCCGTGCCCAGCCGGACGGTGATGGGTACAACGACCTTGGGATCAATCAGCGGGTGTCGTGCCTTGCGCAGCTCTACCCTGCCCTGATCGTTCATAATCGGCGCACCTGCGCGCATCTGGTAGGCCAGCTTCGCCTTGGCGAAAATTACATCCAGCTGCACCAGCATCTGATAGTCCAGATTGATGGCTTCCCGATAGCCTGCGGCCTCTGCGGACAACTCCGCCAGAATCCGCTCAATTTCTTTCTTTTCCTTCAGTTCCAGCTCCCGCAAAGCGTTATTGGCATTCACAGCGGACATGGGTTCCACAAAATAGGTGGAACCGGATGCCGAAACATCGTGCACCAAACCGGGAACATCGTTCTTGCATTCGCTTTTTACGGGAACAACATACCGCCCCTGCCGAATGGTAATGATCGGCTCCCGCAAGAATTTGGAATAGGCTGGTGAGGAAATGACCTTCTGCAAGCTGTCCCGAATTTTACCGGATTGAATCCGCATATGGCGGCGGATATCCGCCAGTGCGGTCGAAGCCGTGTCCGCAATTTCCTCCTCAGACAAAATGGCACCGTAGATTTTATCTTCCAGATATTTGTTGGGTGTCAGCGCGTGGAACAGAGGGTCCAGCACTGTTGGTGCATCGTCCTCGGAAATATAACCCTGCGTGTTGCGGGCGCACCGCAGAATTCCGGCAATACGGAGCAGCTCCTTCGGCTGTAAGGTTCCGCCCCGTTCTGCCCGCTCCAGAGAGGCAGAGACATCGGAGACATCACCAAAAACCGGATTTCCCTTCCGGTCACATAAATCGGAAGCCGCTGTGGTCTGCGCAAGCAGAAGGTTTACTTCCTCCAAATCGGTGGTCGGTGCGAGCCCAAGGCAGGCTTCCTTGCCGCCTACGCTGCCTGCACAGGCAGACAACATCTGCAAAACCTGAAAAAGCTCCAGCTTTTGCAGGGATTTTTCGTATAATTCAGACATGTTCTTCTCCTATGTACAGAGATTTGTAGAAATCCAGGGTAGAAAAGCCCCGTTCCAGCTGCGTTGCAAGATAGGCCTCCGTAAGATCCGCAAGCTGTAACAGCGTATCCTCTCCCGCAGTAAAGGAAAATAAGCGCTTCGGGTCACAAAGGCAGATATATCGCATCGCTTCCAGAACCGCCGGTGTAACCGGAAGCCGGATTCCGTTGGATTCCGGGCTGCGGCAGCTTTCACATTCCAATTGCCCTGCCAGCAGGTCAAAACGGGACGGATTCTGGCTGCCGCAGATGTGGCAGCCAAACAGGTCCGGTGTGTAACCGGACAGGCAGGCCGCGCGCAATTCAAAAACGGACTTTATCTGCGCTTCCGGCAGCGCCAGATTTGACAAGGCGTAGAGACTGTTCAAAAGCAGAGATTGCAGTTCGGGATTCGGCATATCCTCTTGCGATAACACCTCAGCAACCTGCGCAAAATAGGTTGCCAAAGAGAGCTTTGTCAGTTCCCTGCGCAGGGGTGAGAATAGCTCTATGGAGTGGGCTTCGTTGATCGTATACTGCCCGCGATACTCAAACAGCGTAAACTCCCCGTAGGCAAGCAGTTGGCATGGAGCGGTCAGCGGACTGTTCTTACGCCGCAGCCCCCGTGCCTTTATCGTCAGTCTGCCGTGGCGGCGGGTCAGGACGGTCAGAAGCGCATCCCGGTCATTGTAGTCCGTAACTCTCAGGACAATGCCCTGAATGGTCAAGTACATATTGTGCCTCCGATTTTACTTGTCTGCTGTAGAGCAGATAGGCTTCCGGCGCACCGGTTTCCAGAAAAAGCTGCCAATAGTCCCTTGCGTTCATTCAGTATCCCTCCCAAGGATAGGATTTGCAGAGGGGGCAGTTTTACCACTGGAAATTATTCGCTGTAGCCAAAGTTTCGAACCATAAAATCACTGTCACGCCAGTTCTCCTTGACCTTCACCCAGGTTGTCAGATAGACCTTTGTGCCCATAAACTTTTCGCAGTCCGCCCGGGCAAGAGACGAGATTTTCTTCAGCATAGCGCCCTGCTTGCCAATGATAATGCCCTTGTGGCTGGCCTTTTCACAGTAAATCGTAGCGTCCAGATCGATGATGCCGTTGTCCCGCTCGCTGAAGGTGTTGATTTCAACAGCCGTTCCGTGGGGAATTTCCTTATCGAGGCACCACAGCAGTTTTTCACGGATGATCTCCGCCATGACCTGACGCTCCGGCTGGTCGGTGGTAACGTCATCCGGGAACAGGAAGGGGCCCTCCTGGGCGTATTTTTCACACTCAGCCAACAGCTCGTCCACCCCGTCTCCGGTTTTCGCGGAAATGGGAATGATGGCGTCAAAGGCACCGGTGGCAGAATAGACCGCGATGACCTCCAACAGCTTGTCCTTCTCCAACGTATCGATTTTGTTGATGGCCAGAATCGCGGGACAGTGGGTTGCGCGAATCCGCTCGATCAGGGCTTCCTCCTGAATGCCCACAGAAGGAATCGGCTCCACCACAAGAATGGTTGCGTCCACATCGGAAATGGACTCCCGGACAGTACTGACCATGTAATCGCCCAGTTTGGTACGGGCCTTGTGGTAGCCGGGCGTGTCCATAAACACAAATTGCAGATTCTCTCTTGTCACAATGCCGCAGATGCGGTTGCGGGTGGTCTGAGGCTTATTGGAAACGATGGCGATCTTTTCTCCAACCAGATAATTGGTCAATGTGGACTTGCCTACGTTTGGACGACCGGCAATGGTAATAATGGCTGTTTTCGTATTCATATTCTTCTCCTGTGTAGATATCAGTCGCGGCTCATACCGTGAATCCCCGCGGCAATCGCCTCTTCCCGGGCACGCATCCGGCGCTTTTGCTCACCCTCATCCAGATGGTCATAGCCCAGCAGGTGCAGCATGGAATGGATGGTCAGATAGCCAACCTCCCGGCGAACGGAGTGCCCAAATTCCCGGGCCTGTGCCACAGCCCGCTCCAGACTGATGCACATGTCCCCCAGCGGGACTAGACCGGTTTCCGGGTCCTCGAATTCTTCCCAGTCCTGTGGCGGATTCCCGGCCTCCAGCTGGAACATAGGAAAGCTCAGCACATCCGTTGGTCTGTCAATCTGCCGGCTTTCCCGGTTAATGGTTTGAATGCCCTTATCATCCGTAACCAGCACATTGATTTCACACCTTGCGCTGACCCCTTCTGCGCGAAGAGTTTCCTGAATACATTTGCGGATAATACTGCTGATGGTGAATTTTTGCAGGCTCAGCTGCTCAAATACCAGGTTAATCTTATGGTTCATGTTAATTCTTCCTTTTATATCTCCCGCTGAACTGCTGGGGCTTTTTCGCGGTTGGTTTCTTGTCTGCCTTTTCGTAGGCGTTTATGATCTCCTGCACCAGTGCGTGACGCACCACATCCGCCGCGGTCAGGCGGCAGATAGCAATATCCTTCACGCCGTCCAGCACCCGGATGGCATCTTTCAGGCCGGAAATCTTATCCTCCGGCAAATCGATCTGGGTCACATCGCCGGTAATTACAATTTTGGAGCCAAACCCCAGACGGGTCAGGAACATTTTCATCTGCTCCCGTGTCGTATTCTGGGCCTCGTCCAAAATGATAAAGCTGTCATCCAACGTACGGCCCCGCATATACGCAAGGGGCGCCACTTCGATGGAGCCGCGTTCCTGATACTTCTGAAAGGTTTCCGCGCCCAGCATATCATACAGGGCATCGTAGAGCGGGCGCAGATAGGGATCAACCTTGTTCTGCAAATCTCCCGGCAGAAAGCCCAGCCGCTCCCCTGCTTCCACAGCCGGGCGGGTCAGGATGATACGGTTTACGGTACGTTCCCGGAAGGCAGCCACCGCCGCCGCTACTGCCAGATACGTTTTGCCGGTACCGGCAGGTCCGACACCGATGGTGACGGTATTGGACTGGATGGCCCGCATATACC
>JAXEXE010000142.1:0-3123 GCA_034113565.1 Faecousia sp.
GGCTCCCAGGACCGCTCCGGCGCGATCTGCGATGAATATGCCGGGAAAGATAACAGAATCTGTGTTGTACATACCCAAAACAGAGGGGCCGCGGCCGCCAGAAATACAGGGCTTCAAAGAGCGTCAGGCAATTACATCGCCTTTGTGGACGGTGATGACCGTCTGGCGGAAAACATGCTTGGCAGAATGTATGCGGCAATCCTTGATCCTCCCTGTGATCTTGTCGTCTGTAATTTCCTTCACGTTTTTTCGGAGGAAAATGACAACTTCTCCCCTCCTCTTCAGAATATGACAATCAGCGGCAGAGAGGTGCTGGCCCACCAGAAGAACCAAAAAAACTATGGTCTGTGGACGGTTGTCTGGAATAAGCTTTATAAAAGAACGGTTTTGGAAACTCTGCGGTTCCCGGAAGGAAAATACTTCGAGGATGAATTTTTTTCTGATCAGCTCTATCTCAGATGCGCAAGCATCCGTGTGATACCGGATGTGCTGTATTTCTACCGAGTGAGAGAAAGCAGTACGATGAATTCCCAGAAAACGAGAAACTATCTGGACTTGATTGATGCGTTTCAGGCGAGAATTGAATTGTACCTGGAACAGGCGCTCCCGGTGGATGAGGTATATAAAATCCTGATTTTCCTGCTGGAGCCGTATGCCAAATGCGCGTCGGCACATCTTCAGGGCGAGGACAGGCGGCGGCTGCTGCAAAGCCGTGAGTTTATCCGTAAAACTGCCAAAATCTTGCAGAAAATGGATGTATCTCCGATGAAGAAGTGCTCGCTTCCGGTCATTGGCCTGTTTCCCTGCGCCACGTTTCGGGTTGCGGTCAAATTCCGTGGACTGCTGGAAAAATATCTGTGAGGTGAAACCACTTGAAAAGAATTTGCGTTATCATGGGCGGTGTGCTGCCGGTTCCTGCGGTGTGGGGCGGCGCCATCGAGACGCTGATTACCAGTCTCGCAAAGCAGTATTCCAGCGAGGATGGTTTCCAGCTGACAATATGCTCTGTTTATCACCCGGAAGCGGTGAAAGCGGCACAGCAATATCCCAATGTGCGGTTTTTCTGGACGCACACCAAAACCATAAAGCACCTGCTTCTGCACGCCATCTTTTTGGGCGTGCGATTGACAACGGGAAAGTGCATTCGCCCTTTGCAGCGGCATTACAATGAAATTGCCCGATTATTTCAGGACGAGCGATTTGACCTTATCATTGCGGAGGGTGGCGATACCCAGGCGATCACAGAGATTGCAAAAGGCTATCATCGGGATCAACTGGTCAATCATATTCATATCCACTACCTTCCGCCCAAAGCAATCGTGGAAGGCTATGGGCATGTGATCGGCGTGAGCGAGTTTGTGACCCGCGCATACCTGAAGGAATGTGACAGGCCGGTGGAAGGGCATGTTCTGAAAAACGCCATCGATGTGGAGCGCTTCAGCCAATTTGTTCCCGAGGAGAAAAAAAGAAGCATCCGGGAAAAACTGGGTCTGACGGAACAGGATTTCGTGATTCTGTATGTGGGACGAATCATGGAGGTCAAGGGGATTCGGGAGCTGATGCAGGCTGTGATCGACCTGCATGACCCCCATATCAAACTGCTGATTTTGGGAAGTGCAAATTCCGGGAAAAAGACCTTCTCGGTTTATGAGAGAAAAATCCAAAAAATGGCTGGCGACGCTCCCGATAAAATTATTTTTACCGGCTATGTGGACAATGCCCAGGTTCCTCTCTATGCCGCGGCGGCGGATGTGCAATGCGTTCCCACTCTTTGCGAGGAGGCGGCGGGCCTGGTTGTCTTGGAGGCTATGGCAGAGGGGCTGCCCCTGATCGTGACAAGATCGGGCGGGATCCCGGAGTATGTGGGCGGCGATGCGGCGCTGTTTGTGGAACGCGACGGCATTGTGAACAATCTGCAACAGGCAATTCTTTACCTGAAAGAGCACCCCGCGCTGCGAAAGCAGATGGCACAGGCGGCGCAAACACAGAGCCGGCAATACGATGAATCGGCCTATTATCGGAATTTTGTGCGCTTGATGCATACCATACTGGATGCCAACAGGGAGAACAGAAATGAGACTTGAACAACTATTTTCTCTGAAGGCGAGCGAGATTTTTTCTCTGTTTCTCAGCCTGCCGATGACACTGTATGTGAATTTTCGCTGCCTTCCCTTTCGGACGGCCCTAAAGCTCCCGCTCTTTGTGGGATACCGCACGCGCATTGACCAGTTGAGCAAAAACATCACCTTTGGCTGTGAGCCATCCACCTTTATGGTTCGTATTGGATGGGGCGGCACGGCGGGCCGGGAGACCGGAAAAAGAAACTACCTGCACCTGAACGAAAATGCGTCGATTCGATTTAACGGCCGCTGCACCATGTCGTCCGGGGTTTCTCTGATACTGGATCTGGGAAAATTGGAGATCGGGGAGAACTTCTACTGCAATAAAAACTGCACGATTTCCTGTAACGATCACATTGTCATCGGAGACGGCGTGCTGTTTGGCTGGAATGTTGAGCTGCTGGATTCCGATAACCATCAGGTGATCCATCCCCATAAACCGCCGACGCCCGGCCGTGGCCCCATCAAAATCGGCGATCATGTGTGGGTGGCTGCGTTTTCTCATGTTTTGAAGAACAGCACCATCCCGGATGGCAGTATTGTTGCCTACCACAGCGTTGTAACAGGGCGGTTTGCGGGGGGAAAACTGCTGCTGGGGGGCTGCCCGGCGAAGGTGCTGGAAGAACAGATCGAATGGATATGGTAAGGAAAGGATGCGATGGCCATGCGCGAGAATCAGCCGCTGGTAAGTATTGTTATGCCGGTATATAACTGTGAAAAATACTTACAGGAATCCATCGAAAGTGTTCTTTCACAGAGTTATCAAAACTGGGAATTGCTGGTCGTGGATGATGGTTCCCGGGATCGGAGTCTGTCGATCATAGAATCCTATGTTAAAAAAGACAGCAGAGTTCGGCTATTTCAAAATAATTCCAATGTGCATGGACCGGGAATTGCGCGGAATTATGGGATGGAACAAATACGCGGAAAATATACCTATTTTATCGATGCGGACGACTGGATTGAGAAAGATTTACTGCACGATACAGTGACGTTAGCGGAA
>JAXEXE010000143.1:0-3430 GCA_034113565.1 Faecousia sp.
CGTGGGTACCAAAATTGTACATATCGACATCGACGGTGCGGAGCTGGGCAAGACCGTGGTGCCCGAGCAGGGCCTCCGGGGCGATGTGAAGAAGACCCTGCAAAAGCTGATTCCGCTGCTCCACAAGGCGGAGCACCCCGAGTGGCAGGCGGAGATTGATCAGCTGATTGTGGAGGAGCAGGCGGGTCTGGACAGCCGGGAAGGCATGACCCCCCGGAACGTCATCTGTGCCCTGAACAAGTACTTAAATGAGAATACCCCTGTGGCCACCGACGTGGGCCAGCACCAGATGTGGGCTGCCCAGTACCTGAATCTGAAAAACAGCCGCCGGTTCCTCTCCAGCGGTGGTCTGGGTACCATGGGCTTCGGCATGGGCGCCGCCATCGGCGCGCAGTTGGCTACCCAGGAACGCACCGTGCTGGTCACCGGCGACGGCAGCTTCGGCATGAACCTGAACGAGCTGGCCACCGCGGTTGCGAACAAGGTTCCTCTCGTCATTCTGCTGCTCAACAACAACGTGCTGGGCATGGTTCGCCAGTGGCAGACCCTGTTCTTTGACAAGCACTATTCCAACACCATGCTGGACGCCCGCCAGACCGATTTCGTCAAGCTGGCGCAGGCCTTCGGCGCAAAGGCCAGCCGGGCCCTGACCCTCGACGAGCTGGAAGCGGCTCTGACGGAAGCCTTCGCCTGCGACGGCCCCTACCTCATTGACTGCGCCATCGACAAGGACGAATTCGTGCTGCCCATGCTGCCCCCCGGCGGTTCCATGGACGATATCATTACAAGGATTGGTGACTGAAGATGAAGAAATTTACTGTAGCCATTCTGGTCAACAATCAGTTCGGCGTTCTGAACCGGGTCACCAGCATGTTCCGCCGCCGTCAGTTTAACATCACGTCCCTGACCGTGTCCGAAACGGAATCCGAGGAATTCTCCCGGATCACCGTCCAGTCCGAGGGCGATGAAGTGAAGAAAGAGCAGCTCATTAACCAGCTGTATAAGCTGCCCGACGTGGTCTCCATCGCGGAGCTGGACAACTTAGACACCGTCAACCGGGAACTGCTGCTGATTAAGGTAAAGAACGATCCCAACGTCCGGGGCGAAGTCAGCGCCGCTTCTGACGCCTACGAGGGCAAGATCGTGGACTTTACCAAGGACTCCATCATCATCCAGATGATCGGCGACAGCCGGAAGATCGACAATTTCGTATCCTTAATGAAGGAATACGACATTCTGGAAATCTGCCGCACCGGCGTGGTTTCCCTCCAGCGGGGCGCTACCACCATCCGCCGGGTGACCAATCTTTAATTGACAATTGACAATGTACAATTGACAATTACGGAGTCCCTGTGGGACAAATTTAAAATTATCCCGAAGGGATACCACAATTGTCAACTGTCAACTGTCAATTGTCAATTTCGATACCCTCCGGTGTTCGCAACATCAAATAACCTATTTTTTAATCATTCTAAGAAATAAAGGGGTAATCAAAATGAATCGTATTTTCTATCAGCAGGACTGTGACCTTCAGAAGCTGGCGGGCAAGACCGTCGCCATCATCGGCTACGGCTCTCAGGGCCACGCCCACGCCCTCAACCTGAAGGAGAGCGGCGTCAACGTCATCGTGGGCCTGTACAACGGCTCCAAGAGCTGGGCCAAGGCCGAAGCGCAGGGCATGACCGTCATGACCGCCGACGAAGCCACCAAGGCTGCTGACCTCATCATGATCCTGATCAACGATGAGAAGCAGGCCGCTCTGTACAAGAACAGCATCGAGCCCAACCTGACCGCCGGCAAGACCCTGGCCTTCGCCCACGGCTTCAACATCCACTTCGGCTGCATCAAGCCCCCCAAGGATGTAAACGTCATCATGATCGCCCCCAAGGGCCCCGGACACACCGTGCGCAGCGAGTACCAGGCCGGCAAGGGCGTGCCCTGCCTGATTGCCGTGGAGCAGGATGCCACCGGCGACGCGCTGGACATCGGCCTTGCCTACGCGCTGGGCATCGGCGGCGCCCGGGCAGGCGTGCTGGAGACCGACTTCCGCACCGAGACCGAGACCGACCTCTTTGGTGAGCAGGCCGTTCTGTGCGGCGGTGTCTGCGCTCTGATGCAGGCCGGCTTCGAGACCCTGGTGGAGGCCGGTTACGACCCCCGGAACGCCTACTTCGAGTGCATCCACGAGATGAAGCTGATCGTTGACCTCATCTACCAGTCCGGTTTCAGCGGCATGCGCTACTCCATCTCCAACACCGCCGAGTACGGCGACTACGTCACCGGCCCCAAGATCATCACCGCCGACACCAAGAAGGCCATGAAGAAGATCCTGTCCGACATTCAGGACGGCACCTTCGCCAAGGACTTCCTGCTGGATATGTCCTCCGCCGGCGCGCAGGTGCACTTCAACGCCATGCGCAAGCTGGCTTCCGAGCACCCCTCCGAAATCGTGGGTCAGGAAGTGCGCAAGCTGTACAGCTGGAGCGACGAGGATAAGCTCATCAACAACTGATTTGAACGGAATCTGTTTTAAGGGGATAGCCATAGGGGAGTTTTCCTCTATGGCTTAAACCCTATTTACACACGGCGCGTTTTTCCATGTGGGACGCCGCGCCACAGCCAAAATTTCACGGATCGAGGAAATAAAATGAAAAGTGATTCTCTGAAAATCGGTACGCAAAACGCGCCGCACCGTGCGCTGTACCATGCTCTGGGCCTCACGGAGGAGGAGATCGAACGTCCGCTCGTCGGCATCGTCAGCTCCTATAACGAGATCGTCCCGGGCCACATGAATATCGATAAGATTGTGGACGCCGTAAAGATCGGCGTTGCGATGGCAGGCGGCACGCCGATTGTCTTCCCGGCGATTGCGGTATGCGACGGCATTGCAATGGGCCACACCGGCATGAAGTATTCGCTCGTCACGCGCGACCTCATTGCGGATTCCACCGAAGCCATGGCATTGGCACACGGCTTTGATGCGCTCGTCATGGTGCCGAACTGCGACAAGAACGTGCCGGGACTTTTGATGGCGGCGGCGCGCCTTAACGTGCCGACGGTGTTCGTCAGCGGCGGCCCGATGCTTGCGGGCCACGTAGACGGTGCAAAAACGAGCTTCTCCTCCATTTCGGAGGCGGTGGGCGAATTCAACGCCGGTAAGATTACCGAAGAAAAGCTGCGCGAATATGAGTGCAAGACCTGCCCGACATGCGGTTCTTGCTCCGGCATGTACACCGCAAACTCCATGAACTGCCTGACGGAAGCCCTCGGCATGGGTCTGCGCGGCAACGGCACCATCCCGGCGGTATATTCCGCACGTATCGAGCTTGCAAAGCACGCAGGCATGGCGGTCATGGATATGCTGAGAAAGAACATTCGCCCGCGTGACATCATGACGAAGGACGCCATTATGAACGCTCTTACGGTCGAT
>JAXEXE010000144.1:0-17783 GCA_034113565.1 Faecousia sp.
GTCGGGGGGGGTCATCCCCCCGCCGACCCGGTTAGACATTGTATGAGTCTTAAGCCCTGTAGACGATCTCGCCGCCGCAGACCGTCGCCATGCACTTGCCGCTGACCTTCCAGCCAGCAAAGGGCGTTGCTTTCCCCATGGACAGGAAGGTTTCGGGATTGACCGTTTCCTCCGCTTCCAAATCCCAGATGGAATAATCGCAGCCGAGGGGCAGGTGGAACCGCTTCCTTGGGTTGTCGCACAGCAGCTGCACTAATCTTTCCATAGAGAGAATGCCGGGCTTCACCAGATAGGTATACAGAATGGGGAAAGCCGTCTCAATGCCCACCACGCCGAAGGCGCTCTTTTCCAGTCCTTTTGCCTTTTCCTCCGCGGAATGGGGGGCGTGGTCGGTGGCAATCATGTCGATGGTGCCGTCCAAAATGCCCTGCACCAGCGCCTCCCGGTCCTCGGGACTGCGCAGCGGGGGATTCATCTTGAACCGTCCGTCCTCCTGTAACATGGTATCGTCCATGACCAGATAATGGGGGCCGGTTTCGCAGGTCACGTCCAGGCCCTCGGCTTTCGCCTTGCGGATCAGATCAACGCTTTCCTTCGTGGAGATGTGGCAGACGTGGTAGCTGCACCCGGTCTGCCGCACCAATTCCAAGTCACGCTTGATCTGGCCCCACTCGCTTTCGGAGCAGATACCCCGGTGACCGTGGGCCTTGGCATAGGCACCGTCATGGATATAGCCACCGTGCAGAAGGGTGTTATCCTCGCAGTGGGCCACGATGGGCTTTCCCAGCGCCTTGGCTGCCAGCATGGCGGCGCGCATCCTTTCCTCGGACTGGACGCCCCGTCCGTCGTCGGAAAAGCCCGGCACAAAGGGGGCCATACCTGCCAAATCCGCCAGAACCTCTCCTTTTTCGCCCACGGTGATGGCGCCGTAGGGGTAGACATGGATGCAGGCGGTGTCCCGGATTTTTTCCAGCTGGACGTTCAGGGCTTCCACGCTGTCCGGCACCGGATTCAGGTTGGGCATGGTGCACACCGCCGTGTAGCCGCCCCGGGCAGAGGCCCGGCTTCCCGTGGCGATGGTCTCCTTATAAGAAAATCCCGGCTCTCTGAAATGCACATGCACATCACAAAAGCCGGGAAAAACAACAAATCGGGAAGAATCCAACGCAGAAAGCGCGGAACCGGCGATGGAAGCACCGACGCATTCCGCGAACTGGGGCATCAGGGAAGAAGCAAAACATCTGGCCTTGGTCATCGCAGTCATAAATGTCTCCTTTCCTCGTTAAAAAGTGGCTCCCGACCTAAAAAAATGTCCTGCCGGAAGCGGCAAGACGGTAGTGGCGGCGAGCCGCTGTATTTATCTTTTGAATTATAGCATGGGCTGTACCGGATTGTCAACAGACAAAATGGTACAAATCCCATCGACATCCAACCGCAATTTTTTACGCCCTGGAAAAGCCTGTCAGGTCCCTTACGACCTCTCCCGCCAGCAGCAGCCCCGCCGCGCCGGGCACGAAGGCTACGCTGCCGGGAATCTGCCGCTTGCCCAAGGCCGCCGCCTCTTCCTCCCAGCCTGTGGGAGTCAGGGCTTCCTCCTGAGAATAGACTACCTTCAGGTGGCGGATGCCCCGCTTGGACAGCTCTTTGCGCATGACCCGGGCCAGCGGGCACATGGCGGTTTTGGAGATGTCCGCCACCCGGAAGGCAGAGGCGTCCAGCTTGTTGCCGGTGCCCATGGAGCAGATGATGGGCGTGTCCGCCGCTTTGGCCCGTTCCACCAGCGCCAGCTTGCCCGTCACGGTGTCGATGGCGTCCACAATATAATCATATTGGGTAAAGTCAAACTGCCCCGCCGTGTCCGGGGTGTAGAAAACGGGATAGGTGCGCACAATGCAGTCCGGGTTAATATCCAGCACCCGGTTCCGGGCGGCATCCACCTTGAGCATCCCCACGGTGGAATGGGTGGCGAGAAGCTGCCGGTTCAGGTTGGAAACGCTGACGGTATCGCTGTCGATGAGGTCGAGACTGCCCACGCCGGACCTCGCCAGCGCCTCCACGGCGTAACCGCCTACGCCGCCCAGGCCGAACACCGCCACCCGGGCCTTTTGCAGCCGCCGGATGGCCTCGCTGCCCAGCAGCATTTCCGTGCGTAAAAACTGTTCCGACATAAATTGCTCCTTTATTAAAAATGTCATTCCGAGCCAGTGCGCACACTGGCGTGGGAATCCGTTCTCCATGAAAATGCTGATCGTCCAGCACTGCATAGGGATACGGATTGCCACACCAGTGACATCGGTCACTGGTTCGCAATGACATTTGGTTTCATTACTCCTCCGTCCGGCGGATATCCGCGCCCAGAGCCGTCAGCTTTCCGACAATATTTTCATAGCCCCGCTCGATGAAGTGGATGTGCTCCACATAGGTCACGCCCTCGGCAGCCAGCCCCGCGATGACCAGCGCCGCGCCGGCCCGCAGGTCGTGGGCATACACCTCCGCGCCCCGGAGCTTCTCCACGCCGGTGACGGTGGCGGTTTTGCCGCTGATTCGGATATTCGCGCCCATGGTTTCCAGCTCCGTGCAGTAGCCGAAGAACCGGGTCTCGTAGACGCTCTCCGTCAGGCGGCTGACGCCGTTTGCCAGCGCCATGCATACGCAGACCTGGGCCTGCATATCCGTGGGGAAGCCGGGATAGGGCCGGGTTTTCACCGTGGACTTGCGCAGGGGGCCGGTGCGAATGACCCGGATGGCATCGTCGTAATTGATAATCCGCGCACCCATCTCCTGTAATTTGGAGGTGATGCACTCCATGTGCTTGGGGATTACGTTCTGCACCAGCACGTTGCCCCCTGCCGCCGTCACTGCCGCCATGTAGGTGCCGGCCTCAATCTGATCGGGGATGATGGCGTAAGTGCCGCCCCGCAGAGAGTTGACACCCTTGATTTTGATGGTATCGGTGCCCGCGCCGGTAATCCGCGCGCCCATGGTGTTTAAGAAGTTCGCCAAGTCGACAATGTGCGGCTCTTTCGCGGCGGTCTCGATGATGGTCTGCCCGGGAATCAGGGATGCCGCCAGCATAATATTCACCGTCGCGCCCACGGAAGCAAGGTCAAGGCTGACCCGGTTTCCGTGAAGACCCTCCTCGCAGGGCTCCAGCGCCACGTATTCTTCGGTTTCATCCACCACCGCGCCCAGGGCCTCAAAGCCCTTGATGTGCTGGTCGATAGGGCGGGACGCGAAATTGCAGCCGCCGGGCAGGGCGACCCTCGCCTTGCCGAACCGGCCCAGCAGTGCGCCCATCAGGTAGTAGCTGGCCCGCATCCGGCGTACCAGCTTCCCCTCCGGCTCCGAACAGGTAACGCCGGAGCAGTCAATTTCGACCACGTTGGCTTCCGGAAGCTCGATCTTTGCGCCCATGCCTTCCAGAATATCCAGCAGAATCCGGACATCGGAAATATCGGGCACATTTTCGATGCGGCATTTGCCGCTGACCAGCAGCGTCGCCGGAAGGATTGCCACCGCCGCGTTTTTCGCGCCGCTGATGGTTACGGTTCCGTTCAGCTGCCTGCCGCCATGGATTTCATATCTTGCCAAGGATACCCTCTCCTTGTGATAGTTTCAGGAAAATGCCCGCACACGGGCTATAGTAGTATATCATACTATAAAGATTATGTAAAGGCCCATTTCCCCGGTCCGGTTTTTACCGGCGCAGGCCCTTCGGATAGTGATTTTTAAGCACCCTGCCGTCGCCCTTGCCCCAGCCGATGCTGTAGCCCCCCGCCCGGACAAGGCACCAGCCTTTGGCCCCGGAGGGCACCACGTCCCCGTGAAGATACGCCTTGATCTCATCGGAGTTCTCGCCGTAATCCTGCACATTGGCGCAGCTCTTCAGCCACAGAGCCAGCGCGTGGGCGGGCTCGAACCGGTCCTTCTTCACCGTGCCCAGCTCCAAACCGGGGCGAAGCACCTTCAGCCTGTGAATGTCCGGCAGTTCCTCAGGCGCCCAGAACAGGCTCTGCCCAAAGCGCACCGCTTTTCCGGCGGGCAGGCGGATTCCCAGTTCCCGGGCAAAATTGTCCCATTGCTTTGGCAGTTTTTCTCCCTTTTCCACGGAGATTTCCCCGGTTTCTCCGCCGGTTTTCCACAAAACCGCCGCAAAATGGCCCTCGCCCAGCAGCTTGTGGGGCCACATCCGGTAGCTGGCGTTTTCCCCGGGAACGAACCAGGGGGCCTCCACCGGCTCCGGGGTAAATTCCGGGTGGGCTTCCAGAAAAGCCGCCACCGCCTCCTCGTCCTCTGCCGGGGCGAAGGTACAGGTGGAGTACACCAGCCGTCCCCCGGGCCGCACCAGCTTCGCCGCGCTGTTTAAGATTTCCGCCTGACGGCGGGCGCACA
This sequence comes from Faecousia sp., assembly GCA_034113565.1. Classification (GTDB taxonomy): domain Bacteria; phylum Bacillota; class Clostridia; order Oscillospirales; family Oscillospiraceae; genus Faecousia. The sequence continues at coordinate 4,393 of JAXEXE010000144.1, forward strand.
TGGCAACGGTTTCCTCGCTCCAGTCCGTGACGGCGGCCTCTTCCTTGCGGAACATGCCCTCGCCGGAGCAGGGGGCGTCCACCAGCACCCGGTCAAAATAACCGGGGAACCGCTGGGCCAGGGTTTCCGGGTGTTCGTTTGTCACCAGGGCGTTGGCAACCGCCATGCGCTCGATGTTGCGGGAGAGGATTTTCGCCCGTTTGGGGTTAATCTCGTTGCACAGGAGGAAGCCTTGGCCCAGCATCCGTCCGGCGATCTGGGTGGTCTTGCCGCCGGGGGCCGCGCACAGGTCGCATACTCTTTCCCCGGGCTGAGGATCCAGCAGCGCCACGGGAGCCATGGCACTGGCCTCCTGTAGGTAGTATACGCCCGCTTCGTGGTAAACGTGCAGTCCAGGCCGGGCGTCCGGGTCATAATAAACGCCCTCAGGCTCCCATGGCACCGGCTCTCCCGCAAAGGGAAGCGCGGGCCGCTGCCCTTTCAGGGGATTATAGCGCAGCGCCACCGCCCGGGGCCGCTCCAGACTGTCCAGGAATGCCCCATATTCCGGCCCCAGCTGGCCTTTCATTCTCTCAAGAAACGCTTCCGGCAGCATAAGCAGCCCTCCGATTGTCCGTTTTCGGAGTATTATAGCACATCCCGGCGCTTTTTTCCACCGAAATATAAAAGCCGGACGGCTGCAAGCCGTCCGGAAGTTTGCTATGTTGTTCTTTTAGTTGACAATTGACAGTTGAAAGTTGAAAGTTGTGGTATCCCTTCGGGATGATTGAATATATCTCCACAAATTTTGTGCACAGTACATGATGCGAGAAATCATCCGGCCTTCCATCCAGGATGATTTCAATTGTCCCGGAGGGACTCCTTAACTGTCAACTGTCAACTTTCAACTCAATCAAATTCTCCTTTATCCGCCATCATTCTTCCAGCAACCCATACAGCTTATATAGCGTCAGCATATTCTGATACATCAGCTTATCACCCATAAGCTGACGAAAGGTTGCCGATTTGGTCTTGCCCGCCGCCTTGAGTTCTTCCATTCTGGAAACGGTATCGGCGTACTTCTGCTGGACGAAAGCCAGCATTTTCTCAAAGTTTTCTTCCCGTTCTAACATGGATTTCCCTCGCATTTTACAGAAAAACGCAGCTCCGTGTAACGATACCGAGCGATACCCATTGGTGTAACGACGATTGCCAATCCCGTGCACGCATTGGCTGCGGCACCTTGCCGCTCAGTATTTGGAATTATCGTTATGGGCGTTGAAATCACCCTCAAAGCCCAGAATATAGCCGCCCACCTCGGCATAATAGCTGCACAGCGCGGTGGTCGGCTCCACCAGGAACCGGGTGTGGGGGAACTGCTCCCGAATCAGGGCCATGAACTCCTGCACCGTATCCTCCGCAAAGCAGTGGGCAATGCGGATCAGGCCGCCGTCCCGGAAGCCCCGCTCCCGCACTGCCTGAACCGTGGCGTGCACCGCCTTTTTTGCACCCCGGGGCTTGTGCACCGGCACGATCTCGCCCCCCCGGGCCTCGCCGATGACCCGGATACCCAGCACGCCCGCCAGCTTGGCAACGGCCAGCGGCACCCGCCCGTTGCGGGCCAGATTGTTCATGGATTCCAGACAGAAGATGGTATGGGTGTGGTTGTGGTAGTCCAGTACCTTCGCCACGGTGGTGTCAAAGTCGTCTCCTTCCGCCTCGCACTGGCGAATTTTGTCGGCGATCATCATCAGCTCCGGGCCGGCGGACAGGGAATCGAACAGGTACACCCGGCGGCCGGGATGTTCCTCCATGTAGGTGTCCGCCGCCTGACGGGCCGCGTTGTAGCTGCCGGACAGGTGCTTGGTGATGGTAATGCCGAACACATACTGGGCATCGCCGAAGGCCTCCAGCCATTCGCCCACGTTGGGACAAGAGGAGCCGGATTTTCCCTTATAGTTCTTCAGATCCTCCACCATCTGGGTTACGTTCAGGCCGGGGACGTCCACATATTCCTGCCCCGCCACGATTTTCAGGGGTACGCAGCCATAGTCCTCGCCGGGGCGAGACAGCACGTTGGAGGAAGAATCCGTTACAATTCTAAAGTTCATGGTGAAACCTCGCATCGCTTTTTCATCGGGTTTTCAATAACCTGTCAACATTGTATCAATAACTCAAGTTGTTGTCAAGGGAATCTTATGTGAAGTTTTCGTGTATTGACATTCCTGCCGTTCTCCATTATAATGTCCCAAGGTGATAAACATGAATCAGGAAATCAAGCAGCGCATTGCGGAGTCCTTCCGGGACTTTCATCTGCCCCGGTATCAGGAGATTCCCAGTGTGGGCCTGTATCTGGAGCAGGCAGCAAAATACATCGGCAATTGCCTTTCTCCGCTGGGCGACACGGCCCTGACCCGCTCCATGATCAGCAACTATGTGAAAAAAGGGCTGATTGCCAGCCCGGTGAAAAAGCAGTACGGGCGGGATCAGATTGCCTATCTGATCTTTATTGCCATTTCCAAGAGCGTGCTGTCTCTGGACGCGCTGGCAGCGTTCCTGAAGATTCAGCAGCAGACGTACCCGCTGGAAAGGGCCTATGATTACTTTGTCCGGGAGTTTGAGAATCTGCTGATGTTCACCTTTGAACTGTCGGACACGGCGGATATCTTCCCGGAGACCAGTTCCGATGGGAAAAGACTGCTGTATACCTGCATCATCGCCGCCGTTCAGAAGGTGTATCTGGAAAAATATCTGGAAGCGCTGGCGGAAGAAAATACCTGAGCCTTACAGCCATTGCGGATGCCTGACAATTCGCAATGGCTGTTTTTTGTAAGGCGATGACAACCCTGCGATATTTTTTCGACACATTCATTGACATTGATTGCGGTTTGTGGAATAATATATGGGTTAAATAATAGACAAGAGAGGATCATTTTATATGATGCAATCCAGAACACATACCTGCGGCGAGCTGCGCCTATCCGACGCGGGCAAAACCGTTACCATTGTCGGCTGGCTGGAAAACGTCCGGGAGGTTGGTTCCAACTTCGCCTTCTGCGTGCTGCGGGATTACTACGGCACCACGCAGGTGGTCATTGAGACTGAGGACATGATGAAGCTGGTCAAGCCTATCAACAAGGAGTCCACTCTGTCCGTCACCGGAACCGTTCGGGAGCGGGAGAGCAAGAACCCCAAGCTTCCCACCGGCGAGATTGAGGTTGTCCCCGAGAAGATCGAGGTGCTGGGCAAGTGCGTCCACAACCAGCTGCCCTTTGAGATCAACAAATCTAGGGATGCCGACGAGAACACCCGGCTCAAATACCGATTCCTTGATTTGCGGAACCCCGCCGTCAAGAGCAACATCGTGCTGCGCTGTCAGGTGGTTGCCGAGCTGCGGCGTCTCATGACCGAGAAGGGCTTTTTGGAGATCACTACCCCCATCCTCACTGCTTCCTCCCCCGAGGGCGCGAGAGACTATCTGGTGCCCGCCCGGAACCACCCCGGCAAGTTCTATGCCCTGCCCCAGGCACCCCAGCAGTTTAAGCAATTGCTGATGACCTCCGGCTTCGACCGCTACTTCCAGATTGCCCCCTGCTTCCGGGACGAGGACGCCCGGGCCGACCGCACCCCCGGCGAATTCTACCAGCTGGATATGGAGATGGCCTTCGCCACCCAGGAGGATGTGCTGAGCACCCTGGAGGATGTGCTGGTGCCGGTTTTTGAAAAGTTCGGCAAGTACAAGCGGGTGTCTCAGGCCCCCTTCCGCCACATCCCCTTCAACGAGGCCATGGAGCGCTACGGCTCCGACAAGCCCGATCTGCGAATCGATCTGGAAATTCAGGACATCTCCGCCGAGGTGCAGGGCTGCGGCTTTGGCCCCTTCGAGGGCGCCACCGTCAAGGCTGTGGCGGTGGACAACTTTACGCAGGCCAGAAAGTGGATCGACAAGCTGCTGGCCGATGTGGAGGTGCAGACCGGCAATAAGGCCTGTTGGGTGAAAGTGGACGAAAACGGTCAGCTCACCGGCGGCGTTTCCAAGTTCCTGACCGATTACACCGACGTCCTCACCGCCAAGCTGAACCTGAAGCCCGGCTCCTTCGTGTGCATGGCTGCGGGCAAGAAGGCCGCGGCCCAGAAGACCGCCGGTGTCATCCGCACTCTGCTGGGCCGCCGGGTTCCCGGTCACTTCGACGAGGAGCAGTACGCCCTGTGCTGGATTGTGGACTTCCCCATGTACGAAATCGGCGAGGAATCCGGCGCTCTGGAATTCTGCCACAACCCCTTCTCCATGCCTCAGGGCGGCCTGAAGGCGCTGGAGGAGGCCGAGGGCGACACCGAGAAGCTGCTGAACATCAAGGCCGACCAGTACGATCTGGTGTGCAACGGCTATGAATCCGCTTCCGGTGCTGTCCGGAACCACGACCCCGAGATCATGGTCAAGGCCTTCCAGATGGTGGGTCTGGGCGAGGAGGACGTGAAGGCCAAGTTCCCCGCCATGTACAACGCCTTCACCTACGGCGCTCCCCCTCATGCCGGCGCCGCCCCCGGGGTTGACCGCCTGATTATGCTGCTCACCGGCGAGGAGTCCATCCGGGAGGTCATTACCTTCCCCATGAACAAGAACGCGCAGGATCTGATGATGGGCGCCCCCACCACCGTGGACAAGTCCCAGCTGGATACCGTGCATATCGCGTTAATTGAACAATAAATAACGGCTGTCATTCCGAGCCAGTGCGCACACTGGCGTGGGAATCCGTTCTCCTTATCTGGGGTACGGATTGCCACACCAGTGACTTCGGTCACTGGTTCGCAATGACAGCCTTATTCTTTAGTTTTCTCTCGGTTCTTCTTTGGGTTCATCCGCAGGAACCACCCGGTTGACGAACAAATTCGCCGGGTCATGGGGCTGAAACTGCTGCCACAGCAAAATGGTGGAGGCGGCAACGCAGGTCAGACCTGCCAGCACCTGACTGACCCGGAAGGGACCCCAGTACAGGCTGTCCACCCGCAGTCCCTCAATGAAGCAGCGTCCCAGACCGTACCACGCGCAATAGCCCAGGGCGATCTGCCCATCGTATTTCCGGCGTTTGGACAGGAAGTGCAGCAGGATGAATCCGACAAGATTCCAGACAGACTCATACAGGAAGGTGGGGTGGTAGTATTCCCAGCTTCCGGTGACGGTATTGTAAAGGCCCATACGGAAGAAGCTGTCCGTCGCCGCGCCGAAGGCTTCCCGGTTGAAGAAGTTGCCCCAGCGGCCTAAAATCTGCCCGATGAAGAAGCCCAGCAGGGTGATGTCCAGCACCGTGGCGATTTTCAGCTTTTTCACTTTACATAACACAATGACGCCGATGACCGCGCCGATGACGCTGCCGTAGATGGCGATGCCGCCCTCCCAGATGGCGAACACCGACAGCGGGTTGTCCGCATAATCCTTCCATGAGAAGGCTACGTAATAGATCCGGGCGCAGATAATGGCGAAGGGAGTAATCCAGAGCACACCGTCCAGAATGTCGTCCTCCTTCAGGCCGAATTCCTTGCTGCGGCGGCAGGCGTAAATCACCGCAAGAATCAGTCCCAGACCGATGGCAATGCCGTACAGGTGGATGGTCAGCGGCCCAAGGCTGAAGGTTCTGGGCGGGTTCATTTCCAGCCCCAGAAAGGGGAAGGAAATAGAAGAATAATTGCTGGGATTCATGGTTATTCCCCTCCTTCACAAACAGGTTCCATGATGGACAGGCAGCAGCGCTCCCGCTTGACTACCCGGGCGAGGAACGCAATGATCTCCTCCGCCGTGATCTGCCGGTAGATTTCCGGGAAGCGGAAGTAGTCGAAGTCGGAAAAATGGTAGGCGCAGATCCGGAAGCAGGTAGCGTCGAAGCTGTCAAGACCCCGGATCCGGCGGCCCAGCGCGCTGCGCTTCATGCGAAGGTAGTCTTCTTCCGGCAGGCCCTCCCGGGTGAGCTTCTCCGCTTGCGCAAGAATTGCTTCCCGGACGGCACGGGCATCCTCACTGTCGCCGGAGCACAGGAGCATGGCGCAGCCGTCGATGGTCTCAAAGCCGCCGCCGAAGGAGGAATCAATCAGCCCTTCTTCGTACAGCTTCAGATACAGCTCGGAGGATTCCCCGAACAGGGCCTCCGCCGCCAGATCGGCTACCATTTCCTCCCGGATGGCACCGTCGCCGGTGCCCAGCGGCTCACACTTGAAGGCCAGATTGAACATGGGCATGGCCACTTCCATTTTTGCGGTAATTTCGGGCCGGGGGCAGGTCATGGGCTCGGCCCAGTCCTTTTGCTTTTTGCCTACGGGCAGCGCTTCGCACCCCAGCTGTTCCTCCGCAATCCGCGCCACGGCTTCCGGCTCCACGTCGCCCACCACGCACAGCAGCATATTGCCGGGGGCGTAGAAGGCCCGGTGGCAGCGATACAGGACTTCCGGGGTGATCTGGCGGATCGTCTTGCCGGTGCCCAAAATCGGTACCCGGATGGGGTGGCGGGCGTACATGGCCTGCACCAGATTCTCAAACACCACGCTGTCCGGCGCGTCCTCGTTCATGCCGATCTCCTGATCGATGATGCCCCGCTCCTTTTCCACGCTTTCCTCGGTAAAATACGGGGTGGACACGAATTCCAGCAGCAGCCGGAGACATTCGTCAAAATTCTCCGTGCAGGAAAAATAATAGGCGGTCATGTCGTAGTTGGTAAAGGCGTTGGTGCTGGCGCCCAGAGCGGCAAATTCTGCGGAAACATCCCGGTTTCCGGGCAGATCGAACATTTTGTGTTCCAGATAGTGAGCAACCCCGGCGGGCGCCTGATGATTTTTCCCATCAAGGGAATATTGCGTGTGGATGGAGCCGTAATCCGTGACGAAATAGGCAAGCCGCTTGGTAAAGCCCTTCCGGGGCACCACGCACACCGTCAGGCCGTTGGCGAGGGTTTGCTGATAGAGCGTTTCGTCCAGCTCGGGATATTCAATCCGTGTCACTCATTTCCCTCCTTTCAGGAAACAGGTGCTGTTCAACTGTACGGCGTTGGCGCATTTCACCACATCCTCCAGCGTCACCTGTTCCACCGCTTCCATGTAGCCCTCCCGGCTGAAGGCCAGACCGCTGAGCGCCGCGGTGGAATAGAAGTTCTCTATGGAGCCGGGGGAATCCTGCACACTGCGCAGGCTGGACAGCAGGGCCTCCCGGGCGGCAGTCATTTCGCCTTGCGAGATTTCTCCGTCCCGGCAGGCTTGGAGCTGCCGCAGAATTTCCTGACGGGTGATGGCTTCCCTGTCAAAATCGATACCGGCGTTTACCAGCAGAATGCCCTTGGTTCCGTAAAAGGCCGAGTCAATGGAATAGCAAAGGCTCATTTTTTCCCGGACATTCTGGAACAGCTTACTGGTCATACCGCCGCCGAAGATCACGTTCAGCATCTGCATGGCGGGCAATTCTTTACAGCGGTTGGTGAAGGGGGCAGTGAAGCCCATGCACAGCTTGCCCTGGGCCACGTCCATGGTTTCCGTCAAATCTTCTCCCGGCCCCGGCGTAAAGGCGGTCTGGGAAGGCAGCGGCTCCGGGGCACGTTCCAGCGCGTCCAGCAGGGACCGGACGGCGGAAATCACCTGCTCCTCCGCCGCGCTGCCCACATAGAACAGCTCCATGGGGCTGGTGCGCAGAATTTCCCGATAGTGCTTTGTCAAGGCTTCCGGCGTGATCGCCGCCACATCCTCAATTTCGCCCAACCGGGGAATGCCGAAGGAATCCGCCGCGCACATGGCGCGCAGCAGCCGCTGCATGGCGTACAGCCGTTTGTCGTTGCGGTCGGATTCGATGGTGGAAATCAGGTTTTTCTTCTCACTTTCCACAAAATCCGGCGCAAACGCCCCGTTTTCCAGCGGAGAATCCAGCAGCAGCTCCCGCGCAAATGCCAGCATGGGCTGAAGCACCTGGTCGCCGGGCAGGGCAAAGCGGTCGTCCATGAAGCTGCAATACAGGCCGGTGGTCTGGTAGTCTCCCACCCGGCGCACCAGCGGGCTGACGGCGGCGCCGTACAGTTCGTCCAACCTCTGGGTCACGGCCCGCAGGTCGGGACTTTTGCGGGTGCCCCGCAGAAGGACAGCGGGCAGAAGGGCATTTTTCGCCGCTTCCTCCCGAACCATGGGCCGCACCAGCTGAAAGCTGAAGCCCCCCTGCTTGAATCGGGTATCCCGGACGTAACGCAGGGTCACGCCGGGAGAGATTGTAGTGGTTTGTATCATACGTCACCTCATGTCGGTTGACAGTTGAAAGTTGACAGTTGACAGTGATTGTGTCCCTATGGGATAATTGAAATAATGATACGGGTCACCGGATAATCTATAAATGGGCACATTTTTCAATTTGCACAAAAAGATACTCTCCTTGTGTTGCAAACATAATTATGCAGTATCACAAATTTGCTCTTTTGATAAAATGTTGCGAAGCGACTCCTTAACTGTCCACTGTCAACCATCAACTGTCAACTGTTTCACTGCTGTCTTTTCTCATAAGCGTTATGAGGTATTATATACCATTTTTTTCAAAATAGGAAGTAGGACACAAAAATTTAAGACTTTTTGTGTTGTGTTTTTCCGGCCTTTGCGGTAGAATAGAGGAACTTAGCAGAAAGAGAGGCACTTTCATGGCTTGGCTGGAAATTACCGTGAACACCGCGGCGGATACGGTGGATACCGTGGCGGCGCAGCTGACGGCCCGGGGCTTTTCTGATCTGGTCATCGAGGATCAGGAAGAATTTGAAACTTTTTTGGAGGAAAACCGGGCGTACTGGGACTATATTGACGAGAATTTCCAGCAAAAGCTGAAGGGCCTGTCCCGGGTGAAGCTGTACCTGGAGGACACCGACGGGGCGGGGCTGGCCCGCCTGGGGGACACCGTCTCCGACCTGGGATTGACCATGCAGGCAGCCCCCCTGCCGGATACCGACTGGGAGGAAAGCTGGAAGGACAGCTATCCGCCCCAGCCGGTGGGGAAAACTCTGGTGGTGCTGCCCTACTGGCTGGAGGACACGGACACAGACCGGAAGAAGATTATCCTGGACCCCGGCCTGACCTTTGGCACCGGCGCCCACCCCTCTACCCAGATGGTCATGGAAGTCATGGAGGAAACGGTGCGCCCCGGCTTTCGCTGCCTCGACTTGGGCAGCGGCAGCGGCATTCTGTCCATCACCGCCCTGCGTCTTGGCGCGGAAAGCGCCGTAGGCGTGGATATCGACCCTAAGGCTGAAGATATCGCCCGGGAGAACGCCGCCTACAACGGTTTTTCCGCCCCCGCCTTCACCGCGCTGACCGGCAACGTCACCGGGGACAAGACTCTGATGCGCCGTCTGGCGGAACAGACATATGATTTGCTGCTGGTGAATATTGTGGCGGATGTCATTATCGGCCTGTCCCCCGTGCTGCCGGACTTCATGACAGAGCAGACGGTTCTGATCTGCTCCGGCATTCTGGACAGCCGCCTGGCGGATGTCACCGATGCGCTGAAAGCGGCGGGGCTGACCGTGACCGCCATCCGTTCCAAAGAGGAGTGGCGCTGTGTCACGGCGAGAAAAGGAGGTTCCCTATGAGCATACCCTATCGCCATCGGCGGATTCTGCGCCGGGTAGGCATTGTCGCGCTGGTTTGCCTGCTGGCCTTTCTGGTGGTCTGGCTGTGCTGGGTCGTGTGGCTCCAGCGGTACGTGGTCTACACCAGCAGCGGCGCAAAGCTGGATTTTAACCAGTCTTCCTACGAGATTTCCGGCGTGGAGGCCGCACCGGCAAAGAATAACGTGGAGGTGTCCATCTTCTACAACGAGGGCGCCGATGCCATTGACACCGCCAAGGAAATGACTCAGCTGTCCGGCTATTATATCACCAGCGATATGTATAAGGAAGATCTGGACAATGTGATGCTCCAGGTGGAGCGGCTGCCCAGCAGCACCCCCATCATGGTGGACATGAAGGGCCCCTTCGGCACCTTCTTCTATAACTCCAAGCTCAGCGAGGCCATCACCTCCCAGAGCACCAATATTCAGGGGGTTTCCCAGCTGCTGGACCGCATCAACAAGAAAGGCTTCTATAAAATTGCCCGCATCAGCGCCTTCCGGGACCGCACCTTCGGCGAAAACCATGTTTCAAGCGGCCTGTATATGCTCAGCCGCGCCGGCCTGTGGATGGACGAGGGCGGTATGTACTGGCTGGACCCCACCAACGCCACTACCATCACATGGATTTCCTCTGTGGTGCTGGAATTGAAGGAAATGGGCTTTGACGAGGTGCTGCTGGACAATTTCCGGTTCCCCGTGTCGGAGCAGTACATTTTCAGCGGGGACAAGACGGAGGCCCTTCAGTCCGCTGCCAAGAAGATTGTGGAGGCCTGCGCTTCCAGCAAATTCGTAGTTTCCTTCGGCGTGGACGACCCCACGTTCCAGCTGCCCGATGAGCGGTGCCGCATCTATTTGAACAACGTGGATGCCGGCAGCGTCAGCAGCAAGGTCGGTCAGGTCACCTTCGACGATCCGGAGATCCGTCTGGTATTCCTGTCCGAAACCGGCGATACCCGCTATGATAAGTACAGCGTCATGCGTTCGCTGAACGTGGCGGAGGAAGTGGAAAACAGAAAAGAGAATTAACAAGCCCCCCGATTGGATGCGTCCAACCGGGGGGTTCCTATGCTTTATGCTTTTCCGTCCTTTATCAGATCGGCGAGGGTAATCTCCTCAAAGAAATCGTCGATCATCTTGTCTAAGCGATCCCACATGGGCTTTGCCTCGCAGCACTGGGTGCGGGAGCAGGCGGCGGCGCCCTGACTGGTGCAGGACACGGCGGCAAGGCCGCCCTCGGTGAGCTTGAGGATGCTGCCGATGGTGTATTCCTCCGGCTTCCGGTTCAGACGGTAGCCGCCGCCCTTGCCGTGTACCGCGTCCACAAAGCCCGCCTTGGAAAGTGTGGTCATAATGGATTCCAGATATTTCTGGGAGATGCCCTCTGCTTCGGCAATCTCCTTCAGGGGAATGTATTCCTCCCCGCCCCGCTGGGCAAAATGTACCATCACCCGCAGGGCATAGCGTCCCTTGGTGGATACAATCATAGCCTTTACTCGCCGTGCACCTGCGCGTGGAGCTGTTCATGATCCATTTCTTCGTACATTTTGCGGTCGTAGGGAATGCCATTCTTGTCGAAGTAGTCCTTCAGGGCGTTCTTGATGGCCTCCTCCGCCAGCACGGAGCAGTGCATCTTGTGGGCGGGCAGACCGTCCAGAGCCTCAGCCACGGCCTTGTTGGTCAGCTCCAGAGCCTCGTGGATGGACTTGCCCTTGATCATTTCGGTAGCCATGGAGGAGGAAGCGATGGCGGAGCCGCAGCCGAAGGTCTCGAACTTCACGTCCTCAATGATGTCGTTTTCAATTTTCAGGTAAATCTTCATGATGTCGCCGCACTTGGCGTTGCCGACCTCGCCCACGCCGTCGGCACCGTCGATGGTGCCCACATTCCGGGGGTGCATGAAGTGATCCATAACTTTTTCGCTGTACAGTGCCATTTTATTACGCTCCTTAAATATTACAGTCTTGTGTTCAGTGTGAAGTGTGGAGTGTGGAGTGAAAACCGTACCCCGCGTGCGTTTACAGAATATACTGCCGCTTACCGGTCTGCAGGTCACGCCACACGGGGCTCATGTTCCGCAGATACTGGACGACCTCGGGCACGACCTTCAGAATGTGATCCACTTCCTCTTCTGTGTTGTACTCGCACAGAGAAAGCCGCAGAGAACCGTGGGCCACGTCGTGAACCCGCCCGATGGCGAGAAGCACATGGCTGGGGTCCAGAGAGCCGGAGGTGCAGGCGGAGCCGGAGGAGGCGCACACGCCGTTGGCGTCCAGCAGAAGCAGCAGGCTCTCGCCCTCGATGCCCTCAAAGCACATATTGACCGTGCCGGGGACATGGTGCTCGAGCGAGCCGTTTATCTTGGAGTGAGGGATCTTCGACAGCTCGGTAAACAGCTTGTCACGCATGGGGATGATCTTTTCGGTGTTGGCCTCCATGTTGTCAACAGACTCCTTGAGCGCTGCTGCAAGGGCCACGATGCCGGGTATATTTTCGGTGCCTGCGCGCTTGCCGCGCTCCTGTGCGCCGCCCTCGATGATGTTGAACAGCGGCATACCCTTCTTTGCGTACAGAACGCCTACGCCCTTGGGTGCGTGGAACTTATGACCGGACATACTCAGCAGGTCGATGTTCATTTCCTGTACATTGATGGGCATATGGCCGGCCGCCTGAACTGCGTCGGTGTGGAACGGGATACCCTTGCTGCGGCAGAGTGCGCCGATCTCCTTAATAGGCTGCACGGTGCCGATCTCGTTATTTGCAAACATAACGGTGACAAGAGCGGTATCCTCTCTTATAGCGGCCTCGACATCCTCAAGGCGGACAACGCCGTCTTCGTGGACATCCAGAAGCGTTACCTCAAAGCCCTGCTTTTCAAGCTGCTTGAGGGTGTGCAGAACTGCATGATGCTCAAACTTGGTGGAGATAAGGTGCTTTTTTCCCTTAAGTGCACCGAACTTTGCCATGGAGACGATAGCCTGGTTATCCGCCTCCGAACCGCCGGAGGTAAAGTATATCTCCTTGGGCTGCGCGCCGATAATGTCGGCAACGGTCTGTCTGGCTTCCTCAAGAGCTTCCTTTGCCTTCTGCGCAAAAGAATACAGGCTCGAGGGGTTGCCGTACAGGGTGGTGAGGTAAGGCATCATTGCGTCAAGAGCGGTCTTGCTCACGCTCGTGGTTGCTGCGTTATCTGCGTAAACAAACATATTTATATCTTCCTTTCTGTAAATCCTATTAAAAACATGGGAATTGTAACACTATACATTAAAATAGTCAACAGTTTTTATTTTTTCCACTTGTCGCCCGTTAAAAGGTCGGTAAGCGTGATCGTTGCAAGGTAGGCATTGGTTATATCGTCAAGCTCCTTCCACATGGGAACGGTCAGACAGGCATCGGATCTGTCGCAGTTTATCGATCCCGCCTTGATGCACGCCACCGGTGCGAGGTTATCCTCTATACAATTTAGTATCTCGCCCACGGTGTACTCCTCCGGCTTGCGGCTCAGCTTATAGCCGCCCTCCTTGCCGCGGGTGCTGTCGACAAGCTGCGCCTTTTTGAGGTTGCCGACTATCATCTCAAGATATTTCATCGAAAGCTCCGTGCGGTCGGAAATAGTCTTGAGCGATATATATCCCTCGTCGGAATGCTGCGCCAGGTATATCATGATGCGCAGAGCATAACGGCCTTTGCTGGTAATATTCATAAAACATCACCTCCGTTTAATTCCTATTAAATTTCTATGGTTTTAATATACCACGGTTTTACTAGGAATTAAAGTGCATGTGCGTTAAAATGCGAAAAA
>JAXEXE010000145.1:0-8286 GCA_034113565.1 Faecousia sp.
TCATCGCCGCCCCCACCAACTACGACAGCAAGAAGAACTACTTCGACACCTCCGCCGTGGAGGCTGTCATTGAGCTGGTGCTGAAGGTCAACCCCAGCGCCACCATGGTCATCAAGTCCACCATTCCCGTGGGCTATACCGCCTCTGTCCGGGCTAAATACCACACCGAGAACATTCTGTTCAGCCCCGAATTTCTGCGGGAAAGCAAGGCTCTGTATGATAACCTGTACCCTTCCCGGATCATCGTGTCCTGCGACGAACATTCGAGAAAAAAAGCGGAGCTTTTTGCCGGTCTGCTCCAGCAGGGCGCCATCCGGGAGAATATCCCCACCCTGTTCATGGGCTTTACCGAGGCCGAGGCCGTGAAGCTGTTCGCCAACACCTATCTTGCCCTGCGGGTCAGCTATTTTAACGAGCTGGACACCTACGCCGCCACCAAGGGCCTGAATACGAAGGACATCATCGACGGCGTGTGCCTGGACCCCCGCATCGGCACCCACTACAATAACCCCAGTTTCGGCTACGGCGGCTACTGCCTGCCCAAGGACACCAAGCAGCTGCTGGCGAATTTCGAAGACGTGCCCCAGAATATGATGACCGCCATTGTGGAGTCTAACCGCACCCGGAAGGACTTCATCGCCGATCAGGTGCTGCAAATGGCAGGGGGCTACTCCTACGAGGACGGGCTATACAACCCCTCCAACGAAAAAGAAGTGGTGGTTGGTGTCTACCGCCTGACCATGAAGGTGAACTCCGACAACTTCCGCCAGTCCGCCATTCAGGGCGTCATGAAGCGTATCAAGGCCAAGGGCGCCACGGTGATTGTCTACGAACCGACTCTGAAAAGCGGCGGGACCTTCTTCGGAAGCCGGGTGGTCAACGACCTTGCGAAGTTCAAAAAGCTCTCCGGCTGCATCATCGCCAACCGGTATGAAAGCTGTCTTGACGACGTGAAGGAAAAGGTCTATACCCGGGATATTTTCAAGCGGGATTAATTCAAAAACGCCTTATTCAGATTCAAAACAGCAACCCCTGCGGGCAGCGCCCACAGGGGTTTTCCTTGTGTCGAACAATCTCTCATTTTTTGAGATACCGGAAGTACAGGTCGTACAGCGGGCCCGCGAATTTATGCAGCAGCAGCCGTTTACGGGTAGTATTGTCAAGCTCGGGCCACAGCTGGCGAATGGGGCACCGAAGAATCTCCCTGCGGACCTCTTTTGCCCGGGGATTCTTTTCCTTACACAAGCAGTAGTACAGCTCCTGCAGGGAGAGAAGCTGCCGGTAATCGATGAACGGCGTAAATTCCGGGTAGGGATTTTCGTCCCGGATGTGTTGGATCACTTCCAGCTTACTGAAAGCCTTTTTTACATTCATGGTGTGCACGATGGATGTTTCTCTCTGGTAATAATTGATGCTCACATCCTTCAGCAATTTGATCCTGTTTGCAAGCATCAGCATATCAAAGGTATACTGCACATCCTCTGAACACGCCAAAGCAGCGTTGAATGGTATCCGCCGCACAATGTCTCCCTGGAACACCTTGCCGCAGGCGCCGTAGCTGATGGGAGAGCCATTCACATCCAGATACCGCCTCAGCATTTCCTTTCTGTCAGAAAGCACTGTGTCTCGATCCACATATTCCCAATAGCCTTCCCGATCATCGTAGATCAAACGGAAGTTGCCCTGCACGAAATCGTAGCCGCCGCTGTCCAGCTCATTCACTGCTTTCTCGAAGAAGTCCGGGTTTACCGTGTCGTCACCATCCACATAGGTGATATACTCTCCCACCGCTTTGCCGATGCCATAATTCCGGGCCCCCGGCAGCCCCCGGTTCTCAATGCTGAAAAGACGAATTTTGTCGGTTTTCTCCTGATAGGCCGCAATGACCGCTTCGCTTCCATCCGTGGAGCCATCATTGACAACGATGATTTCATAGTCATAGGAAAAATGGATGGACAGCAGGGAATCCAGCGTTCTGGAAACATAGTTCTCCAGATTGTACACCGGCACAATAATTGACAGCTTCATAATTCTGTTCTCCCTTCTCTTTCTACCGCTTTCCGAAAGGCATCCATACCAGATCCACGGCAAAGCGGAAATCCTTATTTTTCAAAAAGCCGGCACGCAGAACGGAATGGACATAATGACTGCAACCGCGCCGTTGGCAAGAACCTGAACAAACAAGTTCTCCGACCGCGCCACAGAGATAAACCACAGGATTCCCGTCTGAACCGCGATGGCTGTGGAAATATTGATTATGGCGTTTTTTGTTCCGCTTTTTGCCTATCAAAACTCCGCAAAGCCACTGTCATCGTTCTGCCGCGGTTCAGCGGAAAAAGGGGCGGTAATCCATGGTATATTCCCCGGAAGTCTCCCTCGTCCTGACCTTCTTTGCGGGGTTGCCCACATACACACCATAGGGCTCTGCCGTGCCCTTAAACACGCAGCCCGCGCCGATTACGGCGTAGCTTCCCACTTGCGTGCCATCCAGCAGGATCGCACGAGCGCCGATCCATACATGATCGCCGATATCGGTTTTCCCCGAATAACACGCAAACCCCTGATTCATATCGTGGGAGGCGGTGATGATGGTGGTTTCAAAGGAGATGGAGGCATCGTTTCCAATGCGGATGCCGCCTCTTCCGTCCAGATAGCACATCTCATTCACAATGGCCCGCTCCCCCAGAGTAATCCCCCGGGGACTGACCACAATGGTGTTGATTCCGATTCTGCTTCCCCTGCCGATCGTCATGCCCATGGCCCGGTAGAAGAATCTTCGGATCGTCCAGAATGGGATATGGCGGACAACCTGGTTCAGAAGGATGTATTCAAGATCATACTTCATTCTGCGTAAGATTGGTTTGATCTTCACGGTCAACCCCTCCAACTGTCATTACTGATAAATCTGCTTTAATTTCTCCGCGATTGCTTCTTCACTGTTCTCCTGCGCCATGATCCGGTAGAGGGTCTGTCCCTTTTCCTCGATGGCTCCGGGGTCTGTCCGGTAGTCGCCGTAGACCGCCAGCACCGCGTTTTTCAGGTTCTCCGCGTCCTCCTCCAGGCAGTCGGAAAAGTGGTATCCGTAGACAAGCCCTCGCTGCTGCATATCGGTAATGGTGCCGATTTCCGTGGACACCACGGTTTTTCCGTAGGAAAATGCCAGATACGCCGCACCGGAGTTCAGCGCCGAGCGGGTGTTGTAGGGCAGCAGCACGCAGTCCGCCAGTCCCATCAGCGACGGAATCTCCCCGTCCTCGATAAAGCGCAGGTCGAAATGGAGGTTGGGGCTGGCCGCCTTCGCCAGCAGCTCCTGCCTGTATTCCTCACTGGAACACCGTCCGCAGATCAGAAATTGAATGTCCGGGTAATCCGTCAGACGGTTCGCCGCCTCGATTACGGATTCCACATTTTTGTAGGGCCGAACCTGCCCCATAAACAGGAATACCAGCTGTCCGTCCTGCTTTTCAAAGCCGTGATAGGGCTTTGTGTCCGGGTAAATGCCGATATAATTGGGGTGCGGCACAAAAACCGTCTTTTGGGTATCCACATCGGGGACAATCTCAAGCAGCGCCTGCCTGCTGGCCTCGCAGTGCAGCACAATGCCGTCCGAGTTGCGAATCAGCCACTTCATGATCCGTTTCGACAGGCCGCCGCCGGCCTTTTCATGCTGAACCTTGTTGTGGAAGGTAAAAACGATTCGTTTCCCGCTCAGCTTCAGAAACCACAGAACCGCCATTTTCTTCACATAGGTGGAAACCGCCGCCCATTTTCCCTGGGGGATGCCCTCATACCAGTTAAAATGCACAATATCACTGTGCAGCACATCCGAAAACGAATTGCTCTCCGACAGGCAGTATCCCGCCGCCGTCACGGCCCGGCGCATCAGCTCCACATATCGGTTGGTCTTTCCCTCCGCCGGGACAAAGCATACCTTATCCATGGTTTCTTTCCGCCTTTTGTTTTAATTTTCCCATGATTTTTATGGGCAGCATGAAGAAATTGTACCGGCTCAGGGGCCGATACCGGAATGCCGCCTTTTTGTAGGCTCCATACATATGGAGATCCCGTTTGACCAGCAGCCCCGTCAGCGCGCCGCTGTTGAGCTTGTACAGGTAGTCGTCCGGGTGGCTTTCATACAGCTGCCTGTATTTTTCCATCAGGAAAAAGCTGCCCTCGAGATATTTCTGATTGCTGGCCTTGAAGGTGGAATCCTCGCTGTAGTAGTAATTCACCAGCGCCTCCCCCACGAAAGCCATCGGATACTCGGCAATCAGACGAATCCAAAGGTCGTAATCCTGACAGCTCTTCACATTCACGTCAAAGCCGCCAACCGCACGCACGCACGCGGTGCGCAGCAGCGGGAAGGAGGTGGAGCCGATAAAGTTGGTGCGCAGAATGGCGCTGACCGGGTCGGCGCAGGGCATGGTGGGGTGATGGTACCGGATGCCGTCTCCGGTGACACGATAGCTGTCGCAGCCCACAAGGGCCACGCCATCCCCCATCCGGGCCACCTGCTTCTCCGTTTTCTCCGGCAGCCATTCGTCATCGTCGTCCAGAAAACCGATAAAGGTTCCCTTCGCCGCCGCGAGACCCGTATTTCTGGCAGCGCAGGCCCCCATGTTCTTCTCGTGGACGAGGTACACGATGCCGGAATCCAGCTGGCTCAGCATCTGCCGGATGCGTTCGGACAGCTCCCGGTTATCCGGGCAGTCGTTGACGACGATCAGTTCCATGGGGGAATATGTCTGATGCAGGACGCTCAGAACCGCCCGCCGAAGAATCTCCAACGGTCGGTTATAGGTAATGATGACCGCGCTTACCAGCTCCATAGTCGTTCCTTTCAGATGCTTTCCAGTATCTCCGCTGTTTTTCGCATCACATTCTCATTGCTGTAGTCCTCGATCAGCCGTCTGGCCTTTCGGCCCATTTCCCGATAATCAGAGCCGGACATTCTCTCTAGCATATCCCTGATTGACTGGGGATCCTGTACGTCAAAAAGATAGCCTGTCTCCCCTTCCCTAATCAGCTCTCTGGCTCCGGCATAGGGGGTCGTGAGAACCGGCAGGCCGCAGGCCATGGCCTCCATGACCACCAAGCCCCATACGTCCTCCAGCGTCGGCAGTACGAGAATGTCAGAGCACTGCATAAATTCCGACACGCTCTGATAGGTCATTCCGCCCCTCAGAAAAAGCCGGGCCTGGGGGTGCGCTTTGATCTTTTCCGCGATCTGGTCTTCCAGCGGCCCGGTGCCGATCAGGTGTAGCTCGTTGTTCTGAAGAAAATCCGCCGGCATGGATACCCAGGCATCCAGCATCTGCAAAATGCCCTTTCTCGGAATCAGCGCCGCCACACATACATAGCTGGTTCGGCGGGAAATACCCAGTTGGGCTCTTTTCTCTGTTCTTTCTTCCCCGCTCAGTGTGGAGAAAAGCGGCAGCTCAACGCTCCAGGAGGAACGGTACTGCTTCTTTGTCAGCTTGTTCTTCCGCAGGAATTCCACCGCGTCGCTGTTGAAGGGGAGGTAAAAATCCGCCGTCCCCATGAGCATCCGCTTGACCCAGCGGTTCAAGGGCTTTCTTCCCTCCTCCGCTCTGGGGGTATCCTCTACCACGACGCCCAGCTTGTACGTTCGCGGCCCCGTGAGGAAGAGAATCTGGGTGGAATTGCACACGATGACAATATCCGGGTCGATTTTCCGCACCAGCGCCCGCAGGCCGAAGGAATATTTTCTGCTCTCGTTGATGGCATAGCCGCTTTTTGTATTCCGCAACTGATAACCATGCTCCCTGGATTCCAGCAGATAGGTGTGGCAGTCCTTTATTTCCTGATAGCTTCCCCCGCTTCCGTTGCGTTCGTCCGTGCGGGACTTTTCCACAATCACGTGAAGATCAATGCCCATTTCTTTTGCCAGAACCTGAAACCGCGCAATTGCGTAAGGTGTCAGAATCGGCACCACATATACAACTTTTTTCACTGCGACTCTCCTGTCTATTCCTGTTCTCTTCAAAAATACCGCCGAATATATTCATCATCCAGCCCAATATCCTCCCGGGACAGGTTTTCCGTGTACTGTGCCCTGAGCGCCTGGGAGTCAAGCATCTGACGAACCGCTTCAAAAATCTCCTTCGCATCCACCGCCACCACCCTGCCGGTGACGCCGTCGGTGATCTGCTCCCGGGCGCCGGCAAAATCCGTAACGATGATGGGCCTGCAGAACAGCTTCGCCTCCGTCACCGTCAGCCCCCAGCCCTCATGCCGGGAGGGCTGCACATACAGGTCGCAGCACCGGAAATAGGGGTACGGGTTCTCCCGCATCCCCAGCAGCCTGAAATGGTCCTCCAGCGCGCAGCGTTTCACTTTCTTGGTAAGCGCGTCCTTCTGGGTTCCTTCCCCCACCGCAAACCAGCGGAACCGGCCGCCATACCCCGCGTCCACCAGCATTTTGCATGCGTCGATGGCCAGATCATAGCCCTTCTGCTCCTCCAGACGGCCCACCGTGAGTATGGATAACCTGTCGCTGCCGTATTCCGCCGGGACAAAACAGCTGCCTTCCTCCAGAATTTTCTGTCTGGGAATCCCGTTCATTGCCACGGAGGTCTTCCCGGCAAATTCCCCCAGCCGCGCGGTAAACTCATCCGCCACCTTTTGGGATACGCCGAAGAAGTGGTCCACGCAGGCAAGATACTGCCTCAGGCCCTCGATTGGATAGCCGGACGCCTCAAAATCGTTGTGAATCCATGTATATTTTATCCCGGCGTCCACCCGCTCCGACAAATACCAGACCAGAAACGGCGAGTGGATATGGTAATTGACAGCGATATCATACCGTTCCGCCAAGGGCGGCACCCGCTGAATATCCGCGTTCAACTCGGTATAGGGCGTTCTGCGAAGAAGATGCTTCGTCAGAAAGAACGCGGCCCGCGCGTACTGCTTCCGGGCAAGGCACGCTCTGACAGACACACGGGTGCCGCCCACAGGAATGGACCGGCGCAGCCGCTCGTCCATGGGGATCTGCCGCAGCCGCACGCCGTCCGGCACTTTATCGATAAACGCGCCCGTTTTCTGTATCACATAGATTGTGACCTGATGGCCCTCGTCCCTCAGCTTCCCGGACAGGGAAATCAGCGCGTTTTCCACGCCGCCGCACAGCATCTGCTGGACAAAAAAAGCGATTTTTTTCATTGCTTCTCCCTCTTTCGCGGGAATCCGAACATCCCGGTTTTTGACTGTCTTCGGGAATATTTCCAATTGATTATACCGCCAAAGCGGAGATTAGTCAATCATTTGCACAATTGCCCGGCTTTTTCTTTTCCCCGGAACGGCGCCGCCCCATTTTCGCCCCGCTTCCTGCAAAAAATCTGTCAAAATCTGCAACCGCTTCCTTACTTTCACTAGGATTTGATTTTAAATCCGGGAAAAGCTATGGTTGCGGAAAGAAAAAGCCGATTTCCCAGCGAAACCGGTGTCCTTTCCAAAAAAGAATGTAAGGAGAGAGTCCAAATGAGCAGCAACAACAATCGGATCAACGTTCCTCAGGCCAAGCAGGCCATGGAGCAGTTCAAGATGCAGGCCGCCAGCGAGGTCGGCGTGAATCTGCAGAACGGCTACAACGGCAACCTGACCTCCCGGGAAGCCGGCTCCGTCGGCGGCCAGATGGTCAAGAAAAAATGTCCCGTACGAACAGTGAGATATGATAGGCATAATCGTATTGCCATGGGTCACGTACAGACCGTGCAATACATAGCCGCAATCACAATCTAAGGAGGACAATCATGAAATCACTGTACAAACAAATGGGAGGCACCTACCACCTGGGAGCGGATGGAATGTACTACCCCAATCTGGAACTGCCGGAAGAAGAAACACCCCGGTACGGAAAGTACGGCAAAATGCGCCATGCTTACCTCCGGGAGCATAAAAAAGCATATTACACCACTCTGCTGTTCGACGGCAAGCTGGTAGCCCATCTGAACGAGATTGATGATGCTGCCAATGCTCAGATGATGCAACTTACCAAACAGATGGCAAAAGCCCAAGGAGTCACCGAAACGCTGAAAGCACAAAACCAAATGGCATGGGTGGGAGCTATGAACAATATCCGAAATGCAGCAGAAGAAATAATCCTGTCTGAGTTGATCTATTGCTAAATCGAGTAGGAGGGGCTGAATAGCCCCGACCTCTCACACCACCGTGCGTACCGTTCGGTACACGGCGGTTCAATCGCATAAGTGCAGAGACTCGTACCGGTCGAGGATGCTATAGTATCCCGCCTGTGCGAGTCTTTCT
>JAXEXE010000146.1:0-9683 GCA_034113565.1 Faecousia sp.
CTCATTCAGAAGGTAGACATCCAAGGGGAGCCTCTCGCCGGAGCGGAATTCCTGCTGGAATGGTCGGAGGACGGTCAGCAGTGGCAGACCGTGACCTATACGGATTCTCTGGATGTCTCCGAAGGAACCTGCACTTCGGATGGTCTTGCTGACGGGAAGCTTACCAGCGGGGAGGACGGCGTGGTTCGGTTCACGGGGCTGTCCCCCGGAAGTCTGTACCGGGTGACGGAAACCAAAGCCCCGGAGGGGTATCAGCTTCTGACCGAACCTGTCCACGAAGGGAGCATCCAGAAGGACGGCGAATATTTTATACAGCTGACCGTGGTGAATGCCCCGGTATTCCAGCTGCCCATGACCGGCTCCACTGGCTATTCCGCTATGACGGCAGTGCAGGTGGGAATCTGCGTCGTCCTGCTGATTATCCTGTTCCGTCTGGCGAAGAAGCGGAGATAAGCCCATGAATCCGCCCTACAGAGCAAGGGATAGGCCGCTGCCTGTCGAAAAACCATGGCAAAAATCAACACACTGATATTATGAAAGGAAATGCTTCTAATGAAACAGTTTACCAAAGCAATCGCCCTGATTCTCTCCCTCGCGCTGCTCCTGTGCTTCCCCGTTGGCGCATCTGCCACCGAGCCGGAGAACGCCACCATTGATACCGCCGCCAAAGGCTCTCTGACAATCTACAAGGTGGATCTGACCAATGCCGAAAAGGACGGTGTTTGGGATTCCAGCTATGTGTCCACCGGTGTCTACGACCAGACCGTAAATGACACCCTGAACAGCTATGCCCTGAAAGATGTGGAATTTACCTATCTCCGGGTTGCGGATGTTGTTCAGTTCACGGAATCCACGGCGGACGGCGCGGATTTTGACCATGTGGAAACCCTGTACGGCATCAGCAAAACCGCAGGGGCGGACCTGCTCTCCGCCCTGGGTCTGGCAGACGGCGCTAATCGGTATGAGAAAGCAGACAACTCCGACAAGCTGAACGCTTCCAATTACTATTACCAGTCCCACGTCCTGACTTCCGCTCTGAAATCTGCCCTGGAAGCCAACGCCACCACCGTGAAGAACGCGCTGGAAGCCTACGTCACCGCGGGCGGCGGCATCGCTATGCCCCTGACGGATACCTACGGCAAAACCAAGGTGGAAAATCTCGATTTGGGCTTGTATCTGGTGGTGGAAACCAAGGTGCCCGAAATGGTCACCAGCACCTGCAATCCCTTCTTCATCAGTCTGCCCATGACCTCCGGGGACGGCGGCAGCTGGCTCTATGATGTGACCGTGTACCCCAAGAATCTGACCGGCGATCCCACCCTGGACAAGACCCTGCGGGAGAGCAAGGACGATACCGGCAAGCACAACGGCACCTCCGTCATCACCGACGGCTACGCTGCCGCCGGTACTGCATCTGACGGAGACATTGTAGATTACCAGATCGTCAGCACCCTGCCCAGCATTACCTCCGCGTCCACCTACCTGACCTGCTACACCTTCGTCGATACCCTGAGCAAAGGCATCACCTACAATAAAAACGATGTTGTTCTGGAATTCTTCTCCGATGCTGCCTGCACGGACAAAATCGCCACATGGCGGGAGGGCGAAGGCAAATTCACCGTTACCTACAGCACGGCGGATACCGGGGAATCCAAGATGAGCATTGAAATGACATCGGAGGGTCTTAAGGAAATCAACACCTCCAAGGCGGTGTACGCTGAAAGCGCCATGGTCAATTCCGGCTACTCTGACTGCACCCTGCGGATTACTTACGCTGCCACCGTCAGCAGCAGCGCCGATGTGGTCTACGGCGACAACGGCAACCCCAATGAGGTGGTGCTGACCTGGAAGCGCACCTCTCAGGATTCCTACGATACCCTGAAGGATGCCGCCAAGGTTTACACCTACGGTTTGGAGCTGACCAAGCTGTTCTCTGACGGCAAGGGAGATTTCTCCAAGGTGCAGTTCATCATGCAGAACAAGACCGACGGCTATTATCTGAAAGCCAAGCTGGATGAAACCGCGGGTATCTATTATGTGACAGATCATGTCGCGGACAAGAAGGACGCCACCCGGTTTGTTCCCGTCAGCGGGGATGGCAAGGGCAAGATCATTGTCAAGGGTCTGGAGGACGATGAATACACCATCACGGAAATCAAAACCGCTGACGGCTACACCCTGCTGAAAAACGCCATCACTGTGGTGATTACCCGTGAGAACGATTCCGCTGCAGCCACGGTGGACGGCAACCAGGTGAATATGCTGACCGATAACGGCAGCGCCAACGCCCTCGCCCCGCTCAGCGTGGTGAATACCAGCGGCTTCGACCTGCCTGCTACCGGTGACCGGGGCGTGTGGATCTACGGTCTGGCTGGCATCCTGCTCATGGCGGGTTCCGCTGCCTGCATTATTTTCGCCACTCGCAAGAAATCCAAGTGAGAATCTTTCATTTGCCCCGGAGGAACCTCCGGGGCGGCGCAGTCAGGGGAGAGAACATGAAGCGAAGGTATCTGCAAATCATCCTTGCGGCAGTTCTGTTCCTGCTGGCGCTGGGGCTGACGCTGTATCCCGTGATCAGCAACTACTATAACCAGCGCCACCGGTCCCAGATTCAGACTGCCTACCGGGAAGTGCTGGAGCAGACGGACACCGCGGAACTGAAGCGCATCCGTGAGCAGGCGGCTGCCTATAACGCCGCCATCACCCCCGGCGCGGCAGAGGAAGCCTATTCGCAGGAGTCCATCATAGCTGCGTCAAATGATTATGTAAACCAGCTGGACTTGGGCGGCACAGGCATTATGGGATATGTGGTGATACCCAAAATCGATGTTGACCTGCCCATCTACCATGGAACGGGAAGTGATGCTCTGGACAGGGGAGCAGGGCATCTGCTTGGCTCCTCTCTGCCGGTGGGTGGCGAAAGTACCCATACCATCATCACGGGACACAGCGGTATGGCTTCCCAGAAGATGTTCACGGATCTGGAGCAGCTTCAGGAGGGGGATATATTTTACCTTCGTGTGTTGGATGAAACCCTTGCCTATGAAGTGAAGGCAGTTCATACGGTACTGCCCCATGACACCACCTATCTGGGAATTGTTCCTGGACAGGATTTGTGTACGCTGGTGACCTGCACACCCACCGGGGTGAACACCCACCGCCTGCTGGTGCAGGGAAGCCGGATTCCCTATGAACCAATAATAGAAGCTCAGAATGCAGATTCGGAACATGAGGTCGCTGCTTCTTCCCACTGGGAGGATCAATACTGTCTGGGCATCCGTCTGGGACTGACGGCTATGGTCAGCATTGTGTTGCTGCTGAATGTATTCCTGTACCTTCGGAAGAAGCCGCAGAAAGGAGGCCGCTATGTCAGAAAGTAAGGGAAAAATCATATTTGCCATTCTGGCTGTGCTGCTTCTGCTGTTCGGCGGCGGTGTCACGTTGTATCCCTTCCTGAACGGGTTGTGGGTGGAGCATACCATGCACAAGGATTCAGAAGAATTTCTGCTTCTGTTGGAGGACAGCCCAGAGGAAACCAAGGGTGGAGTTTCCTATGTCATTGCAGAGGAGCCGGAGAAGGAGAAAGGCACTGTGCCGGAACAGTATCCCCAACTCTGGCTGGACATGAAGGCCTACAACGAAACCATCTTCCGGGAGGGGCAGGAAGGACTGTCCGATTCCGTCGCCTATGAGAAGCCCAGCTTCCATCTGGGGGATTATGGTCTTGAATCGGAAGTATTCGGTGTCCTCTCCATCCCCCGGCTGGAACTGCGCATGCCCATCTATCTGGGGGCGACCGAGGAAAACATGGCAAACGGTGCCGCCGTCATGGGTCAGACCAGCCTGCCCATTGGCGGCACCAATACCAACTGCGTCCTTGCCGGTCACCGGGGCTGGAACGGCGCCGCCTATTTTCTGTACGTCGACCGACTGATTCCGGGAGATACCGTCACTGTCACCAACCTCTGGGAGACCCTGAACTATAAAGTCTCAGCGATCAAGGTGATTTCTCCCAATGATGTGGAATCCATCCACATCCAATCGAACCGTGAATTATTAACCCTGCTCACCTGCCACCCGCCCGCTTCCGGGGGGAAGCAGCGGTATCTGGTTTTCTGTGAGCGCACTGACAATATGGAGGTTTCATGAAGAAGAAAAGAATTGTAAGAATGCTCACCATGCTCTGCGTCCTGACCCTGTTCGTGGCGTTCATGGCAATTCCCGCCAGCGCCACCGCCGCGGGCAATGTGTCCGGGGCCATCGAAGGCACATGGAACGCCGCTAAGGGACAGGTGCAGACCATCGTCAACAATGTGGTGTTTCCCGTGATTGACATGATCCTGGCGGTGCTGCTGTTCGCCCTGACCGCACCCAGCTATATCTGGAGCATCCTCGGCTGATGGGCGGTGACGGCCTTTGTTTGACTGGTTAGGAGATATCCTCTCGGGGCTGGGAGATGCCCTGAGTGTGGTATTCGAGGGAATCGGCGCGGACATCGCTGTGGATATCTGGAACGCGCTGGTGGAATGGATTTACAACACGGTCTTTGACGCGGTGGCTGACCTTTTCACCAGCATGAACAACATGGGCGCGGAAATCTTCAACCTGAGCTGGGTGAACGCCGTGGTGCGGCTGTTCACCCTGTTCGGCTGGGCGCTCTTCGCCGTGGGCGTGGTCGGCGCGGTATTCGAGGTCGCTATTGAAGCTCAGTCGGGAAGAACCAGCATCAAGGGCGCGGCCCTGAATGTGCTGAAGGGTTTCTTCGCCTGCGCGCTGATAGGCGTTCTCCCGGTGGAGCTGTACAAATTCTGCGTTTCCCTGCAGAACAGCTTCGCCGGTGACCTGACCCGGATATTCTCCGGCGCACAGGGCTCCACCATTGGAGAAATCGCCGCATTTATATTGCGAACGGTCTTTACACTGGGCACGCCTACGGAGCCGGTGCTGAAGCTGCTGTTCTTCCTGCTGTCCTTTTCCTACTGCGCCATTAAGGTGTTCTTCGCCAACATCAAGCGGGGCGGCATCCTGCTGATTCAGATTGCGGTGGGGTCGCTGTATATGTTCAGCGTGCCCAGAGGCTATACCGATGGCTTCAACCAGTGGTGCAAGCAGATCATGGCAATCTGCCTGACAGCTTTTCTGCAAACCACCTTGCTGTTTCTTGGGATGCTGACATTGCAGGACAATCTGCTGCTGGGACTTGGAATTATGTTAACCGCCAATGAGGTACCCCGGATTGCCCAGCAGTTCGGATTGGATTCCAGCGTCCGGGTGAACGTATCCAGCGTGGTGTACAGCACCTCCTCGGCGGTGAATCTGGCGAAAAACCTGATGAGAAAGTGAGGACACCCATGAAAACCTATATCTACCCGCAAAACCTGAAAGCCAAGCCCCATCTCTGGCTTTGGGGGATGCGGGACTTTGTGATTCTGGCAATCGCGGCTCTGCTGTCGGTGGTGCTGCTGGTGCATTCAGGACTGCTGTTCCCTCTGGCAGGGGCGCTGTGCTTTGCCTTCATGACCATCCGCATGGAGGACACCACCGTCATGGACTATCTGGGCTACGCCACCCGGCACTTTGTGACCAGCCAGAAATATTATGAATGGAGATGAGTCATGGACAATACAAAACGAAAGCGTAGGGAGAAAAGACGGAAAAAGCCCCGGGGACGCTCCGTGCAGGAGCTAATGGGCATCCGGGGCTTTACCCGTTACGGTCTGGCTACGGAGCATGGAGAACTGCTGCTGTTCCGGGTGTCTCCCGTGAACATCTCGGTGCTGTCCGCGTCCAATATTGATGTGAAAATCCATACCCTGCAAACCGCCCTGACGGTGATGCCGGATCTGGAGATCATCTGCACCGATTCCTGCGAGTGCTTCGATGCCAACAAGGCATACCTCCGCCAGCGGGAACGGGAGGAAAGCAACGCCTGTGTCCGGCGGCTTCTGCATCAGGACGGGGAAATGCTGACGGAGCTGCAGGCGGAGATGTCCACCGCCCGGCAGTTTGTGTTCCTGCGCCGCTGTTCCGGCCTGAAGCCAGAGCAGGTGCTGAGTCTGGTGAACGAAACCCACAAACAGCTGGCAGGTGCCGGGTTCGAGGTGCAGCGGATGAAGAAGCCGGATATCAAGCGATTTCTTGCCATCTACTTTGGCGCTTCCATGGACGGCGACCGAATGCCGGATGTGGACGGTGCCCAGTATGTGAAAGGGGTGAGGGCGAAATGAGCCTATTTCAGCGTAAGAAACCGAAGCAGGGAGATTCTGCTGAAATCCGCACCAAGGATTTCTTTGACTGTATCCTGCCGGGGAGCATTAAGTTCTTTGCCAATTACTACATCGTGGGCGATACCTACCGCTGCGTTTGGGTCATCCGGGAGTATCCCCCCACCACCGAGGAGCAGGCGATTCTTGCCCAGCTGGCTGACCGAACAGGGGTCACCCTGCGGCTGTACCACCGTCGGGTCACCCCGGTGGAGGAAAAGCAGATCGTCAACAACGCCGCCCGAAAAAACCGGCTTATGGCGGGAGATCACGATATTACCCAGGCTATGGAAGCGGAGGGGAATTTGCAGGATGTGCAGACATTGCTGGCCACCATGCGCAACAACCGGGAGATTCTGCTCCATTGCAGTGTGTACATGGAGCTGAAAGCCAAAAGCATGGAGACTTTGGAGCAGCTTCAGTCCCAGATTGCCATGGAGCTTACCCGAGCCAAAATCACGGTGGACAAGCTGACATTGCGGCAGCAGGAGGGCTTTCTGTCGGTGCTTCCCTTTGGACGGAATCAGTTTGGGGATCAGTATGAGCGGGTGTTGCCCGCCGGTTCCGTTGCCAATATGTACCCCCTGAGCTTTTCCGGCAAGACCGATCCCAAGGGTTTCTATGTGGGCAGGGACAAGTATGGTACCAACATTCTGGTCGACCTTGACCGCCGCAGCAACGACAAAACCAACGGAAGCGCCCTGATTCTGGGCAACTCCGGGCAGGGCAAATCCTACCTGATGAAGCTGCTGCTGACCAACTTCCGGGAGTCCGGCAAGGCAGTGATCTGTCTGGATGTGGAAGCGGAATATGAGGATTTGACGGAAAACTTAGGCGGCTGTTATGTGGATTACATGACCGGGCAGTACATTATTAACCCCTTGGAGCCGAAGGCCTGGTCTGCCGATGGGGATGATATTGACGAGGAATGCCCGGAAGCTTTCCGAAAGGTCACCCGGCTGAGCCAGCACATCGCCTTCCTCAAGGACTTCTTCCGCAGCTACAAGGACTTCACAGATGCCCAGGTGGATACCATGGAAATCCTGCTGGAAAAGCTGTACGCCCAGCGGGGGATTACGGACAGCACGGACTTTTCCCAGCTTACCCCCATACAGTATCCCGTCATGGCGGAGTTCTACTGGCTGTGCCAGAAGGAGTATCTGGAATACGATCCCAGCGAAAAGCACCTGTACACCCAGGAGATGCTCCGGGAGATATGCCTCGGCATTCACTCCATGTGCGTCGGCACGGAAAGCCGGTACTTCAACGGTCACACCAACATTGTGGACGATAAGTTCCTGTGCTTCGGGGTGAAGGGTCTCATGGATACCAACAAGCGGCTGAAGGATGCTATCCTGTTCAATATCCTGTCTTATATGAGCAACCGTCTCATTGGCATCGGCAACAGCGTGGCTTCCATTGACGAGCTGTACCTGTTCCTGACCAACCAGACTGCCATTGAATACATCCGCAACTCCATGAAGCGTGTCCGAAAGAAGGACTCCTGTGTAGTGCTGGCGTCCCAGAACATTGAGGACTTCCTGATTCCCTCCATCCGGGAGTTCACCAAGCCCATGTTCTCCATCCCCACCCACCAGTTCCTGTTCTATCCCGGCTCCATTAACCCGAAGGATTACATGGATGCCCTGCAGGTGGATGAAGCGGAGTATGACCTGATCCGCAACCCTGACCGGGGCGTGTGCCTGTACAGATGCGGCGGAGAGCGGTATTATTTGCAGGTACAGGTGCCGGACTACAAGGAAGCCCTGTTCGGGAAGGCGGGAGGTCGGTAATGGGCATCTCGGTTGGCGCGGCGCTTAAGAAAATCGCTGTGGCGCTGGTATCAGACAAGAAAACGCTGAAAAATATGGCTATGGCTGCCCTCGTAATTATAGTCGCCTTGCTCATGCCCATGGCGGCGATCATCGCCGTGTTCAGCGGCACTCTGGAACTGGATGTTGCCGCGCTGCAAGAGCAAATTGCCGAGGAGATGTCCGACAGCGACCGGCAGATGCTCCAGCAGGTGGAGGACAACATGAACGCCATCCAGACCGCCCTGCGGGATGCAGACATGGCAAGTCGTGTCAAGGAAGCCCAGGTGCTGTACATCCTCGCTCTATATGACCATTCCAGCCAGCCGGGATTCGTGTCCCGGCTGGTTCGCTGTTTCCAGCCGGAGCAGACGGATGACCAGCTGATCGCTGCCGTCAACAGTACCTTCGGCACGAATATCGTCACCGAAGATTTTACCAAGCTGGTGGGCAATGTGCGTTCTCAGTATGTGGACACCTCGAATTATGTGTATCCCACCACCAAGAACAATCTGGACTTAGTGCAGTGGGCGATTGCGGCGGAGGCGGCAGGCTGGGGGTATGTGTGGGGCACCTTCGGGCAGGTGCTGACAAGGGACGCACTGGCAGCCAAGGTTGCCCAGTACCCGGACAACGTAGGCATCTACGAGGAGTACATCCGCAGTCACTATCTGGGCAAGCGTACTGCAGACTGCGCCGGGTTTATCAAGGGCTACTGCTGGTACAACCCGGAAACCGATTCGGTCAGCTACGCCACCAACGGCATGCCGGACCTGGGCGCGAACCAGATGTACCAGACGGCCACGGTAAAGGGTCCCATCTCCACCATGCCGGAGATACCGGGGCTGGCGGTGTGGCATCAGGGGCATATCGGTGTTTACATCGGCAACGGCTATGCCATTGAAGCCATGGGTACCCGTTATGGTGTGGTAAAGACCCGTGTAGCCGCCCGCAGCTGGACCCACTGGCTGAAAATTCCCTACATCAACTACATTGAGGAAACGGAGGAGGAAAGCCCATGAGAATCAATGCGGCCTTTCAAGGTAAGCAGCTATCCATGGAGGACGCACCCTGTGAAGTCAGGAAAGTCATTTCCCTGCCGGACAAGGAGTACGCCTTTTTCAAAAAGCATCTGATGTATGAATATGATTTCCTCCGAAAGAATGCGGATCAGATGGGCTTTCGTAACGGAACCCGGCAGTGCGTCCTTGTCATGGGGGAATCCTCTGAGGATGGTGTTCTGGTGGACAGCAGCGGCTATGGCTATGCCCGGTACACCGCGCCCTTTCTGGGCGCCAGAAGCTACATGACCCTGCGGGAGCAGAACCTGCAAGTAAATGGTGAGCTGAAAACCTTGACCGAGGATGACCTTGCCATCCTCCACGCCAAGCATACCCTGTGGGTTTATGGAGCGGGAGGAGAGCAGGCGGATTTCTCCCACTGCCGAATTGCGGATCTGTCCCTTGGGAATATGCAGTTCAATGGTGCCTGCTTCCGGGACGCGGTTCTGGAGGATGTGGATTTTGGAAATGCCGGTGTCTGCGGTGCGGACTTTAGCGGTGCTCGGTTTGTCCATTGCAGGATGGATGGTATGGCAGCGGAGGAATGT
>JAXEXE010000147.1:0-38556 GCA_034113565.1 Faecousia sp.
TTGTCGTAGTAGCTCTCCTGCCAGTTTTTGGTGGGGAACGCGCCGATGTTGTTGACGATGTTCACCAGAACGGCGGTGCCCAACTGACGCAGGCCCGCACCCGTAACAGGGTTGGCCTTCAGAACCTCCATAGCGTTCTTGGCGGCAACCTTCAGGGCGTCCACGTCGGCAATGTTGTCCAGGCTCTTCCGGGTCGCCTTGACCACGATAGCCTTCAGCTTCTTGCTGCCCATGACGGCGCCCACGCCGGAGCGTCCGGCGGCCCGGTCCTTGTCATTCATGATGGCAGCCAGCAACACCTGCTTTTCACCGGCGGGGCCGATGTTCAGCACGGAAGCGTCTGCGCCGTGCTTTTCCTTCAGCTTGGCGTCCATCTCCTCGCTCATGACGCCCAAGTATTCCCGGGCATCCAGCAGCTCTATTTTGTCGTCAACGATGCTGATGTAGGTCCACTCGGGGGCCTGCCCCTCTACAATGATGGCATCCCAGCCGGCGTACTTCAGCTTCGCGCCCCAGATGCCGCCGGAGTTGGAGCAGGCGATCATGCCGGTCAGCGGAGACTTGGTGACCACCATGTAACGGCCGGTAGAGGGAGCGGACGCGCCGGTCATGGGGCCGGTAATGTAGATCAGCTTGTTTTCCGGGGACAGGGGATCCACGGTGGCAACGCCCTCGTCATAGAGTATCTTGGTGCCGAGGCCCCGACCGCCGATGAACTTGCGGGCCAGCTCCAGATCCAGCGGCTCGACCCTGATCTCGCCGGTGGTCAGGTTGATGCGGGCAATTTTCTCATAATATGCGCCAGCCATATGCAATACCTCCATAATATGCTGCGTGGTGAGATGGTTTGTTCGGATATTCTCATTATAATGGAAATTTCAGGCGGTGCAAGGGCTGCCCGGCATTTCCGCGTGAAACTGCACGAAACCGTCTCATTTTGCACGAAAGTTTTTGGCAAACTCTATAAAACGCCGTGCGAAATAATATGAAACAAGATGAAATAGTACGAACAAGCCAGACTGATGGGTCTTGAGAAACGGCGCAAACAGGAGTATAATAAAAATATCAATGGATCCAAAGGAGGCGGCGGTGTCATGTCCCAGAATCAGTCCTTATCTACCCAGGAGGTTGCCGATATTCTGCACGTCAGCAAGTCCACCATCTACGACCTGATCCGCCGGGGAGAAATCCACTCCTACAAGATCGGACGCAAGGTGCGCTTTACCCAGGACGACGTGGATGCCTACATTGCCCGCTCCCGGCATGAGCATTCCACCCGTCCGGTGCAGCGGATTGACACCCACTCCACCCTGCTGACGCCGAAGCAAAACGAGCCGCCGGAGCTGATTATTGCCGGACAGGACGTGGTGCTGGATATTCTGGCAAACTACCTCCAGCAGGAGGGGGTCAACGCCGGACGGACATATCTCTCCGGCTTCGAGGGGCTGCTGGCCCTGTATCAGGAGCATATCCATGTAGCGGCCTGCCACCTGTTCGACGGAGAGGACTACAATGCGTCCTTCGTCCGCAGTCTCATGCCTGGCGTACCGGCGGTGCTGGTGAACCTGTCCTACCGAACCATGGGATTCTATGTGCGCAAGGGAAATCCGAAACAGGTCGCCGGCTGGCAGGACTTGTGCCGGGAGGACATTACGGTTCTCAACCGCCGGGTCGGCTCCAGCGCCCGGATCGCGCTGGATCTGAAGCTCAAGGAGCTTGGCCTCTCCCCTGCCCGGCTTCCCGGCTACGACCGGATCATGAGCTCCCACCTGACCATGGCTGCCGCCATCGCGGCGGGAGATGCCGATCTTGCTCTGGGCACAGAGCGGATCTCCCGGCAGATCGACGGCATCGATTTCATCCCCCTGATGCAGGAACGGTTCGATCTGGTTATCAAAAAGGAAATGCTGGAGGCCGAGCCGGTCCGGAAGCTGCTGGGAATTCTGAATTCCCCGGTTTTTCGCCGGGAAGTGGCCCATTTTTCCGGCAACGACTACCGGGATCTGGGCAAAATCATTATGGAGGTCTGATATGCTGTATGTGAAAACGCCGGAGGAGGTTCTGGCGCTGATCGGCACGGAATTCGCGGCTCTGGAACGGGCCGAGACCGTTCCCCTGTCCGCCGCCATGGGAAGAATTCTGGCGGAGGATGTCGCGGCGGCGGAATTTGTGCCGGATTTTGACCGCTCCACCGTGGACGGCTTCGCGGTGCGCGCCGCCGATACCTTCGGCTGCACCGACGCCATTCCCGCCATTCTGCCCTTGCAGGCAACGGTTTTGATGGGCGAGGGGGCGGACTTCTCTCTGGGGCCGGGACAGTGCGTTGCCGTTCCCACCGGCGGCGC
Organism: Faecousia sp.; assembly: GCA_034113565.1. Lineage (GTDB taxonomy): Bacteria > Bacillota > Clostridia > Oscillospirales > Oscillospiraceae > Faecousia. Next base: position 2,346 of record JAXEXE010000147.1, read on the forward strand.
GATTCCCGACGGGGCCGACAGCGTAGTGATGCTGGAATACACCGAAGACTACGGCGACGGCACCATCGGCGTTTCCAAACCCGCCGCCCCGGGCATGAACCTGATTTTCCGGGGGGACGACGTGTACCCCGGAAAGGTAATCCTGCGAAAGGGCCGGGTGTTGTCCAGCGCGGACATCGGCGCGCTGGCTGCCATCGGACGGGTGCAGGTGCCGGTTATGGAAAAGCTGACCGTAGGTGTGATTTCCACCGGGGACGAGCTGGTGCCCCCGGAGGGAAAGCCCGGCCCGGGACAGGTACGGGACGTGAACAGCCCCATGCTGGAAGCCATGCTCACCGCCTTCGGCTGCAATGTCAGAAACTACGGCATCGTCATTGACAACGAAGCGCTGCTGTCACAAACCGTGAAAAAGGCAGTTTCCGAATGTGACGCGGTGCTGCTGTCCGGCGGCAGCAGCGTGGGGGTCAAGGACGCCGCCTGCCGCATCATCGAATCACTGGGAACCCTGCTGCTGCACGGTATCGCCATCAAGCCCGGCAAGCCCACCATTCTGGGCAAAGCCGGTGTAAAACCCCTGGTCGGTCTGCCGGGGCATCCCGTGGCGGCTTATTTCATCACCAAATTATTTGTTCTGCCCCTGTTGGGCAGGCTGTCCGGGCGGGACATGACCGCCTATACCGTCACCGCTCACGTCACTGAAAGCATCAGCGCCAACCACGGACGGGCCCAGTACCACTGCTGCCGCCTGACGCGCAGAAATGGCGAAGTATATGCCGAACCCATTCGGGGAAAATCCGGTCTCATTACCACCCTCGCCGGAGCCGACGGCTATTTCTGTATCGATCGGGACTGCGAGGGTCTGCCCCAGAACGCGGAAATTCAGGTGACCATCACAGGGGGAGTGTAAAACATATGGGATTTGAATACTTGACCAACGTGCCGCTGGAGCAGGCGCGGAGGGACTACATACAGCTGCTGGAAAGCCACGGCTTCGGCCCGAAAACGGAAGTGATTCCTGTTTTTGAGTCCTGCGGACGGGTGACGGCCCGGGCAGTCTACGCCCACATCTGCGCCCCCCACTACGCCGCCAGCGCCATGGACGGCGTGGCGGTGAACGCGAAGGACACCTTCGGCGCCACGGAAACCACTCCCGTGACCCTGCAGCCGGGGCAGTATGTCGTGCTGGATACCGGCGACCCAATCCCGGAGGATCGGGACGCGGTGATTATGGTGGAGGATATTGTGAAAAATGAGGATGGTTCCATCACCATCCACGCCGCCGCCGCGCCCTGGCAGCACATCCGCCAGATCGGTGAGGATGTGTGCGCCGGAGAGATGATTCTGCCCGGCCACATGACCGTGTCCCCTGCCGCCATCGGCGCCATGATCGCCGGGGGCGTGCTGGAAATTGAGGTCATCCGCAAGCCGCTCATCGGCATCATTCCCACCGGCGACGAGATCATCCCGCCCTGCACCGACCCCAAGCCCGGGGACATTCTGGAATTCAACGGCTCCATTTTCTCCGCCATGGTCAAAAGCTGGGGCGCGGAAGCGGTGGTATACCCCATCGTGCCCGACAAGTTCGACAGGATCCAGGCAATGGTAGCAAAGGCCGCATCGGAATGCGACATGGTGATTCTCAATGCCGGTTCCTCCGCCGGGCGGGAGGATTTTTCCGCCCGGGTCATTCGGGAACTAGGCGAGGTTCTCTATCATGGCATCGCCATGAAGCCCGGCAAGCCCGCTATCTTAGGCTGTCAGGGCGATAAGCCCATTCTGGGCGTTCCCGGCTATCCCGTGTCGGGCATTATCGTGATTGAACAGCTGCTGAAACCCCTGATCGACCACTGGCTGCAAGTGCCGCCCGCCCCCGCCCAATACGCCAAAGCCACCCTGACCCGTCCCGTGGTCAGCGGTCTTAAATACGAGGAATTCGTCCGGGTCCGCATGGGCTGCGTGGGCGGCAGGCTCATGGCCTCCCCCCTGAGCCGGGGCAGCGGCGTGGTATCGTCGTTTATGAAGGCCGACGGCATTGTGGAGGTACCTCAGGGCCTGGAAGGCTATGAAGCCGGCTCGGAAGTGAACGTCCGGCTGCTCAGCCCCAGGTCGAAGCTGCAGAACACGCTGGTGGTCATCGGCAGCCACGATCCGTTGCTGGACGAACTGGGGGATATGCTCCATCTGGAAAATCCCGAACTGTACATGAGCTCCTCCCACGTGGGCTCCATGGGCGGCATCATGGCCATCCGCCGGGGCGAGGCCCACGCGGCGGGCTGCCACCTGCTGGACACCAATGACGGAACCTATAACCGTTCCTTTATCAGAAAATACTTCCCCAAGGGCGGCGTAAGACTCATTTCCTGTGTCGGCCGTCAGCAGGGCCTGATGGTGGCAAAGGGCAACCCCCTGAACATTCAGAAATTCGCCGATATCGTCGGAAAAGACGTGCGTTATGTCAACCGGCAGAAGGGCTCCGGCACCCGGATTTTGACGGATTACCTGTGTAAGCAGGAGAATCTGGACACTGCCGCCATCTATGGCTACGACCGGGAGGAGCTGACCCACACCTCTGTCGCCGCGCAGATTGGCAGCGGGAGTGCCGATGCCGGCATGGGCATCTACTCCGCCGCAAAGCTCTACGACCTGGATTTCATTCCCATCTGCGTTGAGGAATACGACCTGATGATCCCCGATCACGCTTGGGATACCCCCATGGTGCGGGAGCTTCTGACCATTTTGAAGAGCGATGCCTTCCGGAAAAAGATTCTGTCGCTGGGCGGCTACACCGTGGACAATCCCGGTGAAATCATCCCCTTATGAAATTCTTTGATGCAGCCGTCATCGGCGGCGGGGTACTGGGCTGCTTTGCCGCCCGGAATCTCATGCGATGGAACCTTTCCGCCGTGCTTTTGGAGCAGGGCGAGGATGTGTGCACCGGCATCACCCGGGCCAACAGCGCCATCGTCTACGCCGGGTACGACAACAAATCCGGCAGCTTAAAGGCGGAAATGACCGTCCGGGGCAACGCGGAATTTGACCGGCTTTGCCGGGAATTGGAGGTTCCCTTCTCCCGCTGCGGCTCATTGCTGGTGACCTATGACGAAGAGTCCCTGCCCCGGCTCCGCCAAAAATGGGAACAGGGCAAGAAAAACGGCGTGCCCGGTCTGAAGCTGCTGACCGGCCCGGAAGCGCAGGCTATGGAACCCATGCTGAAGTCCGGGGTCAAGGGCGCGCTGTACGCCCCCACCACCGGTACGGTAAATCCGTGGCAGTTGGGAATTGCCGCCTTTGAAAACGCCGTGGATAACGGCCTGATCCCCATGCTGAAGACCACCGTTACGGGCATGGAAAAAAGCGAAACAGGCTATCTTCTGAAGACCACCGGGGAAGCCGTTTCCTGCAAGGCAGTCCTCAACTGTGCCGGACTGTACGCCGACCGGGTGCAGGCGCTGCTGTTCCCACCCTCCGTAAGGCTCCAGTGGGACGGGGCGGAATTTCTGGTGCTGGACGAGCTGGCGCCCAAGCCCCGGCACATCCTTTTCCATCAGGCCCAAAGCTGCGGCAAGGGCATCACCGCCATTCCCTGCGTGGAGGGAAATCTTCTCCTCAGCGGGGTGCGCAAGCCCATTTCCACGCCCTTCGCCACCACGCCGGAGGGTTTGCGGGAATTGGAAGCGGACGCCAAAGCCCTGCTGCCCACTCTGGACATGGGCCAGATTATCCGTTCCTTTGCCGCCGTGCGCCCCAACCCATACCGGGGAAACGGCGAGAGTCTCCACGACTTCTGCATGGAACATCCAGCCCCCGGCTTTTACAGCCTGATCGGCATCAAAACCCCGGGGCTGACCTGTGCCAATGAACTGGGACTGTACCTTGCCGCGCATACGGCAGCGTATTTAAAGGCCCGGCCCAATCCGAGTTTTGACCCCCACCGCCCGGCAATTCCCAAAACCGACGATCCGGAAATAATCTGCCAGTGCGGCGGCGTGACCCGGGCGGAAATTCTGGAGGCCATCCGCCGGGGTGCGTCCACTGTGGACGCCGTGAAACGCCGGGTGGGCAGCGGCATGGGCCGCTGTCAGGGCAGCCGGTGCAGCTTTGCCATTGAAAAACTATTGGAAGGATTCCGCAATGGAACACTATGACCTGCTGATCGTCGGCGGGGGCGCGGCGGGGATTTCCGCCGCAAAGGCTGCCCGCCGGGCCGGATGCGCCAGCATTGCGGTAGTGGACAGAAAGCCTGCTCTGGGCGGCGTTTTGCTGCAATGCGCCCACCGGGGCTTTGGAGACGGCTGTACCGGGCCGGAATTTGTCCGGCAGCTTTTAGAGGATTTTCCTCCGGAAATCCGGGTAATTTCCGGAAGAACCGTGCTGAAAATTGAAGAATCCAAAGTTGCCCGTCTGTCCGGGGGACGAAGCGTATCCTTTGACCGGCTGATTCTTGCCGCAGGATGCCGGGAGGTTCCCATGGGGGCGCTGCCCATTGCGGGCACCCGTCCCGCAGGCATCTACACCGCCGGGCAGATGCAGGAAATGATGAATTTGCATGGCTATGTCCCCGAGGGGCCTGCCGTAATTCTTGGCAGCGGCGACCTTGGACTGATCCTTGCCGATCAGCTGGCGCAGGCCGGCATATCTGTCACGCTGGTGGAGAAGAAGTCCTCCTGCGGCGGACTGGCAAGAAATCGCCGCCTGTTGGACCGCGATTCCATCCGCCTTGTCTGCTCCCAGACGGTGACAGAGGTGGCGGGCGAAAAACGGCTGACGGCCTGCCGCCTGTCGAGTGGGGAGTGGCTTCCCTGCAAGACGCTGCTCATAGCCGTGGGCCTGCGCCCGGAGCGAACGCTGACAGCCAATCTGGGAAATCCCGAATGGCTCCGCCTGTGCGGCAATTGCAGCACGGTACACCCCATGGTAGAGGGCGCCATCACCGAAGCAATACAGACGGGAACCGCCGTCTGGGAAACGATGAGGAAATAAAGATGATCGACCGACTTGGACGCAATATCACCTATTTGCGGATCTCCGTAACAGAGCTGTGCAATCTGCGCTGCCGGTACTGTATGCCGGCGGAAGGGGTTTGTAAGAAAAGCCACGCCGATATGCTCACCGAGGACGAGATGATTCAGGCGGTGGAAGCCGCCGCCTCCCTGGGCATTACCAAGCTGCGCATCACCGGCGGCGAGCCGCTGGTGAAGAAGAATATCGTGTCCATCTGCCGCCGGGCAGCGGCAGTGCCGGGCATCCGGGAGGTGTGCGTCACCACCAACGGCCTGCTGCTGCCGGAGCTTGCCGTGCCCCTGCGGGAGGCCGGTGTGACCCGGCTGAATCTGAGTCTTGACACCCTGAGCCCGGAGAAGTATGCTTATATCACCCGGGTGGGCAGGCTGGAGGATTTCCGCGCCGGGTTCCACGCTGCCCTGAACGCCGGGTTTCAGAAAATCAAACTCAACGCCGTCCTGATTGGGGGCTTCAACGACGATGAAATCGTCCCGCTGGCGGAGCTCACCAGAGCGTACCCGGTGGATATGCGCTTCATCGAAATGATGCCCATGTATGACGGCGGTGACTTTGATTCCTCTGCCTATATTCCCTATACGAAGGTGCTGGATGCTCTGCCGGAGGCCGTGCCGGTTCCCGGGGATGGCGGCGTGGCCAAGCTCTGCCGCCTGCCGGGAGCGCAGGGCAATATCGGCCTCATCAGCCCGGTGAGCGCCCACTTCTGCGGGGAGTGCAACCGTATTCGGCTGACTGCCGACGGGAAAATCAAGCCCTGTCTGCACTCCGGCGACGAATACGCCCTGAAGGGACTCAACTTTGACGGAATGCGCGCCCAGCTGGAAAAGGCCATTTGGAGCAAGCCCGCGTGGCATGGGGATCTGGACGCCCTGCACCGCTCTCAGGCGGGACGGAATATGAATCAAATCGGAGGCTGAATATGTCGGATTTTACCCATTTTAACAATCAGGGCCGGGCAAAAATGGTGGATGTGGGAGAAAAGCCCGTTTCCCGTCGCACCGCCGTTGCCGCCGGGCGGGTGCTGGTGAATGAACACACCTTCGCCCTGATTCAAAGCGGCGGCATGAAAAAGGGCGACGTTCTGACAGTCGCCCAGATTGGGGGGGTCATGGGCGCGAAACGCACGCCGGACATCATTCCCATGTGCCACCCCATTCTGATGGACGGCATCAATCTGGAACTATCGCTGGACGAAGGGCGGAAAAGTGTAGAAATCCGGGCCACGGTTTCCTGCGACGGCAGAACCGGCGTGGAGATGGAAGCCCTCACCGCCGTGTCCACCGCCGCCCTGACGGTATACGATATGTGCAAGGCGGTACAAAAGGATATGGTCATTACGGACATTCGGCTGGTTTCCAAAACCGGCGGTGTCCACGGCAGTTTTTTACGGGAGGAAGAAAAATGAGCTATACAGCGGCTGTGATCACAGTAAGCGACAAGGGCTATCGGGGGCAGCGGGAGGACACCAGCGGCCCCAATCTGGTCAGAATCCTGCAGGAGCGGGGCTTTGACGTAACCTACACCGCCATGGTACCCGACGAGCCGGAAATGATTAAAACCGAGCTGTGCAAATGCGCCGATGAGCTGGCAATTGCATTGGTGCTGACCACCGGCGGCACGGGCTTTTCGCCCCGGGACATCACCCCGGAGGCCACTCTGGAGGTAGTGGAGCGGCAGACCCCCGGCATTCCGGAGGCCATGCGGTCGGAGTCCATGAAAATCACCCCCAAGGGCTGTCTGAGCCGCAGTGCAGCCGGCATCCGGGGGCGCACGCTGATTATCAACCTGCCCGGCAGCAAAAAGGCCTCCGCCGAGAACATTCTGGCCGTGATCGATCCGGTTGCTCACGGTCTGGATATGCTCTACAGCGAAGGCAGCGCGGACTGCGCCAGGTAATACCGGCCGCGGCGGCCTGCCGCGGTCCCACGATGGACTCGGCTGAAATATGGAGTAAGGAACTGAAAAATACCGTTTCTTCCTTCCTTTTCACTGCTTTCCAACACAAGAGCCCCGGTTTTTGCTGTGCAAAAACCGGGGCTCCTTAGCAAACGCGAAAGGGATCTTATGACACCGCTCACATTGGAACGGTCTGCGGGGTGAACCGGCAGACGTTTCTTTTACTTCTCCAAAATCAGGTTGCAGTCGGTTTCCGCCAGCGCGCTTTTGATGTAGGAAGCCGCCTCTGCAGGGGTCAGCTTTACCTGTTCGCCGCTGCGCATATTCTTCACAGAACAGACGCCCTCGGCAATTTCGTCCTCGCCCAGCAGCACCGCAAATGGCACCTCCAGCTTGTTGGCGTAGGCCATTTTCTGCTTGAATTTCTTCTGCTCACCGTACAGCTGCACCCGCAGGCCGGCGGAGCGAATGGTTTCCGCAACAGCGATGGCGGCGGAGGGGTCGTCGGTCATGGGCAGCACCAGGGCGTCGGCGGGAGCGCTGGGAAGGGCGGGGTTCAGCAGCCCCTGCTCGTCCAGAACGTAGAAAAGCCGGGTCAGCCCGATGGAAATGCCCACGCCGGGCAGGGGCTTGTCGATGTAGTAGCCTGCCAGATTGTCGTACCGGCCGCCGGAGCAGACGGAGCCGATCTCCGGATGGTCAAGCAGGGTGGTTTCGTAGACGGTGCCGGTGTAGTAGTCCAGCCCCCGGGCGATGGTCAAATCCACGGCGAAGTTGGCTTCCGTCACGCCGAAGGCGGTGAGGTTGGCGGTGACAGCCTTCAGCTCCGCAAGGCCCTGATCGAACATTTCATTCTTCCCGGCGTAGCCCTCCAGCGCGGCAAGGACTTCGGCATTGGTGCCGGTGATGGCGATGAATTTGAGAATTTCGTCCGCCTGCTCCCCCGTTAGGCCGCAGTCCTCCAGCAGGATGACTCTGACCTTTTCCGCGCCGATCTTGTCCAGCTTGTCCACGGTGCGCATGATGTCGCCGCTCTTATCGCTGAGGCCCAGCATGGCGTAGAAGCCATTGAGGATTTTCCGGTTGTTCACCCGAATCTGGAACCGGCTCAGGCCGAAGCCCCGGAATACCTTATAAATAATGGCGGGAATTTCCGCTTCGTTGAGGATGTCCAGCTTGCCGTCGCCGATGATGTCGATGTCGGCCTGATAGAACTCCCGGAACCGGCCCCGCTGGGCACGCTCGCCCCGGTAGACCTTGCTGATCTGAAAGCGCCGGAAGGGAAAGGCCAGCTCGTTATAGTGCAGCGCCACATATTTTGCCAGCGGCACCGTCAGATCGAACCGCAGGGCAAGGTCGCTGTCGCCCTTGGTAAAGCGGTAGATCTGCTTTTCCGTCTCGCCGCCGCCCTTGGCCAAAAGAATCTGGGCATCCTCAATGACGGGGGTGTCCAGCGGGGCAAAGCCATAGGAAGCGTAGGTAGTGCGCAGAATCTCCATCATTTTCTCAAAGCGGATCTGCTTGCCGGGCAGCAGCTCCATAAAACCGGACAGTGTCCGGGGCTTGATAATCTCCATGCTGTATTGTCCTTTCTATTGTGTTGAGTTAGGAGTGTGGAGTTAGGAGTGTGAAGTGTGGAGTGCGAAGCGTAAAGCAGTACACTCTACACTCCAAACTCCACACTCCAAACTTCACACTCAAAAGCGGTTTTTGCTGTGCAGCATTTCCCGCCAATCCAAATCGCCTCGCTGCAGGCCCATGATGAGCATTTCGGCGGAGGCCAGATTGGTGGCGATGGGGACGTTCTGCTTGTCGCAGTGCCGGATGGTTTCGATCATCTGACTGTCGTCCCAGGGGTCGGTGGTGTTGGGGTCGGTGAACAGCAGCACCAGATCGATCTCGTTGTAGGCAATCCGGGCGTTGATCTGCTGGTGACCGCCCTGCTTGTGGGACAGCAGCAGCGTAATGGGCAGGCCGGTGTTGTCGGCGATCAGCCTGCCGGTGGTAGCGGTGGCAAAGAGGTTGTGCTTCATCAGCACGCTCTTGTAGGCGGTGCAGAACTGCACCATCAGTTCCTTCTTCTTGTCGTGAGCCAGAAATGCGATGTTCACAGCTGTCACTCCTTCTTTATATGTCAAAGCATTGCGTTATCGTAAGGTAATCGGCTCATGGAAGCCCTGAATCCGTCGGGCAATCCGGCGGCAGGCCTTGGCGGCGGGGCAGCGGGGGGAATACTGAAGCAGTGGCCGCCCGAAGGAAGCCGCCAGCGTCACGCAGGGGTCTTCCGGCACGATGCCCGCCAGGGGCAGCCCGGCGTTGTCCATCACGTCGTCAATGGTGGTACGGACGGTGCTGAGCATTTCCCGGTCCACCCGGTTGACGATGAGGCGCACGTCCTTTTTCCCCTGAAGCTCCAGCAGCTCCCCCACCCGGGCGGCGTCCCGCACGGAGGCGGGGCCGAAGCCCGTCACCAGCAGGAACCGGTCCGCGGCGGCGCAGACCAGCCGGAAGCCGGCATCCACACCGGCGGGAGCGTCCAGCAGGATGAAGTCAAATTCCCGCCGGGCCTGCCGAAGCATGGCGCGGAAGGGCTCCGTTTCGATTTTCTCCACAGGACAGTTCATGGGCGCGGTGAGAAAAGACAGGCTGGGGTACACAGGGTGCCGGGCGGCGTCGCTCAGAGGATAATTGCCGCTGTCGACATCCAGAAAGGACAGGGCGGCGCCCTCCGTCAGGCCCAGAGAGATATCCAGATTCCGCAGGCCCACGTCACAGTCCACGCACAGGATCTTCTTCCCGGCTTCTGCCAGAGCGGAGGCCAGCCCTGCGCAGACGGAGGTTTTTCCGGTTCCGCCCTTGCCGGACAGCACAGCCAACACTTCGCCCAAGCCCTATCTCCTCCATTCCATAGTTTGTCCCTATTATACAGAAAAATCGCACAAAATGCAAGGGGAAAAACAGCCCTGCGGAAAACTTTTTCATCAAAATAAACAAAAGTTATGACGTTTATAACCAAATTAGGATATCTGCGGACAGTATGCCCCGTCCTTCCGGGCGGGCTTACAAAATTTACGCCGGTCCCGCAAAAAAGGGTTGCGCGCAGTGGGAAACTAAGCTATAATTAACCTGTAAAAAAACGGGCATATGCCCGATAATTGGAGGAATGATTCCCATGTTCAATGCTATGATCGAAACTCTGAAGGCGAATCCCCGCAAGATCGTGTTTACCGAAGGCCACGATGCCCGTATTCTGGAAGCCACCGACCGTCTGGTCAAGGGCGGCTTCCTGACCCCCATCCTGATCGGCAATGTGGACGAGGTCAAGGCCAACGCCGCCAAGGGCGGCTTCAACATCGAGGGCGTGGAGATCATCGATCCCCTGACCTACCCCGAGATGGATGCCATGGTTGACAAGATGGTGGAGCTGCGCAAGGGTAAGATGACTCCTGACGAGTGCCGCAAGGCCCTGTCCAAGGGCAACTACTTCGGCACCATGCTGGTGAAGATGGGCTACGCCGACTCCCTGCTGGGCGGCGCCACCTACTCCACCGCCGATACCGTCCGTCCCGCCCTGCAGATCGTCAAGACCAAGAAGGGCGCCCATCTGGTGTCCTCCTGCTTCATTCTGGTTCGCGGCGAGGAGAAACTGGCCATGGGCGACTGTGCCATCAACATCAGCTATGAGGACAGCGTGGACAAGGACGGCAACGTGACCCTGTCCGCCGCCCAGAAGCTGGCTGAGGTTGCCATTGAGAGCGCCAAGACCGCCAAGGTCTTCGGTATCGACCCCAAGGTCGCCATGCTGAGCTTCTCCACCAACGGCTCCGGCAAGGGCGGCACCGTCAAACTCAGCCACGATGCCACCATCATCGCCAAGGAGATGGATCCCGAGCTGAAGATCGACGGCGAGATGCAGTTTGACGCCGCCGTGGCGCCCGAGGTCGGCCAGCTGAAGTTCCCCGGCTCCCCCGTTGCCGGTCATGCCAACACCTTTATCTTCCCCACCATTGAAGCCGGCAACATCGGCTACAAGATCGCTCAGCGTCTGGGCGGCTTCGAGGCCTACGGCCCCATCCTGCAGGGTCTGGCGGCTCCCATCAACGACCTGTCCCGGGGCTGCAACGCCGACGAGGTCTACAAGATGGCCATCATCACCGCTGCTCTCGTGTAAGTCGGCAGTGCCGACAGCCAATGCGTTACAAACCCGGTCGATGGTCGTTACACCATTGGGTGTCGCTCGGTATCGTTACATTTGTGAAATCATGCAGACAGGCCGTCCCGGTTGGGGCGGCCTGTTGTCGCGGGTGCGGTATTGACAGCAGAGGCAGATTGGCCTATACTATAGTTAGCAATAGACAACAATAGGGAGAGACACAAATGCGCGACGACTATCTGATTCGGCAGAAGCCCATGCATGCACTGCTGGTGTTTGCTGCGCCGATCATTCTGGGAAATCTGTTTCAGCAGACCTATACCATGGTGGACTCTGCCATGGTGGGCCGGTTTGTCAGCGAGCAGGCGCTGGCGGCGGTGGGAGCATCCTACTCTCTGACCAATATTTTCATCTGTGTCGCCATCGGCGGCGGCATCGGCGCGTCGGTGACGGTGAGCCGTTATTTCGGCGCGGGAAAGCTGGGGGAGATGAAAACCGCCGTCTATACGGCACTGCTGGTTTTTCTGGGCATCGGCCTTTCGCTGGGGCTGGTGGGACTGGTTCTGGGCCGGCAGATCATGGTGCTGCTGAACACGCCGGGGGACGTGCTGGATATGGCGGCGGCTTACCTGAGGATTTATTTTGCAGGCCTGCCCTTCCTATTTATGTACAATATTCTGTCCTCTATGTTCAACGCGTTGGGAAAATCCAGAATTCCCTTGGGATTTCTGATATTTTCCTCCCTGTTCAACATCGGGCTGGACTGGTACTTTGTGACCCGGCTTTCCATGGGGGTGACGGGGGTGGCTTGGGCCACACTGATCGCCCAGGGAATTTCCGCAATGCTGTCCTTCGGCGTTCTGCTGGGGCTGCTGCGGGGCATGGCGTGCCCATCGGCGGGGATTTTCGCGATCAGCGAGCTGCTGCCCATAGCGAAAATCGCTCTGCCCTCCATTTTGCAGCAGTCTACCGTTTCCATCGGCATGATGCTGGTTCAGTCTGTGGTCAACAGCTTCGGCTCGGAAGCGCTGGCGGGGTTCTCAGCCGCCATGCGGGTGGAGTCGCTGTGCATCGTGCCCATGACAGGCATCGGCAGCGCCCTGTCCTCCTTCACCGCACAGAATCTGGGTGCGGGCAGTCCGAAACGGGTGGTGGAGGGCTATCACGCGGCGGTGAAGCTGGTCATAGCCTTCGCCGTGCTGATCGCCGTGACGCTGAACCTGTTTACAGACCAGATCATCACCGCCTTTCTGGGGGAGGAGGGCACCCGCACCGCCATGGAAACAGGCATCGGGTATCTGCGCTTTATGAGCGTTTTCTTCTGCCTGATCGGATTCAAGACCAGCACGGACGGCCTGCTGCGCGGCGCGGGGGACATGACCATGTTCACCATTGCCAATCTGGTAAATCTGGGGATTCGGGTGGCGGTTGCCATGATTTTTGCGCCGAAATATGGGATTTCCGTGGTGTGGACGGCGGTGCCCATCGGCTGGTTTGCCAACTGGGCCATCTCCTATCTGGAATACCGGACGGGAAAATGGAAGCAGAAGCTCCCAGCGATGACAGCTGCGTAGCCGGGCTCCGGAAAACAGGAAACGCCCCGGGCGGGAAGCGGGAAGCTTTCGCCCGGGGCGCCTTTGCGAAAATCAGTAGTTCTCTGCGTGAACCTCAAAGTAGCTCTGGGGATGGTTGCAGGTGGGGCAGATTTCGGGGGCCTTGGTGCCCACCACGATGTGACCGCAGTTGCGGCACTCCCAGACCTTGACCTCACTCTTTTCGAAGACCTGAGCGGTCTCCACATTCTTCAGCAGCGCGCGGTAGCGCTCCTCGTGGTGCTTTTCGATGGCGGCTACCAGACGGAACTTGGCGGCCAGCTCCGGGAAGCCCTCTTCCTCGGCGGTCTTGGCAAAGCCGGCGTACATATCCGTCCACTCGTAATTCTCGCCCTCGGCGGCGGCCAGCAGGTTCTCGGCGGTGGAGCCGATGCCATCGTGCAGCTCCTTGTACCACATTTTCGCGTGTTCCTTCTCGTTGTCGGCGGTCTTCAGGAACAGGGCGGCGATCTGCTCAAAGCCGTCCTTCTTGGCCTTGGAGGCGAAATAGGTGTACTTGTTCCGGGCCTCGGATTCGCCGGCGAAGGCGGCTTCCAGATTCTTCTCAGTCTGGGTTCCGGTGTATTTATTAGCCATAACGGTATCCTCCTGTTGTCTGGGGATATCCCCAAGATGATGTCTTTATTTTATCACCAATCCCCAAAAAATGCAAGGAAAAATTCTGGCATATGTCAGATATGCACAGACTTTCCCTTACATGTACACCTCCACCGTCACGGGAATATCGGCGGCAGGCTTCTCCTCCAAACAGGTGAAGGTGATGCCGCCGTCTGTGCGCTTGGCGAAGCTGACGGCGGCGCTGGCCTCCTTCACCGCCAGATCTCTGACGGAATCCGTGCCGGTGTACAGGGGGTAAGCCCGGGTCAGCATATCGTCCGACAGATCAGAAATGGGGATGAACAGGGTGTAGGGCGCGCTGTCGCCTACCCATTTGGTGCTGCCCAGAAGGAAGGACACAAATTGGGTTTTCACTGCCTGTTTGGCGGCGGTCACGGCAGCGGCGGCCTGGGTATCCACATAGCCCTTCCCGGCAGCGTCGGCGTCGTCCGTGGGTTCGGGCAGGCCGGTGAGCTTCTGCCCGCCCATGTCCAGCCGGCCCTGCACGGTGCCGCCGACGCAGGACAGCGCGCCTACATCCTCAGCGGTGAGAGGTACATTCCCTTCATCATCCGGGGCAACGCCGCATACGGTGGACACCGCGCCGGAACCGTCGGCGCCGTTGCGGCTGACGCTGTAGGTGATGACGTCGCCGGAATCGTAGTGGGCCGTGGTGCGGCTCCACACATATTCCTTCGGGGCGCAGGAAGGAAGCTGAGGATTCCAGACACCCGTAGGGATCTGCCGGAAATCCTGACTGACCTGAAACTCCACCTCCTGCCCCAGCAGCACCGGACCGGGGCCGGTGGGGCCGGTAAATTCCCCGCTGTCCTTCGCCAGCGCCAGGTATTCATCCAGCTTGTCCTCCAGCCATTGCAGGCGGCAGTAGTCCTCCGACTTTGGCGCGTCCACCGCCGGGTTGACCTGCACCTGAATCTGGAAAGGAAATGTGGAAAGCTGGTTCAGCTGTTCATCCCGAAATACCAGACAGGCCCGGACGGTACCGGGCACGCTGAGCATCTGCCGGGCAAGGATGACGGTGGCCGTACTGCCGCTGACCATAACGGCGGCGCTGCCGTCGGGGAGCTTGTCGTAAAGCCCCCGGGTGCGGTCGGGCTTTTCGTAGCCGATGGCGGCGGTGACGCCCTCCGGCGGCTGCCAGGCTTCCCCATCGCACTGCAGGGAAATCTCCACCGCCCGGGTCTGCCCATCGTGCTGCATGGCCGGGATCGTCTGAACGCCGGGACGGTTCAGGTCGGCGCTGATCTGCGATTGAATCTGCATAAAAATGACCTCCTGTGTCGTATTTTGAAAGCCGAAGTACCGGCTTTCGCCCCATTGTACGGTAAGAAAAGCGGCTTGTCGTAAAAATAATGGAGGAATGGAAACAGGCAGGACGGTTGACGTTCCGGCGGCGCTCTGGTATAATTTAAGCCGATAGATGCGGTAAAGAAGAATATAGCGAATTAGCATGTCATTGCGAGGAGCGAAGCGACGTGGCAATCCGTTCCCCTTTTCACGTTCCAATAACGTACCCGCTACCAAAAGAAATACGGATTGCCACGTCGGGCTTCGCCCTCCTCGCAATGACATTGTTTTAATCGGTTAAAGAACAATTATCTTAACTGAGGCCAGCCCCGCAGCAAAATGTAAAGGAGACGTGGATATGGAATCGGTCTTTCCGGAAATTCAGAAGCAATTCGGTTTTGGCTTTATGCGCCTGCCTATGGTGGGCGATACGGTGGATATCCAGCAGACCACGCAGATGGTGGATGTCTTTCTGGCGGCGGGCTTCAACTATTTTGACACCGCCCACGGCTACCTGGGCGGGCAGAGCGAGCAGGCACTGAAGACCTGCCTGACCTCCCGGTATCCACGGGAGCGCTATGTTCTGACCAACAAGCTGACCCACTATTTTTTTGAGAAGCAGGAGGACATCCGGCCCCTGTTCCGGCAGCAGCTGGACGCCTGCGGGGTAAACTATTTTGATTTCTACCTGATGCACGCCCAGAGCGGGGAGCGGTTTCCAAAATACCAACGCTGCCGGGCCTATGAGACGGCGCTGGAGCTGAAGGCGGAGGGAAAAATCCGGCATCTGGGCATCTCCTTCCACGACAGCCCCCAGGTGCTGGATCGGATTCTGACGGAGTATCCCCAGATCGAAGTGGTGCAGCTTCAGTTCAACTACCTGGATTATGACGACCCCAAGGTGCAGTCCCTGAGCTGTTATGAGGTTTGCCGGAACCACGGAAAACCGGTGTTCGTCATGGAGCCGGTAAAGGGCGGCTCTCTGGTGAATCTGCCGCCCCAGGCCCAGCGGATTTTTGACGACTTGGACGGCGGCTCCAACGCAAGCTACGCCATCCGGTACGCGGCGGGCTTTCCCGGAATCCGCGCGGTGCTCTCCGGCATGAGCACGCTGGAGCAGGTGCAGGAAAACACGGCGTTTATGCGCAGCTTCCAGCCGCTCTCGACCCGGGAGCAGGCGGCGGTTGCTCAGGTGCGGAGCATCCTGCGGGGACAGGGCCTGATTTCCTGCACCGGCTGCCGCTACTGCACCGAGGTCTGCCCCATGGAAATCCCCATCCCGGATTTGTTTGTCCGCCTGAACGACAAGCGTCGCACCGGTACCGCGGATACCGCCCCAATGGACGGCGGAAAGCCGGGCGACTGCCTGTGCTGCGGAAAATGTGAAGAAATCTGCCCCCAGCAGCTGCCCGTTCGGGAACTGCTGCGGTCCGTCCGGGACGAACTGGAAGGATAGCGCACCCCCCTTGGAAAAGGAGCCCCCCTGTGAACAGAAAAAAGAAAATTATCACTTTACTGGCAGCCATCGGCGCGATGTGCGGCGTGGTGTCCGGCTTCCTGTCGGCATTTCGGGATGCGTTTACGCTGGAGCCACGCCAGTCGGTCAATCTGCCAACGGAGACAGTGTATTATGCGCCCTTGGAGCCGGAGGAAACCACGGAACCCCCGACGGAAGCATCCACGGAACCGGCGGAGACTCTGCCAATGGAAACGGTGCCGGAGACGGCGCCGGCGGAACCGGAGCGAACGCACTATGCCGCCGTCCCCAACTATTATGAGACGGACTACCCGGACATCCGCTACGGCACCGGCTCCTTCGCGGAATACGGCAGCGGCGTCACCAGCGTGGCCATGGTGGCCACCTACCTGACCGGCTATGAATACCGCCCGGATACGCTGGCGGAATGGTTCTCCGATTATACCGGGAACCAGATACAGACGCTGGAATATATTTCCGACGAGCTGCAGCTGCCCTGGGAGCAGGCGGAGAATTTCCACATTGCCCGGCAGGCCCTGCACGACGGCAAGGTGGTCATCGCCCTGATGGGGTCAAAGTCCGTCTTCACCACCGGGCAGCACTTCATCGTGCTCACCGGAATCAACGAAGCAGGAAAAATAACGGTCAACGACCCAAACCGGAAAAATTACGACCTGTGGAACCTGCAAAAGTCCTTTTCCGAGGGCTTCCGGGAGGGGGATATTCTGTGCGGCTATCAGGGCGCCTGGATCTACGACCCGGCCCAGGTACCGGAGGTGCCCTTCCGCTATGAGGGAACCTCCCCTGCCGAAGAGCCGCGGTATCCCGATCTGACTTTAAGCGATGAGGACACGGACCTTCTGGCCAAGCTCATCTGGGCGGAGGCCCAGAGCGAGCCGTTTGAGGGTCAGCAGGCCATTGCCGAGGTGGTGCTCAACCGGGTAGCGGCGGATAATTTTCCCAATACTGTCCATGATGTGCTCTACGCGCCGGATCAGTTCAAGGCGATCAGCCAGATCTACGCCGCCAAGCCCACCCATGTGCAGTATGAGGCCATCCGCCGGGCGCAGTACGGCCCCTATGTGACGGACCAGGATGTGGTGTTTTTCGGCACCTACGTTACCAATGACAACGTCTGGGGCACAATAGGAAATCACACCTTCTGCCGCCAATGGTAACGGCAGGCGGATACCGGGCAGTCTGCGGAAAGAACGGAATCGTCTGTATTTCCGAAGGAAATGGCTGACAGTGCGGCAGGAACTGTACAAAGCGCTGAAAAAAAACAGTAAAAAATGGAATCGGTTGACCATTTGCGTGTTCGGTGGTAAACTATTACCGGTAGAATTCACGGAAGTGAAAGAGCGGGTGCAGCAATATCCGCGGTTCCTTCCTGTCGTGTGAAAGAAGAAAGATTAAAAGGATATAGGATGTGATTGTTTTGACTCCGAATGAGAAAAAGCAGCTGCAGATCACTGCCTGCAAGGTTCGCATAGGCATCATCGATTCCACCCACAGCGCCAAGGCCGGCCACCCCGGCGGTAGCCTGTCCGCAGCGGAAATGTTTACCTACCTGTACTTCAGGGAACTGAACATCGATCCCAAAAATCCCAAGTGGGAAAACCGGGACCGCTTCGTTCTGAGCAAGGGCCACACCGCCCCCGGCCTGTACGCCGCGCTGGCGTACAGGGGCTTTTTCCCTGTGGAGGATTTGCTCACCCTGCGCCACATTGACTCTTATCTTCAGGGCCATCCCAGTATGAACAGCGTCCCCGGCGTGGATATGTCCACCGGTTCTCTGGGTCAGGGCATCTCCTGCGCCGCCGGTATGGCGCTGGGCCTGAAGCGTCAGGGTAACCCCGCCCGGGTCTATACCCTGCTGGGCGACGGCGAGATTCAGGAGGGCCAGGTCTGGGAGGCCTGTATGCTCTCTTCCCACTACAAGCTGGATAATCTGTGCGTCATCATCGACAACAACGGCCTTCAGATCGACGGCGATGTTGCCGATGTCATGAGCCCCTACCCTATTGTGGATAAGCTGGAAGCCTTCGGCTTCAAGGCCCTCACCATCGACGGGCACGACTTTGACCAGATCGAGGCAGCCATGAACACCGCCCGGGTAACCAAGGGACAGCCCACCGCCATTGTGATGAAGACCATCAAGGGCAAGGACGTGTCCTTCATGGAGAACAACGCGGGCTGGCACGGCAAGGCGCCTAACGATGCCGAGCACGAGCAGGCCATCCGCGAGCTGAAGGCGATTCTGGCGGAATTGGAGGGCAGGTAATATGGCAGACGTAACAAAAATCGCGACCCGGGAGGGCTACGGCAAGGCGCTGGTGGAGCTTGGCGCGGAGCATGAAAATCTGGTGGTGCTGGATGCCGATCTGGCAGGCGCTACCAAGACCGCTGTTTTCAAGAAAGCCTTCCCTGACCGTCACTTTGACTGCGGCATCGCGGAAGCGAACATGATGTGTGTGGCGGCAGGTCTCGCCACCACCGGACTGGTGCCCTTCGCTTCCTCCTTCGCCATGTTCGCGGCGGGCCGTGCCTTTGAGCAGGTTCGCAACTCCATCGGTTACCCCCACCTGAACGTAAAAATCGGCGCAACCCACGGCGGCATCTCCGTGGGCGAGGACGGCGCAAGCCATCAGTGCTGCGAGGACTTCGCCCTGATGCGCTCCATCCCCGGCATGGTGGTCATGAGCCCCGCTGACGTAGTGGAAGCCAATGCCATGACGAAGGCGGCTTATGCCTATGAGGGCCCCGTCTATATGCGCTTTGGCCGGTCAGCGGTACCTGTGGTTCACGGCGAGGACTTTACCTTCCAAATCGGCAAGGGCGAGGTACTGCGGGACGGCAGTGACGTTGCCATCATCGCCAACGGCCTGCTGGTCTATGAAGCCGTCGCGGCGGCGGAGGAGCTGGCTGCCAAGGGTATCAACGCCATGGTGATCAACATGGCCACCATCAAGCCTCTGGATGAGGAGCTGGTTCTGGCGGCGGCTAAGAAGTGCGGCAAGGTCATCACCTGCGAGGAGCACTCCATCATCGGCGGTCTGGGCGAGGCGGTGTGCAGCCTGCTGGCTGAGAAGCTGCCCACCAAGGTGGTACGCATCGGTATCAACGACGAGTTCGGTCACTCCGGTCCCGCCGGAGCGCTGCTGAAGCAGTTCGGTCTGAGCGCCGAGCACATTGCGCAGACTGCGGCAGCGCTGTGCAGGTAATGTTATACTGGCAATCCCACAGGCAGAAGCCTGTGGGATTTTTACTATGGAAAACGGACGGGCAATGGCGAATACAGTAGTCTTGGAGGTGATCCGTATGCTCTCAGCCGTATGGCTGATGCTCAGTA
This sequence comes from Faecousia sp., assembly GCA_034113565.1. Lineage (GTDB taxonomy): Bacteria > Bacillota > Clostridia > Oscillospirales > Oscillospiraceae > Faecousia. The sequence goes on from JAXEXE010000147.1 coordinate 21,761, forward strand.
CGCTGCTGTATTCTCTGCAATTAAGCACCGGTTCTTTCCCGAAGCCCCTGACGGAGGAGGAGGAACATCACTATCTGGCTCTCGCCCAGCAGGGCGATCTGGACGCCCGCAATGTCCTGATTGAACGAAACCTGCGCCTGGTGGCGCACATTATGAATAAGGGATAATGCGCGCGGAAACTTTCTGTGGAGGACAAACGGTATGATTTTGTCCGCGTACTATAACAGAAGCGTGAAAATCCACTGGAATGCGGTGTTGATGTGAATAGGGACAGGCCCGGCAGGTGATTAACACTTGCCGGGCTTAAATGCTGTATGGATGGCTGCTGACATGTCATAAAGTCGTAAAATTTTCAAGTTTGTTACATCAATGTAATAAACTTTGCAAGGCGGCACATTCGACTGTTTCTCGATCTTTCGGTAAAATAACCGTACCGAAGTAAAGGAGGCATGGCTATGGAAATGCAATACATTCGAATGGGCGATTACTTCATTCCTGACCTGGAACTGCCACAAGAATCCCGCCCCATTGGCAGGTGGGGACGGATGCACCGGGACTATCTGAGGGAGTACAAGCCGATTCAGTACAACTGTCTGCTCCTGTCCGGCAAGCTGTGGACTTATCTGGCTGACCTGAATGAGCAGGCGCAGGATAGGCTGGAGCGGATGATCGACCAGATGAAAGCCGCCGAGGGAATTTCGGAGGACTTGAAGGCTAACGACCCAATGGCTTGGGTTGGTGCCATGAATAACATCCGGAACAGGGCAGAGGAAATCATACTCCAGGAGCTAATCTCCGGGGAGGATGCAAAATGAGAATTCTTGAAGAATTTTGGTACGGCAATATCGAACCAACGGAATATGACACATTACCCTGTGCGGAATACAAGGAAGCCCTTCAACTAATCAGCCGGAACGAAGAAAAGCTCCAGGCTACCATGACGGATGCACAGAAGGAGTTGTTCTCCCGGTATGCAGACAGTGTGCGGGAATTTCAGGATATGGCAGAATGTCTGCTGTTCCAGAATAGCTTCCGCCTGGGTGCCAGGATGATACTGGAGGTGATGGAGGAAAGATAATCGGATATGGCGTTTTACATATATTTTGAAAATCCACATTTTTCAACTTGGTGCGCGCCTTAAAAAGCAGGGATCTCCGATAATGAAAATCCTACTACCACATTTTTATGTAATTCTCTGTGAAAGATACTGAGATAATCCGAATACGCTGGAGCACTGACTGATGGATTAACAGAATAAACACAGCACAGCCCACCGATCATTCGATCGGTGGGCTGTGAATACCTGTAATGATACCATCAAACTATTTCGTCTTGCTATCTTCGATGATTTTTTCTGCAAAGTCCTTTGCACCCGAGAGGAGTTTTCTGCGCAATGCTTTTCCGTTATCAGGCGCCTTCTCAGAGGTGAACATGCTCTTATTCCTCCTAAATACTCCGTTTACCATGTCCGCATTCGCTGGCACTTCAAAAACATTGATCAGCAAATGAATGATCTCATCTACAGTAAGCCATTCACCTTTTCCTTCGTTAGCTACTATATACATTGCCATGATTACCTGCTCTTTAGAGCCAGAAAGGGATTTTACTGATGGATAATTCATAGTATTCAGATCATCCGCAGTAATAGATGCAAATGCTTCGGAGATGTTTGGTGTAGACTTTTTTGCCTTTGTACGGGGCTTTTTCTTTTCAACGGAGTCCTCTTTCGGAACATAAGCTTCGATATACTCTATACCATCGGTTGTTAACATATAATATTTTCCGGTTTTTGCGCCCTCTGGAATAGAGGCATCCATGATGTAGCCCTTTTGAACGAGGTGCTTTAATAGTACTCCGTTGTTGGAATACGCTTGCCTGCGTCCCTCTTGATAGTACTGCTTTACATTCTCACTGGAAAACGCTTTGGTTCCATTTTTCTTCTCATCAAAATATGCGGCAAAAAGCGTGAAATCTTGATCTCCGAGTGTGCCGTACTTTTTCAAAAAGGAGGACAGACTTGTTCTCGAATAGTCAATATCCGTCTGCTTTTCAGGCGCAACAGGAATTTCAGCAGATCCAGTCTCAAGGAGCGACTGCTGCGGAGTTGCTTCAATATACGTCCTATTTTCTGACACGGAACGGGTTCTTACCATCGCTTCGACAGCAGCAGGCAACACGGCATTCATAAAATTGACACGTTGCAGTTCAACTGCTTCGGCAGGACCCTCTGCCTCAAATTCAATTTCGCCTACTTTGTATTTCAACTTTAAAACATCGCTCACTTGTTTAATCCTCCTCACATCAAACCGGCTCGGTTATATAAATCTTCCATCATAACGCGGTAATCGATGGCGATCCTATCGATATCGAGTTTTCCTGCGGTATAAGTAATGCTATGGGCAGAGTTATTGCCCACTTCCCGGAACATATCGAAGTTTTTGGTTATCCGGGCGGGAATTCCAAGCGTTTTATTTTGCACGGCATCTTTTACAATGCCTTCCAGCATTTTGTGACTACCGTCTGGCTTCATAATATCAGCCTCAATACCCTTGTTCTGATATGATAATACCAGCAAAACTTCAAAAAGTCTACGCATAAGAACAGCACAAGCATCGTAACAGTTGCTACCGTAAGTAAAGTTAATTTGCTGGATGAGCCGCGTCAAATATACGCGTTTACCGCAAAATTTTGCTTCTTCAAGCAGCTCGTCATGGGAATCAATGGTGATCGTATCTGCCCATAATGCCCCATAATCACGCTCTAGTGCCTGAAGGACGGCAGGTACAAATTCTATGGAGCCTTTGACTGTTTTGGAAACAACGAACGATTTCCCTTTCCCTTTTATGAGATGCTCTTTGAGCCGTGAAGCGTTTGGCTTACAAAAATTACATTCTTCCAACCATGCCGAGATATTCGTCATTGTGAATGTGGCTTCGCTGTTCTCCTTGTAATGGTAGAAACAGAGTAGCTTTGCCCGTTCTGTTTCCGATTTTACTACAAGATCTACAGATTCCATAAATTTCAGTAGTTGCATAATTTCACCTTATTCCACTGTGGCCTGTCTGATCGTGAGCATGGGGAGCAGCAAGTCACGGAGTTTTGTAGATTCGCGGGTTTCCTGCTTGGCGATGCGGATTATCTGTTCAATTGGATGGACGATCTCCTCAAAGGAATTCACCAAAGTGTGATTAGGAACAACTGCTTTCATTTCGTATATTTCTTTTCATTCATCAGACTCAGAAATGATATCATTGTCTCCGCTCAAGGTCAACGGACGCATAGTGGACTCGATAATCGCAATCTCTTCGTCGGCCAATTCAAAATAGCGGTACAAATCCTGGTCTGTCCACTTTTGATTGAAGTCCATCATAGGAACAAACACGAAATTGGTTTTGGATATGTGGGCAGAGGAATAAGTCACTCGCATCATGAACCGAGGGAGCTTGCAGGTCATAAAATCTCTAAAGTTGACAGCTTCCAGCTCCGTATCCAAGAAACCGATATTCAGATAGGAGAATGTGTCCACCGTTCCCGACCCGAGAATTTGCGGTGTAGATTATGGGACGGTATCCTTTTCCGGACTGCCCATCCAAAAGCTGATGCGGTTGCGATTGAAGACTTTGGCGTTACGCAAATCACCTTCTCCGCATAAAAAAGTTGTCTTACACCATTGGCTTGATCGTTGCCTCGATGAATGCAATCTCCTCATCCGTCAGGCCATACTTGGCATACAAATCTGCATCCGTCCACGGCCTGGAAAAATCCTGAATTGGCACAAAGATATAAGATGCCCGCGTGACCATAATGGAGGAACACGCCTGCAGGATTAAAAAGCGAACAAACTTTGTTTTCAAATAATTATACAAGTTTTCGGCTTGCAGTTCACTGTCGTACGCATTGACTATGACATATGTTTCAGTACAAACCTCCTGCGGTTTCAAAACTTCCAATATAGAAAGAACCCTGTACTGACCGTTTTTATCCGGCTGGCCTGCATGCTCATAGAAAACTCTGGATGAAATCACTTTCCACTTGTCAATATACTGTTGTCCGGCAGTTATTCTGCTCAGCTTAACTGGTCCCTTTCCTTTATTCCATCTTAATGTGAGTTCTCCAGTTTCATCCGGCTCCTCATAAGTCCTCAATCCAAACGGTTTCATTGAACTAACATAGTTCTGCAAGAGTTCTTCTTTCTCTCTCAGGACCTTATGTAGAATGTCAATAGCCCTGTTGGAACGGACGACTATAGGGAACTCATTCAAATAACGTTCCTCTTTTGTGATAACTCCGGCATCTACATTGGAAAACTCGCACGGGCCGTCATACTTCGAATCAATAAGGAAAAAGCAAATACCGCCTGAAATATCAGCCGTTGGAAAAATTTGCTTTGACTCTGAAAAATCGTACAATTTACGAATCCGTGTATTGCTCATCATCATTTCCCTGAATTTATCTAACCCCCTGCCACCAGCAAACCATCTTGATGGCATAATCATAGAAACATACGATGGCCCTACCGCGAGAGCCTGCTCTACAAACTCCTGGTAAATTGGCACAGCGGATGCGTTATTGCCGCCATCCATCCTCTGATACGGAGGATTCCCTACAACTGCATCAAATTTCAAACGTTCTCCTTCTTTCTTCCAGGTCGCCGGGCTGGTCAGTTTCCGCGCAAGCCGCTGTTTATCCTCCATGCGATTCAGCAGCTTGGGCAGATAGATGGCGTTGACCTCCGCGCCAGTATAGCCTGCCAGAGTACGCTTTGTAATGGCCACAGCCATGGTTGTCTGGCACAGCACGAACAGGTGGTCACAAAGTGCCCGCCGCCACCAACCCTGCGCCTCTTCCAGTGTCATCTGCTCTTCGTTCTTCGGGAGCATCATGCGATAGATGGTGTAGGCCACATAAAGCGGATAGAGACCGGATTTGGAGTTCATCTCCAGAATCCGAACATTTTCGTTCAGGAACAAGGCGCTTGTCACCTCGCCCTGCTCGATCAGGCGAGGTTCCTCCAGCAGCCTGTCCTGCATAGGATAGTCCTCTTTACAGAAGTTATAGCCGCCTATCGTATTACCCATGTGCATGTTCACCACACGCCACGGCGTCAGCACCGTCTCCTTTGCGGGGTTTTTGAAATAGGTGAAAATCTCGGCGATTTTCATCACACGGCGCGTGGGCATCAGCTCGTCTGCGGCTTTTGCCATGCGGCGGATGCGCATCCCCGCTCCCTCAATTACATCCTCATCGTAAAATACCAGCAGTTTCAGGAACAGCTCTTTGTCCAGTTCCTTCGGCATGAACTCCTGCCAGGAGGCCGCGTCCACCTTGTCCACAAATTCCGCCAGCCGGATGGATTCATCAAAGTCAGCGGCGGTTCCGAAAATCAGCAGCGGTAGCCGGATGGAGACATTGCGCAGCAGGTCAAAGAGATTCTGCTGCTGTTTCTTCATTTCCTTTTCTTTATCCAGAGCCGCCTGCTCCGCCGTGGTACGCTCCCGCTTGGGCTTCCGCTTGGCATCCTGCGCCCTTTTGTATTCCTCGGGGGAAAGTCCCTGTCGGTTCACATCGATCTTGGTCTGCTTCTTCTCCTTTTTCTGCGGGGACAGGCGTTTTTTGAGCGCTTCGACAAGGTTAAGCTTCTCCTTGTCCATCACGATACCGGCATCGGCCTTGTAGACACTATCATCGTCAAAGCCGCTCTTGATAGCGGCGTCAACGGTGATCTTCTTAAGCTGACGCATCATTTTCGGAACATCATAGAATTCCATGCCGGTTTCCGCTTCCGCCAGAACAGGACAGAAGTTCAGAAATTCGCCCAGCTTGACCCTCCCCGCATCGTCGGTTCCGACAGCAGACTTTTTCAGACTATGAACATCCGACAGCACCTTCAGGGTGCGGTCAGGAGCGAAGTCAAACGCATAGCAAACCGTCTTCTGCTTGCCATCAATGCTGCCGGCGGACTGAACGCGGAAAATGGTCTGCATATACCCGGCCGCACCGGTACTGGCAGAGCCGGAAAGCAGCATTACACCGGTCCACTGTTTCACAGTAACGCCGGTAGTCAGCTTACCGCAGGACAGGGTGATGGTATGGCTGTACTTACCGATGGCTTCCCGGACGGCTTTCAGCGCATCGTCATAAGGCTGCTCCTGATCTCCCTCACCTGCAACATTGACAATCTCATATTTTCCAAACACCGGGTGCTTTTTCAGCATGGCACTGAATGCCCGTGCTTCCTTTACGCCGGGTAAAATCCAGAAAGTATGCTTGAACATATCCCGGTATTCCTGGGTGGCAAAGGGATAGTTGGAATCCTCACTATCCGTGGAGATTAAATTCAGAAACTGCCAGACATCGCTTTCATGGACAAAGTCACCGGCAGATACGCCTGCTGGCAGGGGACGGAAATCCCGATCCGGGTCACCAGTCCAGGTGCGGAAGAATTCGTGAAAGTTGAAAGCAACACTCTCATCCTCATAACGGTAAGAGTTCGCCAGCTTCTTCCGCAGGTCAAAGGTGCAAATCCGCATTTCCGGCAGGTCAGCATAGGGATTATGGTCACCGGGGTGCTTCTTGTCCCAATCACGCTTTGCCTGCTGTTCCATGACATAGTCCCAGGAATACACATTGTCATCTGCGTATTGATTCAGCAGATTATAGGGCGTACCAGAAAGCTGAAGCACCTTCTTAGGAGCCTTGCCGGTCTTTGGCTCCTCCAACAGTTTCTGCACATTGAGCCCCAGATCAGTCTGGGTCCCCTCATGGGCTTCGTCATAGATGATAATATCCCAGTCCATGGCAAACACGCCACGGTTTTTATCAAATTTGCCGCCCGCTAATGCGGAACCACGCAGGTCCTGCATGGAGGCGAAATACACGAAAGGTCTGCCGCTATCTGCCAAATTCCGCAGATGGCGGTCATTTTCTGCGTCAATACCCGCATCCTCTGCGGTGAAACGGTCCCCCACAGTGATGTTTTCCTTGGTAACAAACACCCGGTCATCTTCAAATATCAAGTTGAAATCGTTACGCCAGCCGTCCACAACCGCAGGGCGGTGGGTGACCACCAGAACCTTTTGATAGCCCATCTCCTTGACCAAAGAATAGGCAGTGATGGTCTTGCCGAAACGCATCTTGCAGTCCCAGAGCATACGATCCCCTTGGGCAAATACGCTGCGAGTCTTGTTAATGCATGCTTTCTGCTCATCGCGAAGGACGATTTTGGGCTTTGGCCTTTCCGCCGCGCTGCTGATTACAGGGTTCGTTGTATCCGTAAGGACAATCGCACCGGAGATTTCAGCGGCAGTAAGGGTATTTCTGCCCTCTTTTACCGCGCGAATGGCACAAATTGCCTGCGGCAAGCTTACCTTGAACCACTCACTGCCTTTCCCGGTGTCATAGAAATTGTGACGGTCAAAGCCGGAGCGATCCAGCACTTCGTGCACATCTTTGTCACTGAAGGTGGTGCTTTCAATGGTCCCGTCCGCAAGCTGGACCTGGATTCTGGCCAGTTCCGTATGAAGAAGCTCATATTGAATGAGCGCAGTTTTGGTGTACTGCTGAATCCGGGCATGGGCATGGAGATTCAACTCATGGCAGTTCGGAGAGAGCTGCTTGTAACTGGAAGCACTGGAAAAGCTAGTTTCGCCGATCTTCAGATAGTCCTTATGCCCATCGTCATGAATCGCAAAGACATAAATCAGATTGTACTGGGCAGTACCAGTGTAGATCTGTGTGCTCATACACGCTCTCCTTTCACCATATCTACATATCGCAAGCTGGCATTCTCGCGCCAGTCATATATCCTGCAATAGATACCGGTGTGTTCACGGATATTCCCGGTTTTACAGCCGAAGCAGGGTATGACTTCTTCCTGATCTTCTCCAAAATCAAACAGAGACAGCTGCTGATCCAATTGCTGCGGCTTGCAGCTGTAGGGAACTACGAATTTGACGCCATCCATCTGCCAGATGTTCCAACTTATGGTATGGGCAATTAAGCAAAGTTGCTTCACAGTAGGTGCTTCACCAAAACGATCCTGATAATACTCAATAAAGGTTGCCAGAAGGTTTTCCCTCGCCAGCAGCAGGTTGTCCCCTTGAAATTCATATCCGTAAACACTCTGGAATGCGCGAAGAGCCCACTTGAACCAATCATCGGCATTATCTGTATTCTCATTGACTACCCGGAGCTTGCGATCCAGCAGGCCTATCCTGCTCTTAATCGGAATCATTGCGCCAGAAACCGTATCATAGCGGCTGACCAAATAGGGAGCTTCACCACAGGTGATTTCCAAACGCTTAGCATCTATATATTTTTTCCATGTTTTCTGATACCCGTCCGGGAACTGAATTCTATCCCCAGTGGTTTCCCACTCTTTATCGCCCTCTATATTAAATACAGAGGAACGGCCAAACCACTGCTCATCTACCAAATTATTCTGAACATTACAGACCCAGCAAGGAGTAAAAACCTCTGCTCTGCCCCGGGTACGGCTCTCCTGGGCTTCAATGCTCTTGGCAATTCTGGGGCGAATCAGCATGGAGTTGAAGCCTGTTATCAATTCAGGACGAATCTCAGAGGAAGCACTGTATTCAATGCCTCTTTCGGCATAGTCATCCGTAGCCCAGATAATGTTTCGTCTTGTGGTACGATCAAAAAGGAGAATATCCAGCAATGCCGGGGCATAATTCATTATAGTTTCTTCACAGATATTGAGTGAAATGTTGAAACGCATGGATTTCCTCCTTTCTGGTTACTGAAATTAATAAATTCTCTGTAGCAATCATAGCATAAGTTTGGTTGTTTTTCAATTTCTTCTTATTATTTGTCCGTTGTACGTATGGAACTTTCCTGGACAGCTAAAGGAGTTCTAGCATTTCTACAATTTGTAGATTCTGCTGATACACTAATCGACATTATCGAAATTTGCATCCGAAACAGGTGTCGGAATAAAACAAGCTAAAAAAACCGAAATCCCAAAAGTCTCAATTTAAAGGAGACCTGTGATTTTACGAGAAATCCAATAGGAATGGAAAGAGTATTTCACATGACGAAAGTACCCACCGGTCAGGATTGATCGGTGGGCACTGCGTTATTCTTCCAACAGTTCCTTTACTCTGCTCTGCACGGCAAACTCCACGAGCGCCAGCCGTTCGGGGCTCAGGTTGTATCGGCTGTGCCGCTTGAATCGGAAATCCAGGAGCCTGCGCAGATGGTTCCTGTGTTCGTGGGTCATGACCTTTTTGGCTTCCCCTACGAAATCATCGTATACGCATGGCATCTGGGTTTTGGAATACTTCAGTATGTTTTCCTTGCTCTTCAGGGCTTCGGCGCCTGCCAGATTCAGCAGCGCATTGCCGTGGTCAAACAGCGGAGCCGGGGCAATGATCCGGTTGGTGTGGCTGTCCACGAGGAAACCGAAATTCCCGTAGTGCCGGTCAGTATTGAAAATGACGGCATCAAAAATGATCATGTCGTTCAGTGCTTTCACATACTCCTCGCCCAGGGATTCATAGAATGCCCGGACGGCTTTCATACCGCCGCTGCGGACAATTCTCCCCACAGGTACAAAGGAGATGTCTTTGCTGGTGAAAAGCTCGCAGGTGGAACACAGTGTTTCTTTCCAGCGGGAAATGGAATAGTCGATGGCATTGACTTCCAGAATCTTGGCAATCTGTGCAGCGTAGAACTCGGAGTAGGGCTCGAACCCGGTGTTGGATGCGCCTTGGGTGCCGCCTTTGTACAGACGAATGATGCCGCCCTCTCTGCGCCAGCATTTGGGCAGCATACCGCCCGTGGTAAACTCCGGGCTGGAGGACAGGATGGAGCCGGAACTGCCAAAGCCGGTGAAGGCGATCTGCCCCAGCACGCGGCTGAACCGATTGTCATAGAGATTGAATTTTTCAAAGCTGCCGGAGAAATCCGCTTCTGTGACCCAGTAGCAATCGTTCAGGCTCAGTCCTTTGGAGACCTTCAGCACATCCACCGGGCGATTCAGACTCAGGCCCATGGTGCTGAGAAGATTGTCCACATACGCCCGGTTTCGGGGAATGGTTCGGTGACGAATCCAGGATTCCAGACCGGCAGGACTGACTTCCGCCAAATCCAGAGGGAAAAGCTCCCGGCAGGATTCGTTTACGGACAGAATTTGAATATCCGGCTCCGCACCACTCTGGGCAGAAAAGGAAATCAGCGGCGTATCAAAATGCTTTAAGATGTAGTTCATACTGATTCCTTTCCGGCTGGTAGCCCATGATAAAATTGCTTTCGATGGAGTTATTATACACCAGAATTGCGAGATGGGAAAGAGAGATTTGACATTTCTATCCGTATTTTTTGCCTATGCATCTCTGTAAGGGCGGCGTGAAACACGCCGCCCTTGATGGTTTTGTGAGGTATCCGCTACTTCCCATAGACGAAATTGTGCATCGATCAGGCTTGCCAAATCAGCATTTGAAAATGCGTAGCCAGCATGCAGTGCTGATCTGGGGGATTGGGGGATTCGCCCCAACAAGCAAAATAAGGCTGGGTAGCACCCAGACACTGCTTGCCAAAACGGTTACTCAGTTTGCGATACCTGAAAAACAGATGTCTTTTCTATTTTCCGTCACTTATGCTTTTTTCGATTTCCCTTCCCATGTACCTGATACGGAACTACTTTTCCCCGCATGTTATTGGGACTTTTCATATGAGCGGACTTCTTCAAAATACCAATCAGAGCAACAAATTCCTCCTGAGACAGCTTATCGTAGTCAATACCCAGCGTGGAGAGGAACAGACGGGCCTTCTTTTCTTCCTCGGTACCCTTGTAGTGCATGGCGGTTTCCATCTGCTTTTGAATCTCTTTCACGGGAGATTCCGTATCGGCGGTGGTATAATCTGTCTTGTGGGATTTGCGGATATCTTGCATGATGCCGTCGATATCCTTGTGAACCACATGGGCAAAGTAGTTTTCCTCACTGACCTGTGCCAGCTCCAAAGTGCGCATATACAGATCGTTTTCACCGGGATTATGTTTCTCCATCACCTGCCGCCGTGAGGCTTCCAGAATTGCGTTCATGTCATTGATACGCATGTCCGCAATCCGGTCAACAAAGATCTCTATGTCCACCAGAAAGCGCTGGAAGTCTTTGTGCAAAGCTATCTCAGACAACAGGCGGTTGTTGAGCTTTCCGCTTTTCAGAAGATCAATCATTTCATCACTCAAATGCAGATCGTGCAGGTCTGTGTTTGGGTGATTTTTTGTTTCCGTCAGTCCCAGCAGATAGTCCGTGGACACACCGTAGAATTTCGCCAGGGTGACGATACTGAAGGGGCTGATGTCCTTGAAATCATCGGATTCATACTTACCCAGTGCGGATTTGGAAATACCGGACTCCTGCGCAAGCTGCTCCAAAGTCAAATGCCGTTCCACTCGCAGGTCCTTCAGTTTTTCCTGTGTTGTAAGCTTCGTATTCACAACAACACGCCCTTTCATTCTTTTCTTCCATTATAACACGCTTGTCTATAAGCGTGGAAATACTGAATATCACAGGCTGTTTCCATCCTTTCGGATATCCGGGAAACGGCCTTTTTATGTTGTAGAATACGGACAGAGTTGCTTGCCCGAATGCAACGAAAACCGCATTCGGGATTACGGGTGAACCTTGACAACTGAATGACCGTCCGAAAGGGATATGTCCTCCGGGGAAGCATCGCGGTGAGAAATGAGCGGGCCAAGGGGGAGAACACGCCGGGTGAAACTCCGGGTAGGAACTGGTTCGGGTAGAACGGCATACATACGATTTTGAAAAGGAGATCAAGCATGAACAACTATCACGAAGTTCCACCCGAGATTCTGGCGCAAGGCAGATTCTGCTGCTGGCGTATGGAAGAGCGTGGTGGGAGAAAAACGAAAGTCCCCTACAATCCCAACACCGGGCAGATGGCGAAAAGCAACGACCCGGGAACTTTTGCCCCTTTTGAAACCGCCCTCCTGGCACAGGGGTATGACGGCATCGGTCTTGGCATCTTTGGCGGACTGTGCGCCATTGATCTGGACAACTGCGTCACCGACAGCGGCTATTTCACGGAACCGGCGGCAACCATTGTGGAGATCATGCACACCTACACAGAGTTCAGCCCCAGCAAAAAGGGGCTGCACCTGTATTTCTTCGCAAAGGATTTCCAGTATGACAGCCAGCGCTACTACACAATGAATCACAAAGCCGGGGTGGAGGTGTATGTTGCCGGAGCCACCAGCAAATATGTGACCCTCACAGGAGATATCTGCCAGTGGTATGAGTTTGGTGACCGCACGGAGGAGCTGAAAGAGGTTCTGGAACGATTTATGCTGCGACCCGAGAACCCTGCAGGAAATGCAATAAATGCAGTAAATTCTTGTCGCAGTATCGAATCGAGCGGGTCCAATGGTGTAACAGCCGCTATAGGAGTTGGTAGCGCATTGGCTGGCGGCCCTGCCGCCCCTGCACCGGAAGACAGCGACCTTCTGGATAAGGCGAGGAAAAGCAAAAATGGAAACCGCTTCTGGAAGCTGTACTGTGGGGATACCGGGAATTTCCAGTCACATTCCGAAGCCGACATGGCGCTGTGCAGCCATCTGGCCTTCTGGACAGGCAGGGATGCGGCGCAGATGGATCGGCTGTTCCGAGCCTCGGGCCTTATGAGAGAGAAGTGGGACAGGCTCCAGTCCGGCAGTACCTACGGTGCCATCACCATTCGCAATGCGATCCAGAAATGTTCGGAAACCTACCAGCCCAAGTGTGACGCAGAGCCGGAGTTTTTGCCGGTGATTCCCCTGACACCTGCCATCGGGGAACTGCCGGGTTTTCCTGTGGCTGCACTTCCACCAGTGGTCAGAGATTATGTAAACGCTGTTTCTGAAAACAGTCAGACTTCTCCCGCAATGGCGGCGGTAATCGGTCTGGGTGTGCTGGCAACCGCCTTGCAGGGGAAGTTCCGGGTACAGGGCATGCCGGGGTACTACGAGCCGCTGAACCTCTACACGCTGGTGATTGCAGCCCCAGGCGAACGGAAATCTGGCGTCATCCGGGATATGACCCGAGTGCTGTATGATTATGAAATGCAGTTCAATGCTGATCACGCGGAGGAAATTCGCGCCAGTGAACGAAAGAGGGAAGCGCTGCTCAGGCAGATCACAGGCATCAAAAAGAAACTGGAATCCAAAGAAAACCGGGAAATGGAACTGGAATTGCAGCAGCTGGAGGATGAATTGGAAGCGATACCGGTGGAGAAACCGCGCAGATTCTTTGCGGATGATTGCTCCAGTGAGGCACTGACGAATCTGCTTGCGAACAATGGCGGCACGCTGTCGGTTATTTCCTCAGAGGGCGGCATTTTTGATATTCTGGCTGGTCGCTACAGCAGCACAGCTAATCTGGATACCTGGCTGAAAGCCCACTGCGGTGATCCGATTTCCGTGGATCGTATGAGCCGGGAGGCAGAGTACATTCCCAATCCCTGCCTGACGGCGATTCTGACCGTGCAGCCCAATGTACTGGACTGCATCATGGCAAACACCACCATGGTTGGGCGGGGGCTGCTGGCAAGGTTTCTGTATTCCTTTCCCACCTCCCGGATTGGCACGCGAAGCTTCCGCACACCGGGAATTCCCAAAGAGGTTCGGGATAAGTATCGGGAACTGATCTTTCGGCTGATGGCACTGCCCACAGGCGATGAGCCTCAGACGCTGGTGCTGTCCCAGCGGGCAGAGGAAATGATTGCGGATTATTTTGAAGAACATGAACAGTTCATGGTTGAGGAAGGGCAGATTTTTCCGGACTGGGCGGCAAAGTACATCGGCGCAATCTTACGGATTGCGGGGCTGCTCCATGCTGCGGATATGGTGGAAGGAGAAAACGAAATCTCTGCGGAAACCGTCGGACGGGCTATGGAGATCGGTAAGTACTTCCTTGCCCATTCCATGCACGCCTACTCCACCATGGGTGCGGATGTGAACATCGCGAAGGCGAAATTCGTCTGGGCGAAGATTCGGAAAATGCAGGTTATGGATATCAAGCGCTCCCAGCTGTTTCAGAACTGCCGGGGCAAGTATTTCTCCAAGACGGAGGAACTGTTTCCCATTCTGGAGCTGCTGGAAGAGTACGGCTATCTCAAAATCACCCAGCCGGAATACAATGGAACCGGCAGACCGCCGGATGTGCATATTCTTGTGAATCCCACTGCTTAACTTTGCTGCATTTATTGCATTTGTTGCAGACAAGAGACCATCAACAGAAACAGAAGGAGAAACCAGAATGAAGAAATACACAGGACAGGAGTGGGAACTGTTCCGCAATCAGGCAGGGCGCATCCAGTTCAACTCCATCTGCCGGAGCTGTGAACGCCGCTGCAAGCAGACCTTCCGGGCGGAGATCGTCAGCTGCAGGCGGTACGAATGCCGGAAAAGGCATCAGGAACAGTCCGAAATGTGAGGATATTTCCAAAGACTTATCTAAACAGAAAAATGCTATGCCAAACCGCAGGAGAATTACACCGCATCGCGCTGGCGCGAAGCGTGTATTCATTCTGCGGTTTCGTGCAATTTTGCATTGTTCCGAAGACTCGATATCAAAACCGTATAACCGATATCGGCAGTTTCGATGCTGATATCACAATACAGAAATCAGAGGTATGACTATGAATGTGAAAAATGAAATCAAAAGTATCATCGTCCGCTCCGGCATGACCATGCAGCAGGTGGTCGATCTGCTGTCCGAGGAATACGGCTGGAGCGACAGCATTTCCAACTTCTCCAACAAACTGAGCCGGGGTTCCCTTCGCTACCGGGAAGCGATTCAGCTTGCGGATGTGATGGGGTATGACATTATCTGGCAGAAACGGAGGGACCGATAATGGAGAACACACGATATTGCAATACAGAATCTAAGAGAGAGGAAACCATTGCCCTTGAGTAATATCAAAGAAGTACAGGCCATGCAGTTGCCGATTCAAAAGCTACGACCCTTTGAAAATCACCCCTTCCAGGTGAAGGACGATGATGAAATGAATCAGCTGGTTTGGAGCGTTCTCACACAGGGCGTTTTGACCCCGCTGGTTGTTCGTCCTCTGGAAAATGATGAATATGAAGTGATCTCCGGGCATCGGAGACTGCACGCGTGCCAAAAGGCAGGAATCGAAACGGTTCCTGCCTTAATTTATGCCCTGAACAGGGATGAAGCTACCATCGCCATGGTGGACAGCAATCTCCACCGGGAGAAGATCCTGCCTAGTGAGAAAGCTTTTGCCTACAAGCTGAAAATGGATGCTCTGAGCCACCAGGGAACTTCGTGCCAACATGGCACGAAGTTGCGGACAGATGAAACTATTGGGGAATCCGTCGGTGAAAGCGCTCGGCAAGTCCAGCGGTACATCCGCCTGACTGAATTGATTTCTCAAATCCTCAGCATGGTGGATGCCGGAAAAATTGCCCTGACCCCGGCGGTGGAACTGTCCTATCTGACTGAGCAGGAGCAGCAGGACTTGCTGGAAACCATGGAAAGCGAGGACTGCACCCCATCCCTGTCCCAAGCCGTCCAGATGAAAAAGCTGAGCCAGTCCAGGGAACTGAATATGGACAAAATTTTTGAAATTCTCCGGGAGCCAAAGGCCAATCAGCAGGAGAAGATCAGCTTCCGGGTGGAGGATTTGCGGAAATACTTCCCCAAAACCTACAGCGCCGCCCGGATTCAGGAGCGGATTTTGAAGCTGCTGGAAGCCGACTGCCGCAAGCGGCAGCGAGCACAGGAACGGTGAGGTGCGGCATGATGAAAAAGAATACGCATAGGGTGTTACGAGGTGAGCGGGCATGAATGAGGTACAGCAGGAGATTTTGTGCGTCCTATTGCAGACGCTTTTGGATAAGGAACTGATTTCCCGGGACATTCACGACAAATCCCGGAACAAAATCCTGGGCACATTGGACTTGCCGGACTTTTTCCGGGATAATGAGGCACGAAAGGAGGATGCACATGGATGTGAGAAGAATCCGCGCTGAGCTGAGAATGGGCAGGTCGATTTACGACCTTCCCCTCCGGGTCACATTCTACGCCCGGGTGTCCACAGATCAGGACGAACAGATTAACAGCCTTGAAAATCAGGTGCAGTATTATACGGAGCTGATTCAGAGCAAGCCCAACTGGCGCTTTGTGCCGGGGTACATCGACGAGGGCATTTCCGGTGGCACCACAAAGAAGCGGGACGATTACAACCTCATGATTCGGGACGCGAAAGCCGGGATGTTTGACTTCATCATCACCAAAGAAATCTCCCGGTTTTCCCGCTCCACGCTGGACAGCATCAAATACACATAGGAATTGCTGGAGAACAATGTGGGGGTGCTGTTCCAGAATGACAACATCAACACCCTGGACACGGACAGCGAGTTCCGACTGGTCATCATGGCGGGCGTTGCACAGGACGAGATTCGGAAACTCTCCGAGCGGCTGAAATTCGGCTTCCGGCAGGCAATCAAAAACGGTCATGTGCTGGGCAACGATAAGCTCTACGGATACGACAAAAAGGACTGCATTCTGACCATCAATGAAGGGGAAGCGGAGATTATCCGCATTATTTTCGACCTCTACGCCAACCAGAAGCTGGGTACACGGAGCATCTCCAAAAAGCTCACCGAAATGGGCTACACCAGCCGGGAGGGGAATGCCTTCAATACTCTGACCATTCGCCATATTTTGGAGAATCCCAAATACAAGGGCTGGTACTGCGGCAACAAGACCTCCAGCCTCGACTACCGCACCAAGAAAAAAGCATTTCTG
>JAXEXE010000148.1:0-2960 GCA_034113565.1 Faecousia sp.
GGCCCCGGATATCCAGATGGTTCGTCGGCTCGTCGATGAGCAGGAAGTTGTTCTCTTTGGAAAACAGAACTGCAAGCTGGAGTTTTGTCTGTTCGCCGTTGCTCAAGGTGCCGTAGGAACGGTAAAGCACCTCATCATCCAGATGCAATTTCGCCATTTCCCGCTGAATCTTCCAATATTCGTAGTCCGGGTACATAGCTTCCACCGCGTCAAGGGCTAGAACGCTCTTGTCCGCCACAAAATACGGGAAGTAGGAAAATTCCACAGAGGTGGAAATCCTGCCCTGATAGTCGTATTTTCCCAGAAGGAGATTCAGAAAAGTGGTTTTGCCCCGTACGTTCCTGCCGGTGAAGCCCAAACGCCAGTTGGTATCGATCTGGAAGCTGACGTTCTCAAAAATGTTCTCATAGCTGCCGTCATAGGCAAAGGTCAAATTGGAAACTTGAATCAAAGACATAGCTGCCCTCCAAATATAAGAAAAATGGCCGCAGGAACGCATCCCGCAGCCAACACGACCCGCCGCCCCATGGGCATGGCAGTACTATGTCAGTTGATCCGGCGCACACCTTCCTGCATCAGGGCACAACAAACACAAGCGGCCGTTTCGCCGCTTTTTGTATCGCCCCATCGATCAGCAAGAAGTATTGCGCATCCTTTCAACTCCAATCCATATCGTTTCTTGGATTATAGCAGAGAAAATGTATTCTGTCAAGAGGTTCCTGAAAAAACGCTTTTCTTTGTTTACAGCAGCACAATTTTTCACAGCAAAAGGGATTTCCCTATATGCACCACATAGTTTCCGCTCTTTGGCAAACACTAAGCCAAAGACCTGCTAACAAATGTCAAGTAGAAATATCAGAAAATTTACAGCACAAAATGGGTACACCAATCTAAGCCGCTTTGCGTCTCTTTTTTGAAACGGCGGCCAGCCAGTAAGGTATGTACAGGATTACGCTGCTTCTAAAGCGTCGAGGTAAGCTTTCACTGTGGCGTAGTAGATGCGCAGGAACTTATTTGCGGAAGCCATCATGTAGACCCTGTAGGGCTTGCCCTCAGCCCGCTTTTTGTCCATGAACTGGTACACTGGTTCATCCACGGGAGCGTTCTGGAGGTACACACCCATAATCAGGAACAGTGTCCTACGAAGTGCAGAAGACCCAACTTTACTCATAGCCTTGTGGTTGCCGGCAATCTGCCCGGAATCATTTGGCGGAGCGTCAATACCAGCAAAGGCAACCAGGGCTTTCTTCGAATGGAATCGCCGCACATCGCCAATCTCGGCCATGAGCTGGGGTCCCAGAGTCGGCCCAGTGCCGTACATCTTCTGCACAACCGGGTATTCCGGCAGGGACTCAGCCAAACGCAGCATCTCCTTCTTGAGTTCCGCCAGAGCAGTAGCAGTGGCTTTCAGCTGTGAGACGGCTTGTGTAATCAGAAGATGTGTCGTTTCCGTTTTCGGCATCACCCCAACGGCTCCGCAGGCAGCGGTATAGATTTCCAGTGCCTTGGCTTCACGGAAGTAGTAGCCGCGCTTGAGACACCATTTCTGGTATTTCTTTTCAAATGCCTTCTGAGACAGCTCGCTGACGCATTCTCGATGCCAGAACGTTTCAACAAAATCCACCCATTTCTCGCTGCCGTCGGCTCTTACAGGGCTGGAAAACAGGCGATTTACGCCTGGAAACACGGTATCCAGCAGAGAGATCAAGTTGTTACTCAGCATGGTCTGAACCTTGGAATACTGCTGATACTGCCGATAGCAGGTTTTTAACTGCATCCGGATTTCCTCCTCTGGAGAAAACTCTGGAAGATTCAGCCAACGGTCAAGGCCGTAGTTTGCCAGTTTTACGGCATCCTTCTTGTCGGTTTTGGCGCGGCGCAACGTGTTGTTCCCGTAGTCATGCACCAGCATCGCGTTGACTACAGAAACATAGATCCCCGCTTCGTGGAGCACCATTGCGATGGGTAAATGGTAGTTGCCTGTGGCCTCCATGACCACGCGGGTCTCACCATCCAGGCTTTTCAGCCGCTTTGCCAGCGCACTGAGTTCACTGGACGTATGAGGCACTTCGAAAGGCGAGCAGACCACCTCTCCAAAGGGGCGCATGACCGCTATCATGCTCTTTCCTTTCGAGACATCAATGCCGACAGAATTCATTCACATTCCTCCAATACAAATGATCCGCAACCGGAATCCATCTTTTTCTCATTGCCGATTCAATCTATTGGGTGACACGAACTCTATGGCTCAACCTGCTCAAATCGAACGCTGCAATAAGAGGATGGCTAACAGTCTTTCGAGCGGGCATAAAAGCCCAAGGAGTGATTGGTCAGCCAGTTGCTCCTCTTATTGTAGCTTAGGCACGAGATGGAAAGGAAGCCGGACTGGCTGCCCGGCTTCCTTGTCCAAATATATTGTAATAGGAGTGATTAAACATGTTGGAGCAAGAATACCGCAGCCTGCAACGCCTGATGGAGATCGCAGAACTCCGACAGAAGGGCATTCAGGACACGCATCTGCTGGACTGGAACTTTCGGGTAGCAGAGGATACCCCCTATGTCCAGATGGGAAAGCGCTATGTGAATAACTGGAAGCAGGTCAAGGCAGAAAACCTTGGCCTTTTGTTTTGGGGAGATGTGGGTACAGGCAAGTCCTATCTTGCCGCCTGCATCGCCAATGGCCTTCTCGATCAGGGCGTTTCTGTCATGATGACCAATTTCACAAGGATTCTGAACAAGCTGAGC
The DNA here is from genome assembly GCA_034113565.1 of Faecousia sp. Classification (GTDB taxonomy): domain Bacteria; phylum Bacillota; class Clostridia; order Oscillospirales; family Oscillospiraceae; genus Faecousia. Next base: position 2,746 of record JAXEXE010000148.1, read on the forward strand.
GATTTGCAAGTCAAAGAACGATGTCAGTATATTGCCTCTTTTGGCAAGGTGGACTTGCTAATCATCGACGATCTCGGCGTGGAACGAAATTCGGAGTTTGCCCTAGAACAGGTATACGCGGTGATTGACGAGCGATACAAAGCCAATCTGCCGCTCATCATCACCACAAACCTGACTCCGAGGCAGATGCGCAGCGCTCAGGATGTTGCCCACGC
>JAXEXE010000149.1:0-10666 GCA_034113565.1 Faecousia sp.
GCCTGAGATGGGGTAATTCCGAATACCATGAATTTTTCGGCGCATTCCCGCGCCAGTTCCTCCAAAATCCGATCTTTCATATCCTTCAAAACCTCCGGATTTTCCGTGACGGTGCGGCCGCTGGTGCCGCCGCTGATCAGCAGGCCTTCCCGTTCCAGCTCCGTCATGGCCCGCTGCATGGTGTTGGGGTTGACCTGTGCCTCGGCAGCCAGATCCCGAACCGATGGGATCTTTCCTCCCGGCGGCAGTTCGCCCCGCAGGACCGCGCCCCGGATGTTCTCCATGATTTGCTGGTACACCGGGCGATCCCCTGAAAATTTCCAGTTCATAGGCACCTCCTCTGTGCTACTGTATTAGTGCATTAGTACATTAGCACATTCATACAGCGTTGTCAATACCTTTTTTTCATTTTTCCGGCTTTTTACGAAAATCAGGGAAAGCAGAATTGAAATGCAGAATTAAGGAAATACCTTCATTTTGCATTTTGCATTCATCATTTTGCATTGATACAGAGCCGCAGTCATCGAATGCAGGAGGGTGCAGCTTGCATACACCTCGATACAGCCTGTATACACCTTGATACAGAATAAGAAAAAGAAATAGAGATATATCAAGAAACAGAGCCGGGGCTTCGCCCCCTTGCAGGCGCAGCATTTAATTTTTAAATGCTTATAATAGATTCATAAAAACGAATTGACACACATGACAAAAAGTGATATATTGTGTGCCATCAGTATTTCGTGTGCGTACAAGTGTGCGTATCCGGAAACAGAAAAAGGAGAGATTTTGTATGAAAAAGATGCTTGCGGCTCTTCTGGCTGCGCTGATGGTGCTGTCTCTGGCAGCCTGTGGCGCTTCCTCCGCCCCTGCCGCTACCACTGCCCCCGCCGCTGCCGCCACGGAGGCGCCCGCCGCAACGGAAGCCCCCGCCGCTACCGAGGCTGCCGCTCCCGCTAAGGTTTACAAGGTCGGTATCTGCCAGCTGGTCACCCACGACGCGCTGGACGCTGCCACCAAGGGCTTCCAGGACGCGCTGGTCGATGCCCTCGGCGCTGATGCCGTTGCGTTCGATCTTCAGAACGCTGCCGGCGATTCCAACACCTGTTCCTCCATCGCCAACGCCTTCGTGTCCGAGGGTGTGGATCTGATTATGGCCAACGCTACCCCCGCCCTGCAGGCTGCTGCCGCCGCCACCGGTGACATTCCCATTCTGGGCACCTCCGTCACCGAGTACGGTGTGGCTCTGGGCATCACCGACTTTACCGGCACTCCCGGTGGAAACGTCTCCGGCACCTCCGACCTGGCTCCTCTGGATCGTCAGGCGCAGATGGTCAAGGAGTGGTTCCCCGATGCCAAGAATGTTGGCCTGCTGTACTGCTCCGCAGAGCCCAACTCCAAGTACCAGGTGGACACCGTGAAGGCTCTGCTGGAAGAGATGGGCTATACCTGCAAGCTGTTCGCGTTCGTTGACTCCAACGATATGCCCGCCGTGACGCAGGAAGCCTGCGACTTCTGCGATGTTCTGTACGTTCCCACCGATAACATGGTCGCCTCCAGCACTGAGGTTATCGACGGTATCTTCGGCGCTGCCGGCAAGCCCATCATCGCCGGTGAGGAAGGCATCTGCAAGGGCTGCGGTGTGGCCACCCTGTCCATCAGCTACTACGACCTGGGCCGCGCCACCGGCGAGATGGCGGCCAAGATTCTGACCGGTGAGGTGGATATTTCCACCATGCCCATTGGTTACGCCGAAGCCACGCCCAAGTACAACGCTGATATCTGCGCCAAGCTGGGCCTGACCCCGCCCGAGGGCTACGAGGCCATCGGCTGATTCCCCGGATTTCAGGGGGTGCTGCTTACAAAAGCGGCACCCCCTCGTTTCCGTATTTTACTATCTTATCGGAGGAATAACCAATGACGAGTTTTCTCAACGCCCTGCCCGGGGCTGTCTCTCAGGGACTGATCTGGGGCATCATGGCAATTGGCCTGTACATTACCTACCGCATTCTTGACCTTGCCGACCTGACGGTGGACGGCTCCTTCTGCACCGGCGGCGTGGTCTGCGTCATGATGATCGTGAACGGCTGGAGTGTGTGGACTGCCATGCTTTGCGCATTTCTGGCGGGCTGCCTGACCGGCCTTGTTACCGGCTTCTTCCACACCCAGTGCGGCATCCCCGCCATTTTGTCCGGCATTCTGACCCAGCTGGGCCTGTGGTCGGTGAACCTTGCCACCATGGGCATGAAGGCCAACACCGCCCTGAACGTGAACAACTACAAGCTGCTGGTCTCTCTGCGGTATTTGCAGGAGGTCAATAAGGGCACCCGTCCCTTCTACAATCACCCCATCTTTGTGGTGGGTGTGGTGACGGTTCTGGTCATCGCCGTTCTGTACTGGTTCTTCGGCACCGAACGGGGCGCTTCCATCCGCGCCACCGGCGCCAATGAGCACATGGCCCGGGCGCAGGGCATCAACACCAATGTCAACAAGGTGCTGGGTCTGGCCCTGTCCAACGGTCTGGTGGCCTTTGCCGGCGCCCTGCTATGCCAGTACCAGTCCTACGCGGAAATCAACATGGGCCGCGGCGCCATCGTCATCGGTCTGGCCTCCGTCATTATCGGCGAGGTGGCCTTTGGACGGTTGTTCCGGAACTTCGCCCTGAAGCTGCTTTCCGTCAGCTTCGGCGCCATTATCTACTACATCGTCATTCAGGCCGTCATCAGCCTGCTGAAAATCGACTCCAACTATCTGAAGCTGATCTCCGCGCTGATTGTCGCTGTGTTCCTTGCGGTTCCCTACTGGAAGGAGCAGTACCTGCACAAGACTGCCAAAGCGGGCAAGTAAGGAGGGCGGAATATGCTGAAAATTGAAAATGTGACCAAAACCTTCAATCCCGGCACGGTCAACGAAAAGGTCGCGCTGAAAAATCTGAATCTCCATCTGCAGGAAGGCGACTTTGTCACCGTCATCGGCGGCAACGGCGCAGGCAAGTCCACCATGCTGAACGCCGTGGCCGGCGTGTGGGGCGTGGACTCCGGCACCATCACCATCGGCGGCAATAACGTCACGAACCTCCCGGAATACAAGCGGGCCAAATTCATCGGGCGGGTGTTTCAGGACCCCATGATGGGCACCGCCGCCACCATGCAGATCGAGGAAAATCTGGCATTGGCTGCCCGCCGTGGCAAGCCCCGCACCCTCCGGGCCGGTATCACCCGGGCCGAGCGGGAGCAGTATGTGGAGCAGCTGAAAATTCTGGACTTAGGTCTGGAAGACCGGCTCACCGCCAAGGTCGGCCTGCTGTCCGGCGGTCAGCGTCAGGCGCTGACGCTGCTGATGGCGACCCTCCAGAAGCCCCAGCTGCTGCTGCTGGACGAGCACACCGCCGCACTGGACCCCAAGACCGCCGCCAAGGTGCTGGAAGCCACCCAGCGCATTGTGGAAAAGGATCACCTGACCACCATGATGATTACCCACAATATGCGTGACGCCATCGCCTACGGCAATCGACTGATTATGATGTACGAAGGACACATTGTGGTCGACGTGTCCGGTGAGGAAAAGAAGCACCTGACCGTGGAGCAGCTGCTGAGCCTGTTCAGCCAGGCCTCCGGCTCCGACGAAGCCGACGATAAGCTGCTGCTGTCCTGACCCGAAAGTGCATCGCTGCGCCCGCAGGGGGATTTCGCTCCCCTTGCGGGCATTTTGTCTTTCGGTTGCAGCCGTTCCGGAAATATGGTATACTTTTTCAAGAAACGCGCTGTTGACAGGAAAAACCGGCGGAAATTGCCGTTTCCACCCAGCTCATCCGGCACCTGGGCAGTCAAAGCAGCCGACAGGAGGAATTGTTATGAAACGATACATTGCCTTGTTAAGAGGGATCAACATAAGCGGAAAAAACAAACTATCCATGCCGGAGCTGAAATCCCGTTTGATTGAACTTGGTTATACCGATGTTCTTACCTATCTCAATAGCGGAAATGTGATTTTCACGGCTCATGAAAATGAGGAGAGCATTTTCGCAGATACCATCCGGTCCATGATACTGGAACGGTTTGACCTGGATATTCCGGTTTTTGTCATGCCGCAGGAAGATCTGGAGGCTTTATTGGGCAAAGCGCCTGATTGGTGGGGAACATCTGACAAAGACAGATACGATAATTTGATTTTTGTGATTCCTCCCGCTGCCGCCCAAAGCATCAGTGAGAAAATCGGCGAGCCAACAAAGGCGCTGGAACAGGTATTCATCTGCGAAAACGCGATTTTCTGGTCCTTTGACAGGAAGAAGTACGCGAAAGCGAACTGGTGGAAAAAGACTGCAAGCCCGGGGATTGGAGAATGGATTACAATCCGAACAGCCAATACCCTGAGGAAAATTGCCGTCCTGTGACGCTTCACGGCTTCCAATGGCGGCACCCCGCATGCTTGACGCGGTAAGTATGAAAATCATACCCAAAATCTTGGGTAGCGGGAAATACATCCAGTATTCCCGCATTTTCCATACTTTCGCTTGTGCCAAAATCTCTCGCCGAATCTCCTTGCCCCATTATGCGGTGCTACCCTTGAAAAAACGCCCCGCGTTTGCTATACTTTTCCTATACCGTCTCAAAGGAGAGAAATACTATGAAAAAATGGATTGCTGTTACGCTGGCGCTGCTCCTTGTGGTGAGCATCGGCACTGTCCGCGTGGACGCCGCGAAGGATGACAAAACCGCCAAAACAGATAAAACCGAGAAGTATACCATTCTCGATACCGCGGTGGTGGCCCCGGAAATCGGGAAAAAGCCCATCAGCAGCCGTGAGCCTGCTTCCGCCAGCCAGACCGCGGACACGGTGACGATTGATCAGGACAACGGCGTGTTTACCGTGGTCACTGCCGCCGGTACGGAGCTGTCCCTGACGGTGCCCTTCGGCGCTTACTGCATCACGCAGGACGTATATCAGCAGCTGGAAATCTACATGGACCTGTACAGCGACATCAGCACCGCTGTGCAGAACTACAGCAATAACGGCATCCATATGGACATCTTCGATTACTGCGCCGGTGTCTCCACCTACGTTGCCGAGTCCGGCAATACGCTGGCAGCTCTGGTGGGGGATATGAACACGCTGGAGGATGCCTCCGTAAAGCAGATCGCGGACTACCTGTCCAAAAACTGGTACGGCGGCAGTCCCGCTCTGGTCAAAACCGTTGGAGAAAACCAGTACATTGCCTTCAATCTGGCAAAGGATTACGGGTTTGTGGTCTACAACCACTTTACCAACGGGAAACTCATTGAGGTCTACACCTTCTGTGAGGATGGCGCTGCGGGCATGAAACGGGTGGAAACCATGATCGCGGGCCTTACCTTCTCCGCAGAAGAAACCGTCACCGAGGAAGAATAATGCCGTAAAGAAAAACTGCGTCTGCCCATCCGGGCAGGCGCAGTCTTTTTCGAATCTGTCCGTCACAGCCGTACATCCATGGCGGATTCCAGCACCATGGCTTCGCCGGTGAGCGGATGGGAAAATTCCAGTTTTCTGGCGCAGAGCATCTGGTGGGTCAGCCCCAGTTCGGCAGAATACGCCTGAGATTCCGGGCTTCCGTACTGGGGGTCTCCCAGTATGGGAAAGCCCATGTAGGCGCAGTGCACCCGAAGCTGGTGGGTTCTTCCGGTGACGGGCCGTAAGGCTAGTTTACATAACTTTTCATCACGCTTCAAAATCTGCCACTCGGTCACGGAAGGTTTCCCCTCCGGGTTTACATAACGCAAAAGGCTCGGCATCGGGCGGCGGGCAATGGGGGCATCAATGGTGCCGCTTACCTCATTTGGGCCGCTGTACACCAGCGCGTGATAGATCTTTTTCGCGCCGCCGCTTTGCAGCAAACTGTGGACATGGGCGTTTTTCGCCAGCAGCACGATGCCGAAGGTGTCCCGGTCCAGCCGGGTCATGGGGTGGAAGGCGCAATTCTGTCCTGTTTTCTGATAGTACCCTGCCACAAAATTCGCCAGCGTCCCCGTATTTCTCGCCCGGGAGGGGTGAATCAGCATTCCGGCGGGCTTGTCCACCGCCAGCAGGGCGTCGTCCTCGTAGAGAATCGACAGTTCCCCGTCCTCCGCCGGGTACTCCGGGGTTTCCTCCGCCAGCGCCACGGTAATCACGTCACCGGGTGCTACCGGATAATTCGTCCGCTGGGGGACTCCATTCACCCGGAGAGAATCGCCCCATTTCAGCTTGTTCATCAGCCCTGTGGACATCTTCAGTTCCCCCAGCAGAAAGGACGACAGGCGTCCTTCCCGTGTTGCCGTCCATTTCAGTTCCACATTTCTCCCCCCTAACGGAAAAGACCCCGCCGAAAAATCAGCAGGGTCTTATTTCGTGAACTTAGTTCAGAGCAGCCTTAGCCTTCTCCACAACCGCGGCGAACGCGGCGGAGTCCTGAATGGCCATCTCGGACAGGCTCTTGCGGTTCATCTCGATGCCGGCCTTCTTGATGCCGTTCATGAAGGTGGAGTAGTTCATACCGTAGGGAGCGACGGAAGCGCTGATACGGGCGATCCACAGGCGGCGGAAATCACGCTTCTTCTGCTTGCGGCCCTTGAAAGCGTAGTTGCCGGACTTCATGACCTGCTGCTTGGCCATCTTGAAGTGCTTGGACTTGGAACCCCAGTAGCCCTTGGCCAGCTTCAGGGTAGCATTTCTTCTCTTGCGCGTCATCATCGCGCCTTTCACTCTTGCCATATCTCGTATCCTCCTTCTGCCTTACTTGTAGGGAATCATTTTCTTGATAGCGCTGACGTTGGTCTGGTCAGCGTAAGCGGTCTCACGCAGATGGCGGGTACGCTTGGTGGTCTTCTTGGTCAGGATGTGGCTCTTGAAAGCGCGGGCTCTCTTAACCTTACCGCTGGCGGTCAGGTTGAATCTTTTCTTAGCGCCGCTATGGGTCTTCAGCTTGGGCATAGGTGGTTCTCCTTCCGTTATCTTTGGTAATGAATGACTTACTTGCTATTTTTGGGGGTCAGGAAGATCGCCATGAAGCGGCCTTCCAGCTTGGGGCTTTTTTCCATGCTGGCGATCTCAGCACAACTGGCGGCAAAATCCAGAAGCAGCTTCTCACCAAGGTTGGTATGCGCCATCTCGCGGCCGCGGAAACGGACGCTGACCTTCACCCGGTTGCCGTCTGCCAAGAACTTCTGGGCGGACTTGACCTTGGTGTTCAGGTCATTGGTGTCGATGCTGGGGCTCATGCGGATTTCCTTGATCTCCACAACCCGCTGGTTCTTTCTGGCATCCTTCTCCCGCTTCTTCTGGTCGTAGCAGAATTTAGAATAGTCCATGATCTTGCAGACGGGAGGGACCGCGTTGGGAGAGATCTTCACCAAGTCCAAGCCCTGCTCCTCAGCCATGGCGTTGGCCTCGGCGGAGGACACGATGCCCAGCTGGGCGCCGTCGGCTCCGATCAGACGAACCTCTTTGTCCCGAATCTCCTCATTGAGCTGATGATCTAACTTTGCGATGGTAAGCACCTCCAAATAAACAACAAAAAAGCGGATGCCAGAGCATCCGCGCAATTCCCGCATTTTCCCCAAAGGGAAGAGGAATATAAACCGTTTCGCATTTGCTTACGGTGAGGCGGATGTTCAGCCTTCTTTATTACCCGTGCATTTTAGCACAGGTTTTCTATCTTGTCAAGAACTTTTTATGAAATGCAAAATGATGAATGCAAAATGCAAAAAAGTGGTATTCCCTTCGGAAATGATTGCAATTTGTCCGCGAAGCGGACTCCTTCACTCCACATTCCACACTTCAAGCTCCACACTGCCATGGAATATCTTATGCCCAACCCGGTTAGAATGATTCCAGCTCCCCAACAATGGTTCCCGGGTCGCCGGTAGCTGCCGCCAGAACCTCCAGCCGGATACCGTGCTGCCTTGCCAGCTCCACGCTGCGGTCATGGAGCACCTGCGCTCCGTTTTCCACCAGCGCCATCATGGTATCGTAGCGGATCTGTCGGAACCTGCGTGCATCCGGGAACAGCCTCGGGTCCCGGTCGTAGACCCCGTCCACATCCGTGAAAATCTGACAGATATCCGCCTTCAGCCAGGCCGCCAGCGCTACTGCCGTGGTATCCGAGCCGCCCCGGCCCAGAGTGGTGATATCCCCCTCCGGATCAACGCCCTGAAAGCCTGCCACAACAACGATCTTTCCCTGCCCCAGCTCCCGCCGGACGCGGGTGGTGTCCACCTCCAGAATGCGGGCGCCGCCGTGGTTGCCGTCGGTATGGATTCCCGCCTGCCAGCCCGTCAGGCTTACGGCGGGACAACCCAGCGCGCCGATGGCCATCGCCATGAGGCCCGCGGACATCTGCTCCCCTGCCGCGAGATATGCGTCCATTTCCCTTGCCGCCCGGCGCCTGTTGATCTGAGCGGCTTTTTCAATCATCTCATCGGTGGTATCCCCCTGTGCGGAAACCACCACGACCACCCCGTGCCCCTGCCGGGCCAGCTCCGCCGACCGCCGGGCAGCGGTACGGATGCGCTCGGCATCCTGCAGGGAGGTTCCTCCGTATTTCTGCACATACAGCATTGCCATTCCTCCCGGCACATTCTATGTCAGTTGGGCACAGAACGTGACGAAGGAATGACGTAAAAAGCGGGAGGGTCAATGACCCTCCCCTGAAACTGCCGAAAAAAATCATGCCATTGCGAACCAGTCATCAGACTGGTGTGGCAATCCGTTCCCCTTTTCATAATGTACCCGAACCAATAGGAGTACGGATTGCCACGTCGCTACGCTCCTCGCAATGACAGTGGTAGACAGTACCCTAACGCTTTCGTTGATGACATTTCGTTCGGGGGGCCCTAAGGATGTGCGTTATCTGCGCAGTGCCCGTAACGCATTGTCCGGCGGCACTGCCGCCTCAACCCGCCAAGACCTCCGCCTTGACCACGCCATGGGTGGCGGAAAGCTGCTGCAAAAGTTCCTCCAGCGACACCGTCAGATCCATGGTCTCCGCGGAAATGGTGACCACCGCCGTTCCGTTGGTGGGCACGATGGAGTTGATGGTGATAATATTGGCCTTCGCCACTGCGAACACCCCCAGAATCTGGGACAGCAGTCCCGGCTCATCGTGGAGCAGCAGCTGGAAGGTGATAATCCGCCCGGTCATCATATTCTGAAAGGGCAGAACGGCATCACGATATTTATAGAAGGCACTGCGGCTGATGTCGGTCATGCGGGTCGCCTCGTTGACGGTCGCCGCCTCGCCCGTGGAAAGCAGGCGCTTGGCCTCCGCCACCTTCAGAAAAACTTCCGGCAGCGCGGACGCTTCCACTATATAGTATTTGGGTTTGGTTGACATGTCCTACCTCCTGAAATTTCTGCTTTTGTACGCAATGGAGCAACATATGTTCTCCAATAATGTATTGTAGCATACTTTTTAGAAAATGCAACCCCTATCTTACCATACGAAAGGAGCATTCCGGCATGGGTTCCCCCCGCAAAACCGTTTTCTCTGTACTGGCAGTTTTTGCCGCCGTCTGGCTGGCCGCGAAATTTCTGCTGCCGCTGCTGTCCCCCTTCCTGCTGGGCGCCCTGCTGGCCCTGGCGGCGGAGCCAATGGTCCGATTCCTGAGCCAGAAGGTTCACACGCCCCGGGCGGTGAGCACTGCCATCGGCGTCAGCATGGCCTTCTGCTTTCTGGCTATGCTCCTGCTGATTCTGTGCGCCTTCGCTCTGCGGCAGCTGAAAAATCTTGCGGGCGTTTTACCGGATTTGGAGAGTACCGCCCGTTCCGGACTGGCGCTGGCGCAGACCCGGCTGCTGGAGCTGGCCTCCCACGCCCCCCGGGGAATCCGGCCCCTGCTGGAGGAGAATGTGAGGACGCTGCTTGCCGATGGAAGCACCCTGCTGGGCAAAGTCACCGCCTGGCTGCTGGGGCTGGCGGGGGGGCTGCTCAGTCATGTGCCGGACAGTGCGCTGGGCCTTGGCACCGCCATTCTTTCCGCCTTCCTGATCTCCGCAAGGCTCCCCCAGATACGCCTGTGGCTGATTCGGCGGGTTCCCAGGCAGCAGCTGCGCTCCGCGCTGGAAACCGCCCGCCGGATGCGCCGGGTGCTGGGCAAATGGTTTCTCGCCCAGTGCAAGCTCATGAGCGTGACCTTCGGCATTGTGGCGGCGGGACTGACCCTGCTGCGGATTCCAAGCAGCCTACTGTGGGCGGTGCTGATTGCGCTGGTGGATGCTCTTCCGGTACTCGGCACCGGCACCGTGCTGGTGCCCTGGAGCGTGGTGTGCTTTTTGCAGGGGGACACGCCCCGGGCGCTGGGCATTCTCGGTATCTACGTCGCCGCTGCCATGACCCGCTCCATGCTGGAACCAAAGCTGCTGGGTAAGCACCTGGGCCTTGACCCACTGGTGACCCTTCTCGCGCTGTATATTGGCTACCGGCTCTGGGGCGTGGGCGGGATGATCCTGGCGCCCCTGCTCACCGTTGCCGCTTTGCAGCTGCGGCGGGAGGATAACAGATCGATTTAAAATCCGCAAAAGGAGAACATTGTTGATTTAGGTGTCATTGCGAGGAGCGAAGCGACGTGGCAATCCGTTTTCTCCTTGGTAACAGGTGCAAAATCGGGACATTTTAAGGGGAACGGATTGCCACGCCACTTAAGCGCACTGGCTCGCA
>JAXEXE010000150.1:0-9607 GCA_034113565.1 Faecousia sp.
CTTAAAGCGCGATAAATTGTAATTCAGTTGACAGTTGTGGTATCCCTGCGGGATGAATCAACATAAGTACAAAGATACGAAATGTGAAGGATTCTTTCTGGAATACCTATTTTTTCACCATTATTATTTCAATTGTCTCGAAGGGACTTCCTAACTGTCAACTGTCAACTTTCAACTGTCAACTCTTACAAGGACCAATTTGACGGGTTCTCCCGACTTCCGGTAGTGACAGCCAGCGCAATCTGTGCTACAATACCCGAAAAAGGAGGAATTCCCATGTTTCGCAATCTGTTTCGCCCGGACAGCGGCCTGATGATCACCATGACCCAGCTGACCGACAGCATTTTCCTCAGCCTGTTCTGGATTCTCGGTTGTATGCCGGTGGTCACCATTGGCGCCTCCTGCGCCGCCCTCTATGACGCCGCCTTCCGGGGCTTCCGCAGGGGAGAAAAGCACTGCTGGCAGCGGTTCTGGCTGGTGTTCCGGGAAAATTGGAAAGGGGGAATCGTGCCCACGGTGTTGTTTCTCGCCCTGCTGTACCTGCTGGGCAAGGCTATGATTCTCGTGTGGAACGCCGCAGCTACGGGCGCGATCAGTTGGATGCTGTTTTCCGCGGCGGCCTTTCTGGGCGTCACCATACTGGGCGTTCTGAGCCTGACGTTTCCCGTGCTGTCCCGGTTTGAAAACTCCCTCGGGGGGCTTCTGAAAAACACCGCACTGCTGGGCCTTGCCAACCTGCCCAGAACCATTGGACTGGGCATCGTCAATGCCGCCGCCATGTTCCTGTGCGTCCGGTTTGTGTTCCCGCTGTTTTTCCTGCCCGCGCTGGCGGCGCTGATTTCCAGCCTGCTGGTGGAGCCGATGTTCCGGCCCTTTCTGCCAAAAGAAACAGAAGAATAATTTTTACTTCACCAGCTCCGGCACCAATTCCGCTAATTTTTCGGCAAGGGTTTTGTGGCCCCGGCTGGTCAGGTGCATGAAGTCGATGCTGTTGAATTCACAGCCCAGCGCCCCGGCGTCCAGGAAGGACACCCCAAGAAGTTCACACTGCTCCCGGTAGCTGTCCGCCAGCTGCCGGGATTTTTCTACACACAGCTGTCCCATGGTCGCGGCCACGGGGCTTTCCAGCATCCCCTCGCCGATGGGCGGGGGCGCGATCACCAGAATGTTGGGATCCTTTCCGCCCCAGCAGTCGGTGCTTTTTGCCTTGTTCACCAGACGGGCCATGCCCAGAGCGATGCAGGCCGCGCTGGCGTAGAACCGGTCCTTGGTATCGTTGGTGCCCAGCATGATAATTAAGAGGTCGATTGCCTCGTGGCTTTTGAGGCAGGGATAGATGTAGTCCAGAGCGTTCAGGCCCTCGTGGATGGGATCGTCGAAGCAGGTGGTTCGGCCGGACAGCCCTTCCTCAATTACCAGATAGTCTTCCCCCAATGCCTTTTGCATCAGCCGGGTCCAGCGCTGCTCCTCCGTAAAGCGGATGCCGCCGCCCAGACAGTCGTCGGGGTCCGCGCAGTAGCCATGGGTGTTGGAATCCCCAAAGCAGAGAATGTGCTTTTTCATATGGATACGACTCCTTTCTTACATAACAGAATACCATGTTTTCAGCCTGCGTCAAGGGCGAAGGAGCAGTTTCGTCATTGTGCTGAAATTGGAAACGTTTTCATGTGCAAAACGGAAATTATTTTCAGTTTATGTAGTTTTCGGAAATTATTTTTCAAACTGTTGTTGACATTGCCGAAAGTATGTTGTAAGATACTCTCGGAAATTGTGGGGATTACCACGAGAGGTAACTGCCCCACCCAAAACCAGCGCTTAGGGAAAAGCCGTTAAGCGCAAAGTAAATAATTAGGAGGAAACACAATGAAAAAGTTGATTGCTCTGGCATTGGCTGTGGTCATGGTGCTGTCTCTGGGCGCCTGCTCCGTGCAGAAGGCTGAGACTCCCGCCCCCACCGCTGCCCCCGCTCCCGCCGCGACTGAGGCCGCCGCTCCCGCTGCCACCGAGGCTGCTGCTCCCGTAGAGATCAGCCTGTGGACCTACCCCATCGGCGACTGGGGCAAGCAGGAGGTCGTTGACCAGCTGCTCTCTGAGTTCAACGCCGCTTATCCCAACATCAAGGTTACCGTTGAGTACCTGACCTACACCGACGGCGATGACAAGGTGAACACCGCCATCGAGGGCAATGCCGCTCCCGACATCGTCATGGAAGGACCCGAGCGTCTGGTCGCTAACTGGGGCGCCAAGGGCAAGATGGTCGACCTGGCCGATCTGTGGACCGCTGATGCCAAGTCCGACATCTACGCTTCCGTCGAGGCTGCCTGTAACAACGGCAGCGGTGCTTACTACGAGTACCCCCTGTGCATGACCGCTCACTGCATGGCCATCAACAAGACCGTCTTCGAGGAGACCGGCGCATGGCAGTATGTGGACGCCGAGACCCACACCTGGACCACCGAGAACTTCCTGAAGGCTGTTGAGACTCTGTACAACGCCGGTTACAAGAACGTTGGCGCCGTGTTCTGCTCCGCCCAGGGCGGTGACCAGGGTACCCGCGCTCTGTACAACAATATGTACGGCGGCACCTTCACCAACCCCGAGCATACCGCTTACACCATGAATTCCGCTGAGAACGTCAAGGCTCTGGAGACCCTGTACAATACCAAGGGCATCAACTTTGACGCTTCCATCAACGGCGGCGAAGAGGCTGACCTGTTCGCTCAGGGCGTGCTGCAGATGGCCTTCTGCTGGAATGCCGCTACCCACGCTGCCCGTACCGAGGTTATCGGTGAGAACTTCGAGGTCTTCCCCATGGCGTTCCCCGCCCCCAACGGCACCGATGTGAAGCTGTGCGGCGGTATCTGGGGCTTCGGCGTCTTTGACAACGGCGACGCTGCCAAGATCGATGCTGCCAAGACCTTCATCAAGTGGGTCTGCGACGAGAACACCGTTGAGTCCGTCAAGACCTCCGGCTTCTGGTCTGTCCGTCAGTCCGTTGCTGATCCCTATGCTGACGATGCTCTGAAGAGCGTTTACGGTATGTTCATGCAGTACATGGGCGACTACTACAACGTCACCCCCGGCTGGACCGAGGCCCGTGCCGCCGCGTGGAACATGCTGCAGCAGATCGGCACCGGCACTCCTGTTCAGGAAGCTGCTGACGCCTTCGTGGCTACCGCCAACGCTGCTGCCGGCGCGTAATCCGCTGCTGACAGTCCTATAGCATAGAAAGAAAGCCCCTTCCCTCTCTTCTGGGCGAGGGGAGGGGCGTTTTCTGTAGAGCGGCGTTACCGCCATACATGAATCGTTGACAGTTGACAGTTGATAGTTGTGCTATCCCTTTGAGAGGAATCAAAATACACATAAAAGCAGGAAATGCGGAAGTTTTTGCGGGAATATCGGATGCCCTCACAATTATTTCAATTGTCCCGAAGGGACTCCTTAACTGTCAACTGTCAACTTCAACCAGACAAGCATTCCGTACGTTTCTTTTCTGGGCGGTCGTATCGCGGCCCGCTCCATCACCAGAGGGGAGGATATCCTTGGCAAATAAAAAGATTTCCGTAAACACCAAATCCCGGCGGCTGATGATCCACGAAACGGTTACCTCTTACCTGTTTCTGCTGCCGTTTCTGATCTTCTTCGTGGGCTTCGTGCTCTACCCCATGATCATGTGCATCATCACCAGCTTCTTCGATGCCACCATGGGCCGGGAGGACATTTTCGTCGGCTTCGGCAACTATCAGGAGCTGTTCGCCGATCCCGTATTCTGGAAGGCCCTGTGGAACACCCTGATTATCGTGCTGGTGTCTGTGCCCGTGACCTGCATCTTCTCCCTGTGGGTGGCCTCCGCCATCAGCAAGATGCCCGTGGCTGCCACCTCTGCCTTCCGCTGCATCTTCTACCTGCCTGTGGTCACCGGCTCCGTGGCCGTCACCATGGTCTGGAAGTGGATGTTCAATAACTACTACGGTATCTTCAACTACATCGGTCAGGCCACCGGCATGATCGATCAGCCCATCAACTGGCTGGGCGATCCCAGATACGCCCTGGGCTGCATCATCCTGATTCTGCTGACCACCTCCGTGGGCCAGCCCATCGTGCTGTATGTTTCCGCGCTGGACAACGTGGACAAATCTCTGGTGGAGGCCGCCGAAGTGGACGGCGCTACCCAGATGCAGGCCTTCTGGAAAATCAAGTGGCCCCAGATCATGCCCACCACTCTGTACATTCTGGTCATCACCACCATCAACTCCTTCCAGTGCTTCGCGCTGATTCAGCTGCTGACCTCCGGCGGACCCAACAACTCCACCATGACCATCATGTACTACATCTACTACAACGCCTTCAAGCTGTACCGCTACGGCTATGGCAACGCCATGGGCGTGATTCTGGCCATCGTCATCGCCATTCTGTCTGCCGTCCAGTTCAAGGCCGGTCAGGAAAAGTAAAGGAGGGATGAATCGTGAAAAAGCTGAATCGTCTGGACGCTAACCGGCTCAAATCCAAGACTTATTACGTAGTCTCCTTTATCATCGTGTTCATCCTGGCGTTCCTGTTCGCCTTCCCCCTGTACTGGATTATCACCGGCTCCTTCAAAACCAAGCAGGACATTATGTCAACCACCCCTGTGTGGTGGCCCTCGGTATTCACGTCAGGCAACTTCGAAAAGCTGATGAGCAGCCGCTCTGCGCCCCTGTTTGACCTGAAGCTGTTCGGCTACGTCATCACCGGCCCCACCGTGCCCGCCGCTCTGCGCTGGCTGGTGAATACGGTGTTCATGTCCGTAACCTCCATGCTGCTGACCTGTCTGACTGCCGCCATGGCGGGCTATGTGCTGGCAAAGAAGCGGTTCTGGGGACGGGGCATCATTTTCAGCCTGATTGTCTGTGCCATGGCCCTGCCCAAGCAGGTCATTCTGATTCCCCTGCTGCGGGAAATGTCCGCCCTGAAAATGTACGACACCATCTGGGCTGTCATCTTCCCCATTGTGGGTTGGCCCTTCGGCGTGTTCCTTCTGAAGCAGTTTGCCGAGGGCATTCCCACGGAAATGGTGGAGGCCTGCCGCATTGACGGTGCTTCCGAGTGGCGCACCTTTACCGATGTCATGTTCCCCATGATCAAGCCCGGTGTTGGCGCCTGCGCCATCTTCACCTTCATCAACTCCTGGAACGACTACTTCATGCAGCTGATTATGCTGACCTCCAGCAAGAACCTGACCATCTCCCTTGGTATCGCCACCATGCAGGCGGAGAACTCCACGGACTTTGGCCTGCTGATGGCCGGTTCCGCGCTGGCTTCCGTGCCTATCATCATCGTGTTCCTGATCTTCCAGAAGTATTTTACCAAGGGCATCACCATGGGTGCTGTGAAGGGATAAGCTATGATTGTTGCGAGAAATGAAACCGCCGCGGATTATCTGGGCATTCATCCCAATCTGGACGAGGCCCTGCGGCGGATTACCCCGGAATTTTTGTCCAGCCTTGGCACAGACCGGGTAGACATCATTCCCGGCCAGGTTTGGTGCACCAAGTTCACCTACGAAACCATTCCGGATTCCGAAAGCTTCTTTGAAGCCCACGAAAAATTTCTGGATATTCACCTGATGCTCGATGGCTGCGAGCGGGTGGAGATTGCCTCCCCCAGCTGCCTGCAGCGGTTTGAAAGCAAACCGGAGAACGACTTTTACGCCTACCGTGGGGAAGGGCAGCACAAGCTGGTGCTTGCGCCCGGAGATTTTCTGGTGGTCTGGCCCGACGACGCCCACAAAATCAAAATGATGCTTACGCGCCCGGAAACCGTGACCAAGGCCGTGTTCAAGGTGAAGATTCACGAATAAGGAGAGAATTAATATGAAGGACATTACGAAATATCAGGGTATTTTCCCTGCGTTCTATGCCTGCTACGATGCCGAGGGCGGCATCAATCCTGAGGCCGTCCGGGCACTGACCCGATGGTTCATCGAAAAAGGCGTGAAGGGCGTCTATGTGGGCGGCTCCTCCGGCGAGTGCATCTACCAGAGCAAGGAAGAGCGCAAGGTGGTGCTGGAGAACGTCATGGCGGAGGCCAAAGGCAAGCTGACCGTCATTGCCCACGTGGCCTGCAACAACACCGCCGACTCTCAGGAGCTGGCAGCCCACGCGGAAAGCCTGGGCGTGGATGCCATCGCCTCCATCCCCCCCATCTACTTCCACCTGCCTCCCTACGCCATCGCCAAGTATTGGAACGACATTTCCGACGCGGCGCCCAACACCGACTTCATCATCTACAACATTCCCCAGCTGGCGGGCGTAGCGCTGAATGTGCCCCTGTTGAAGGAAATGCTGAAGAACCCCCGGTGCATCGGCGTCAAGAATTCCTCCATGCCTACCCAGGACATCCAGATGTGGCGTGACGAGGGCGCTATCGTATTCAACGGCCCCGACGAGCAGCTGATCTCCGGTCTGGTCATGGGCGCGGTCGGCGGCATCGGCGGCACCTACGGCGCTATGCCGGAGCTGTACGTCAAGCTCTACGAGTGCGTCAAGGAAGGCCGTCTGGCTACCGCTTTGGAGATTCAGAACGACTGCTGCCGGATCATCTACAAGCTGTGCTCCGGCCACGGCAATATGTACGGCATGATCAAGGAAGTGCTGCGGAAAATGGGCTGCCCCGACTGCGGCAGTGTCCGGGCACCTCTGGCGGAGTTGGTCGAAAGCGATTACCCCATCGCCGACGAGTGCGTTGCCATGATCAAGGCGGCTGTTGCCAGATATTGTTAAGACAAAATTGCCGGGGCACTGCCCCGGCAATTCTACGCAAAGGAGAAGCCTATGGATTTTCTGGAACCCTTACAGACTGTTTGGGATTATCTGGGGATGCACCAAGCCCCGGAGCAAGCCGATGTGATTGTGGGCTTCGGCAATTTTAACACGAACATTGCCCGGAGGGCGGCAGAGCTGTACCTGCGGGGCCTTGCCCCGGTGGTGCTGTTCACCGGCGGACTGGGCCGGAATACGGAAGGGTTGCTGCCAGAGCCGGAGGCGGTGCGCTTTGCCAGGGTGGCCATGGAATGCGGTGTGCCGGAAACGGCTATTCTTCTGGAGCCGGAATCCACCAACACAGCGGAAAACATTCTCTTTACCCGGCGGCTGCTGGAGGAGCAAAGCATTCCCCACGAACGGATTCTAGGCGTTCACCAGCCCTTTATGGAGCGGCGTATCACTGCCGCTATGGGGGTCTACTGGCCGGAACAGGCCTTCCGGGTCACTTCCCCTCAAGTCTCCATCACCGACTATCTGGCGGATGCGAAAAAGCAGGGCGTTACTGAAAATGCCGCCGTCAGCGTCATCGTGGGAGATTTTCAACGGATGGATCTGTACGCGAAAAAGGGCTACCAGACGCCCCAGTATATCCCCCCGGAAGCCTGGGAGGCCTTCCACGCATTGGTCGCAATGGGTTTTGACAAGCAGCTTGCGAAATAAATCACTTATGGAGGAATCATTATGCAGTATTTAGGCATTGAGTATCAGATGAAGCATCCCCCCAAGCTGGATCCCACCTTTATCCCCTTCGGTGTCTGGCGGGAAGCCTACCTGAAGGACGCGAAAGTGCCCATCTCCATCGCCGTGGAGCGTGATCGGGGCCGGGTCTCTGTGCACCACACCTTCATCCACGGCACCCCTGAAATGGCGGAAACAGACTACCGCTATGTGGAGCGGTATGTGAAGTTCCTGCTGTGGTCCATCGGCGGTTTTAAGGTTTCCGTCTGTGGATGCCCGGAGCTTGCAAAGAAGCTTCAGGAAGCCTATACCCCCGCCGGTGAGCGGCAGTTTGACTACACCTTCGTTCAGCAGATGTACGAGAAGGACTTGCAGATTCTCGACCTGCCTCTGGACGCCTGCCCCGCCGCCAACGAACAGGCGGAGCCGATGGGAGGCAACATGGATGGCTGCCGCATTGGCTTTGATGCCGGCGGCTCTGACCGAAAGGTCTCCGCGGTCATCGACGGCGAGTGCGTCTATTCCGAGGAGGTCATCTGGTTCCCCAAGCTGAACGAAGATCCCGATTACCACTACGAGCACATTCTGGAGGCCTTCAAAACCGCCGCTTCCAAGATGCCCCGGGTGGATGCCATCGGCGTTTCCTCCGCCGGTGACTACATTGACAATGAGCCCCGTGTGGCTTCCCTGTTCATCAAAGTCCCCCGGGAGAACTGGGATAAGGTCAAGACGATCTACACCCGGGCCGCTGCCGCCATCGGCGACGTGCCTCTGGTGGTTGCCAACGACGGCGACGTATCCGCGCTGGCAGGCGCCATTGGTCTGGACGCGGGCAAGCTGATGGGTCTGGCCATGGGCACCTCCGAGGCCGTCGGCTATGTGGACGCCGACAAAAATGTGCTTGGCTGGATCAACGAACTGGCCTTCGCTCCCGTTGACCTGCAGGCCGGTGCCATGCAGGACGAGTGGTCCACCGACTACGGCGTGGGCTGCAAATATTTCTCTCAGGACGCGGTCATCAAGCTGTGCCCCGCCGCTGGCATCGAGCTGCCGGGGGAGCTGTCCCTGGCGGAGAAGCTGAAATTCGTCCAGAAGCTGATGGAAGCCGACGATCCCAGAGCGCAGGCGATTTTTGAGACCATCGGCGCTTACTTTGCCTACACCATGGTGCTGTATTCCCAGTTCTATGATCTGGACTACATGATGCTCATGGGCCGTGTGATGTCCGGCAAGGGCGGCGACACCATTCTGAAGGTCTGTAACGACATCCTTGCCGAGGAATATCCCGCGCTGGCCGCCAAGTGCAAGGTCACCCTGCCGGACGAGAAGATGCGCCGTGTGGGTCAGGCGGTGGCTGCCGCTTCCCTGCCCAAGATTCAGTAAAAGGAGACTATTTACCAATGAGACTGATTATTGCCAAGGATTACGCCGATGTGAGCCGGAAGGCTGCCAACATCATTGCTGCCCAGATTCAGCTGAAGCCTGACTGCGTGTTGGGCCTCGCCACCGGTTCCAGCCCTGTGGGCACCTACAAGGAGCTGATTACCAAGTATGAATCCGGCGATCTGGACTTTTCCCAGGTCAGAACCGTGAATCTGGACGAGTACGTTGGCCTTCCCAAGGATCACGACCAGAGCTACGCCTACTTCATGCGGCATAACCTCTTTGACCATGTGAACATCGACCAGAATAACTGCAACATCCCCAACGGCATGAACCCCGACGCGGAAGCCGAGTGCGCCCGGTATGACGCCGTCATTGATTCCTTCGGCGGAGCGGATCTGCAGCTGCTGGGCCTTGGCCCCAACGGTCACATCGGCTTTAACGAGCCGGCTGACGCTTTCGCCAAGGGCACCAACCATGTGAAGCTCACCGACTCCACCATCGATGCCAACCAGCGTTTCTTCGAAAAGCGGGAGGACGTTCCCACCCACGCCTACACCATGGGCATCGGCTCCATCATGAAGGCCAAGCGGGTGGTGCTGGTGTGCAACGGCGCAAATAAGGCGCAGGCGGTGAAGGACTGCTTCTTCGGCCCCATCAAGCCCCAGGCTCCCGGCTCCATTTTGCAGCTGCATCCCGACTTTACTCTGATTGCGGATGAAGCTGCCCTGTCTCTGGTGAAG
>JAXEXE010000151.1:0-25702 GCA_034113565.1 Faecousia sp.
GTCACAGCGCAGTACCACACCCTGTCCGCAAAAATGAAATCCGCCGAGCAGCGCATGGCGGAAATCAAAGTGTTGCAGCAGCACATCATCAATTACGCCAAGACCCGCGACACCTATGTTGCCTATCGCAAGGCTGGCTACTCTAAGAAGTTCCTTGCGGAGCATGAGCCTAAGATCATACTTCATAAGGCGGCAAAGCAGTTTTTTGACGAACAGGGCTTGAAAATGCTGCCCACCGTCAAGAGCCTGCAAGCCGAATATGCCCAGCTCCTGTCTGAGAAAAAAGCTATGTATGCAGAGTATCAGCAGGCCAGGAATGATATGCGTTCTCTCCAAACCGCCAAAGCAAATGTGGATCGGATTCTTGGGGACAATTCTCTCACCACGGAGAGAGAATCTGAAAAGGACGGACGTTGACCGTCCACCAGCGATTTGTAAAATCGCGTAGCCGCTGGAATTGTCCAGCGTTTCCAGAACACAGAACTGTGTTCTGCGGGGATTGGGGCAGAGCCTCAACAAGCAGAAAGCCCTCATTTCCACTTTCGCAGAAATGAGGGTTTTTCGCCTATGGCGCGCCATAGGCATTGCTTGCCAGTATTGTCCCCCGTATCTTTTCTCCTTTTGAAATACAAATATTTGTTTGAATTTACCGGTTGAAAGTAATGCTTCCATGTGATATATTGTGCCTAAAGGAGTGGTGCATAATGACTGGAGCATATAAGATTGATGACATTGCCTACATGATAGAAAGTAATCGCTACATCCGGGAAGGTAAGATTATTCACATCAGCGGTGATCTGATTACATTCAAATTTTTGGACTGCATAGGTGCAACAAAGATAAAAGCCCACAGACTTTACCCATCAGAGGAAGCCGCTCTTGCCGCCATCGGTAAGAACAAAGTTGAAATTCCCAGCAGCCATATGATGGCAATTCGCGGATGAATCGTCTATACGCAAAGTCAAGACTTGTCTTTCTTTATTTCCATGCTACAATGGTCTACAGTTCGCACATAAAGGAGCGCAGGACATGGGAACAGCAACACATACCCTTGAGGATTATATAGCCCAGGCGATGCCCGCACTGACGGAGATTCCAGGATTTACAGCACTTGCAAAAGCGGATGGTCTGGATTATGATGCGTTGGCCGCAGAGTATCCTGATGCAGTGTTCGCTTTGATGATTGCGAATAACCTTTTCCACCATGACCGGGAGATTTCCGAAATCACCCAGCAGGCGTTCTTCTCCATTATGGATGGCGTGGACATTCCTTCTGTACGCCTCCAATATGACCGCCGCACGGATGCCTATTTCCAGACACATTCATGGGATAACTGAGTATGAGTACACCTTATTCAAGTACTGGCAAATCTTTTAAGGATTTGAAGCAGGCACAGAAAGCCAGGATTACAGATTATATGTATCTGGAAACCCAGAATTTCTTTTCCGCCAATGGACGGATGCCGTTCTCCGTTGAGGACTGCGAAACGATTGTCCGAAAGGTTTGCGGTCACATCAATATCCAGATTCCCTTTGACGAAGTTTACAAGGAGTATCGCAAAAAGCGCTTACACATCACTGAGCGGTTGACTGCCAGCGGTTTGCCAGAGCATATCCGTTCTCACGAGGAAATAAAGGCGTTGCAACATAAACGTGCCACACAGCTTTCAAAGCACAAGTTCCAGGCACAGCCCACAAAATCCCATGACCTGGAAACTATGGATCAGGATGAACGTTTCTTTTACATTGCCGGCTACACTTCCGGTGGTGTGCCTTACGGCGTGACCTGGGAAGAAATGGGGCTGGACCCTTGGGAGGAGTTGGAATAGTGTTATGAAAAAATCGCAAAAGGATAAGCTGCAAATCCGCAATAGCACTGTGGATTTTCTGGTGTTTACGAAGGATGCCCACGAGGATGGAATCGAAGTCCGGGTACAGGATCACAATGTTTGGCTGACCCAGAAAGCCATCGGCCAGCTCTTTGATGTAGAGCGCAGCGTAGTGACCAAGCATTTGAAAAACGTATTTGAAAGTGGCGAATTATCAGAAGATTCAGTTTGTGCAAAATTTGCACAAACTGCGGACGACGGGAAAACTTATCAATACAAATTTTATTCTCTCTCGGCCATCATTGCCGTTGGCTATCGAATCAATTCCGGGCGGGCGACGCAATTCCGCCAGTGGGCAACCAAGGTGCTGGACACATTTGCCAAGCAGGGATATGTTCTGGATAAGGATAGGCTGGTCAACGGTCAGATTTTCGATGAAGATTATTTTGACCACCTGATTTCTGAAATCCAGGAGATTCGGGCAAGCGAACGCCGCTTCTATCAGAAAATCACAGACATCTATGCCACCGCCGTGGATTATTCCCTCGACAGTCAAACCACAAAAGATTTCTTCGCCACTGTCCAAAACAAAATGCACTATGCAGTCCATGGCAGCACGGCAGCAGAGGTCATTATGGAGCGAGCAGACCACACAAAGGAACATATGGGGCTGACATCGTGGCGCAATGCCCCGGACGGTAAGATTGTCAAAGCGGATGTATCCATCGCAAAGAATTATTTATCCCTTGATGAGATGCAGGAGCTGAACGAAATCGTAACGATGTACCTGGACTACGCCACCCGGCAGGCCCGTCGGCGTATCCCCATGACCATGGCCGATTGGGCCTCCAAGCTGGATGCCTTCCTGCAATTCAACGATGCGGAAATCCTGCAAGACAAAGGAAAGGTCACAGCTACCATTGCGAAAGCATTTGCCGAAAGCGAATTTGAGCAGTACCGGATTATCCAGGATCAGCTCTATCAGAGCGACTTTGACCGACTGATTGCAAGCACAGAAACCTAGCATAAAAAGAGAATGCCCATTTCTGCTATGAAGCTACAGCTCATGCAGAAATGGGCGTTCTTTCATTCGTTAGTGCCAAACTTACTCTTGGCTTATAGTGCCACTCACGGCTCACACTATGTGGGAAATTAATATGCTTACAAGGATTACCGACACGCACGTTATGAGCAACAATATAACGCACAGAATAAGTTGTTTGCGTTTTGCCTCGTTCTGTGGAGCGTCGTAATAATACTTACCCGGAGCAGATACTTCGCTTTCATCCAAAGTTTCTGAATCTTCATCTCTGGAATTATACAGATGCAACATTGCCAGTGGATCTTGCTGCTGCATGATTCTACCAACAAAATCTATAACATTCTCCACATCCTGCTCTGTGCATACCTGGTACTCGCTTACATTGTGTGCTAGGGTATTTCTGGTTCTTCGCAGCTCTCGCAATTTTCGGTAGTCCTGCGCCCAGTGAGGAATCGCTTTTTCACCCTCTGAAAATTGACACTCCATATCCTCCAGATACTGCCTAATCCCATCCCGACAGGAATACATATCCGAGCAAAGGCGTTCCAGGTGCTTATATTCTTCAAAGAATTCATTGTCCAATTGCGTCATAGTGTACCCCTCTTTTTCTTGCGGCATGGAAGCGATACTCCGTCCACAACTCCAAAGCCATAGGCATAAAACATAGTGCAAGATATCCAATGGCTGTGACGATGCCAATTCCATTCAGGGGCCGCCAGATGATTCTCGGGTTGTACCACATTTTGCTGGCTCCCAGGATCACGCCCATAGCGGTCATGGTAATGTAGCTGAACAACGCAATTACAAAAGCCCTGTCCCGGTTGTCAAAGCGGTAAATAGAGAAAACTGTCCGTCCTCGGAGAAGGCTTCCACGGGAACGCATGGAGTCAGATTCCAGGGCAAGGGCTGAGATCATCCAGGTAATCAGCATGGAAAAGATTCGCAGGCAGTTAATAAATCTGCGGAAAATATTGCCCTGATTGCTGCCACGGCCAATACCCTTTTGAGCCAGGTTGATGCGCCTTGCCTCCTGACCGATTCTGGGAATAAGGCGCAGTAGGATGGTTAAGAACAAGGACAGCAACGGACTGACCTTTCCGAACAGATATACCACCTTGTCCGAGGACACCACCCGGAACATGGCTTCCAGCCACATACACAGCGTTGCAAACCGAAGTCCAATGACCAGACCATAAACAATGCTCTCCAAGGTAATATCATTGTTGATGAAGTTCTTTTTCAACACCGTTACCCCAAAATGGTGGTAGGAGCTGTAGTACAGAGCGAAGGCCAGGATCAGCGGAAGTAAACACAGATTCAAAATTACCGCCCGCTTTCCGCACCGTTTCACACTATAAGCAAAGGCGCAGAGGTAAGCAATCAGCAGAAATACCGGATGCTTGAAGGTCACTGCTCCATAGATCACAGAG
Organism: Faecousia sp.; assembly: GCA_034113565.1. Lineage (GTDB taxonomy): Bacteria > Bacillota > Clostridia > Oscillospirales > Oscillospiraceae > Faecousia. The sequence goes on from JAXEXE010000151.1 coordinate 4,302, forward strand.
GCAAAGAAGATGAAATTCACCGCCGGGTGACAGGCTTCAAACCCCATCTTCATCCTCCGCCATGCCATATTGCAATTTCACACGGTCCAGCTTTTCCAGAAGTGCCGGACCAAACAGCAGCATGGTCAGTGCAGTACAAACGCCCTGGCTGATGTTCACCGGGAAACCCGACACATAGAGTGGCCAGGCAGTCTGGGCATTGATAATGGGTAGAGTCAGAAACACCGTACAGGTATCCAACAGCGGACCAACAAAAAGAACGCAGCTTAAAAATCCAAAGATTGCCATGATCCAACGCTTTTGCGGTAATCTGCCCTTGGCAAACAGAAATCCCGCCAGCATTCCACCGGCTCCGTAGGCGAACATCTGCCAAGGGGTATAGGCTCCCTGTCCGTAAAAAAAGTTACTGGCAAAAGCCGAAACAGCCCCTACAAGGAATCCGGCTTCCGGACCGAAGGCCATGCCGGAGAGCATAATAATGGCAAAAATCGCCTTAAAATTCGGAATAGGTATTACTACCCGCGCTGCCACCGCAAGCGCAGACAGAACGGCAATCACCACCAACTCCCGAGCCTGGGGCTTGCGGCTTTCAAAAGCCAGCAGAAACGGGATAATGATTTCGATGATCACCAATGTACTGGTGAAATAATAAGCTCTACCGGATAGTCGCAAACCAAACATCAGGGTTGCGGGAATGACCAGTAGAAAAATAAGCAAGATTGCAATGTGTGATTTCTTCATAGCGGATCTCCCTTCGACACCGGTTCCGACATCTCAATGATTTTTTCTTCAACGAGCCACTGGACAGATGATTCCGCATCCATAAGTTCCAATGTAAACGTGGCATTGGGGCAGGTGGTCTGTGCATTCATCAGAAAGGAACGCATATGGATGGTTCCCTCTGTCAGAGGGCTGTGCGCATCCTGTGTCCCATCATTGTTGTGGATATGGAAATGTGATATGTAAGGGCCGCAAGTATTCAGCCAATCCTGTAAAGAAATGGAGGAATAGGCATTTGCGTGGCCTATATCCAAACACATTTTAAGGTTGGGGTGGTTCACAGCTTCCAGAATTTCCACCAGCATTTCGGGTTTTGGTTCCAGTACATTTTCCAGCACGATTTCTACTTCTGGAACCTCTGTCAGGAAATCTTTCCAGAATAAAATGCTCTGTTCCACGAACCAACATGGAAAATACAGCCGTTCGTTATAACCACCGTGAATAATGACCTTTGATGCTCCATAGTTTCTTGCCAGCGCAACAGCCTGCTGATACCGCTCTTTCGCTACAGCACGGATTTTAGGGTCAATTGCGCACGAGAACAACTCACTGAATGGACCGTGGAGTACCCGTTTGGTAATCCCACAGACCATTTTTTGAACCTGTGCATCCGTTTCTGCAAGTCTTTCATCCATATTCCAAGCAGTACAGAAATCTGCGATTTCAATTCCCGGCCCGTATTTTGAGGCAAGCGTTCCGGCATTTCCATCAATGGTAGATATGTAAAAATCATTCATGGGCGTTTTCCCGGCAAAGAGTAAGCACATCGTCTACCGTTACGGCCATGTGGAAAATATGACGGCTCATGCGGTGGGCGGCAGTTGTGTAAAAGCTGTTGGAGCCGAAGAAGCGGCGGGGTGTGTCAGTTGTCAGGATTTGCCCATCGAAGAACATGCTGACCACATCGGCGTAGCGGGCACAGAACTCCACATCGTGGGACACCATGACGATGGTGATACCCTGCTTTTTCAGGTCGGCCAGAATCCCGGCAAAGGTTTCCTTAAAGAAGCTGTCGATGCCCTTGGTAGGCTCGTCCAAAAGGAGCAGTCTGGGATTGGTCAGCAGTACTTTTGCCAGCGCCGCCCGCTGCTGTTCGCCGCCGGAGAGGTCATAGGGGTGGCTGTCCAAAAGCTCCGTGATTTGGCAGAGTTCTGCGATGCGATCAATTTTCTGTTGGTCCCTGGTCATTTCAGAAAGGTCTTCCCGAACAGTCTTCTTCACAAACAGGCTCTTGGGGTCTTGTGGAAGCATGGCCAAGCACCCATGAAACAGCTCTGAGGACTTGTATTTGTCCAAAGGCTTGCCAAATAGCGTGACCTTGCCTCGGTAGGGTCTGCATATACCGGAGATGGCCTTTAAGGTCGTGGATTTTCCTGCACCATTGCCGCCCAAAATGGCATACAGGCTTCCAGTGGGGATCTCCGCACTGACACCTCGGAGAATGTCCGGGCTGTCCTTTTCGTAGCGAAACCATAGTTCTTTCAGCACCAGTGCTGGGTTGTTCACTTCTTCCGGTAGGGGAGGGGAAGCAACGGTATCTTTTTTCGGCCTATTGGGAAATCTGCGACTGAGCCAGCTGCGGCCCTGACGAACTGTCAGCGGGCTTTCGCCGGTGCCGCCAGCCCCATAGTAGACCCGAACAGGGGTAGGCATGGCGGCAAACATGGGGTTGGACTGCTCAAAAAGAAGCTGGCCGACCTTTCCGGGAGTATCGTCGGCTATGACACGGCCTTTTTCCATAACCACTGCCCGGTCCGCATAGGGGAAAATGTCTTCCAGGCGGTGTTCGGTGATTATGACGGTAGTGCCCAGTTCCGTGTTTATTTTGCGGACGGTGTTCAGAAAATCAGAGGCAGCGATAGGGTCTAACTGGCTTGTTGGCTCGTCCAGGATCAGCACCTCCGGCTGCATGGCCATAATGGATGCCAAGTTTAGTAACTGTTTTTGTCCGCCGGATAGGGTCGCTACATCCCGGTGGAACCAATCCTGAATGCCAAAGTAGCAGGCCATTTCCGCTACCCGGCCCCGCATAGTTTTCTGGTCACAGCCCAGGCTTTCCAGGCCGAAGGCCAACTCATGCCAAACCTTATCCGTTACAATCTGGTCGTCTGGGTTTTGCATGACGAAACCGATTTTCTCGGACTGTTCTCGGTCCGACACCTGTTTCAGCGGAACGCCCCGGAATAAAATCTCGCCGGTACGTTTCCCGTTGGGGGTGAGGACGGTTTTAAGCTGTCGCAAAAGGGTACTCTTTCCGCTTCCAGATTTGCCGCAAAGCACCAGAAACTCCCCCTGCTCAATAGTCAGACTGACATTTTCCAGGGAGTGCTTTCCCTTGGCAGAGGCATAGGAAAATGTCAAATCCTTGATCTCGAAATGTGCCACTGTATGGCCTCCTTTATGTGTAATACGGTGGGCAATAACAGAAATACGCCATAGGCTGCCAGGCCCAGGCTGTTCCATCCTCCGATTCGGGCGATAGACAGCTCCGGGATGAAGGTTGCCGTTTTGTCACCAACGAATACAACCAAACCGAGCAGTACCGAAAAAGCTGCCAGAAGCCCCCAATCCAGGCTGGTCATGGTGTAGATCATAAAGCTGCTTCGCTTTCCTGTTCCGTAGCCCCGGCTGCGCATGGAGTCTGCCGTGACCACGCTGCCCTCTAACGCCCAGGAGGTCAGTGCCCCCAGAATGGACATTCCGTCCTCCAGCTTTTCTTTATTGGTGTCACCCTCCGCTGCCCCTTTGCCGATGGACTTTCTGGCTCCGGCGATTTGAGTCGCCTTGCGCATGAAATTGGGAATCAGCCGCAGTACCATCACCAGCAGCAGCGACAGGGCGGGGATCACATTTCCAAACAGCGCTGTAAACTTGTCGCTGGTCAGGACTGCATTGTAGCAGCCAAACCATAACAGCATTTCCAGAAAAATCCCGCTGATGGCCATGCCATAGAGCAGAGCCTCCCAAGTGTAGGGCCTGCCAAAATACCAAAACAGCACTCGCTCTCCATACCGGTTGAACAAAGGGTTGATAAGGGTCAGCACCAGGAAAAGGGGCAGCATAGAAAGAATGTTCCGAAGCCCTTTTCTTCCGTGGAGCAGCAGATAATAGCAGCTTCCGCTGATGATCCCCACTGCAAGATACGCCGGGTGCTGGATGATCACGGCGGAGCAAATGGCTCCCAGAAAAAAGGCAAAATTCACTGCCGGATGGCGCTTGGAAAAGGCGTCACTACGCATTGTCGTCGCCCATCCAGATTTCGCCTACATCCGCACCCAGGCCGTTGCAGGTGTAGCACCAAACAATATCTTGGCCGTTTTGCAGAGTATAGGAGGAGCAGCCATAGTTGGGAAACCACTCGTCCACTTTGTACATCCAGCCGGATTCCGGGCCGCAGTCAAACTCATACAGATGGTTGATACCCTCAATGTAATAGCTCTCGTACATGGGGGTATAGCTGTACTCGATCTGAATATCCGCCGCCTCACAGACCTTGTTTAACACTTCAAATACCGTGTCACCCTCTTTGAAGCTGACCCTCGTCTTGGGAAGAATCGTGCCGTCTTTGGGCACAAAGGGGGCCTTTTCCTCGTTCAAATTGTCGGTGTTATCCAGGATGGTATCGCACACAATGGTGATAGTGCAAACGTAGTCCTCCTGGCCGGGGGTGATCACGGCGTTGTCCTGGAGCTTCTGGATTTTATACTGGTTGCCCAGGCCGTCGCCGGTGTTGGTTTTCAGCAGGAACGCAGTTACCACACCTGCAATTGCGATGGCCACGATAACGAGAACCATAATTAGATTCGCTGTTTTCTTCTTTTTCATGTTTCTACCTCATTGGACAAAAGCCGGTCCTCCTTCGCTGGGCAATCTCAGAGGGGGAAATTCTGAGCGGCGAAGGACGTGCCGGCTTTCGTTTTTGCTTAATTGGCTTCCTGGGTCAGGTAGCCTCTGGGATAACAGAAGATATGTCTGCCGATTTCGCCCCACACGCTGTCCGTGGTGCGGACACGGCCATAGAACATGACCTCTTTGGGGAGAACATAGGGCCCGTATAGCGCTCGATCAATAGCTTCATACTGCGCCTGCCCCGGTTTTGCCTCTTTGAGGAGCTTCTGGGGAACAAAAGCATCCTCGTCATTGATCATGGCGGTGAGGGATGTTCCGAACAGTCCGGAGGTATAGCGATTCAGAACGACCTCGGCAATAGCCTGCTGGCCGTTCTCGCACTCGCCGCGGGCTTCCACATAGATCAGCTTTGCCAGCAGCTTGGTTTCGTCCTCGGTCAGGGTCAGGCCGTCATAGCGGGGCTCCACATACTCCCGGACAGGCTCCTCGTAGATAAAAGGATCGTCCGGCATGGCATTCGGGTCCAGGATAAAGGCCCCGTCGTAGCCCCAACAGATTTCATCGGTAGAAAAACCATCCTCAAATCCCGGGGCCAGCCGCCAGCTGGTCCGGTTGGTATTGGATGGGTCATAGACCATGATCCTGCCATCTTCATTGAAGCCTTTCAGCAGAATGAAATGCTGGGATTTCGTGAACAGGGATTTTCCGTTCATCAGCTGAATGACGATTTTCCCCTCCCACAGGGCTTCCTTGACATAATTGTAGTTCTCTGCCTCAGTCATGGGCAGATGCAGCGCATCGGCCATATACCGCAGGCGATCTACGTTGTTGTTTGCCTTGCTTCCAAACCATTTTGCCAATTCATCCGGGTAATACTGATGGCCTGTCAGATAGGTAGCGGCCACAGCCATACAGCAGACGCTGCAACCGTTATTCTTAATGGTGCCGTCACCATACATTACATCAGCGTAATCATCCAGAGTGTAGTCCGGGAAGAAGCGGTCGTCTGAATCCCCCTCAAAGGATTCTTCTTCCGTCTCCTCTGGAATTTCTTCCGGTACGGTTTCCTCCTCAGAAGGCTCCGTTCCTTCCGTTATTTCTTCGGTTTCTTCTGCTGTTTCTTCCTCTATTGCCTCGGTGGATTCCTCCGCCGGGGCGATGGTTTCTTGTTGTGTCTGCTCCGTTGCTGCCTCGTCGGCCCAGGTTTTCAGAGAAACGGGCTGCACAAGCAGGGCTGCCGCCAGCAGTAGGCACAGGATATTTCTTTTGATCAAACGCAGCGCTCCTTGTTTTCGCCAGGGGCGGTGTCCCGCCCCTGGCTGGTAATCTCAGCCCTTCTTCTTGAACTTGGGGATGATGATGGTAACGGTTACCACGCCTAGGCTGTAGGCAGCCACGACGCAGATGACGATGATCCACCAGGGGAAGCCGCTCTTGGCGGGGGTTTCCTCGCCGGGCTCGGTGGCGGCGGGGACGGTGGGCTCGGTGGGCACTTCCACAGGGTCGCCGCCCCGGTTGATCACATCGGTCATGTCATACAGGTTCGTCTTGCCGGTGAGGAAGCGGTAGTAGGCCGTCAGGGCGTAGTAGGCCTGCTCGGTGCCCATGCCGTCCAGTGCGCCGTCCATGACGTGCTTAAAGCCGCCGCCGGAGACATAGTAGCGCAGCAGCGCGTCAATGGCGGAGCCGCCGTCCTTGATGAACCGGGGGTCGGTGTCCGCGTTGATGCCCAGGGCGGACAGGGCGGTGACCACCTGGGAGATGGATTCGCTGGTGGCGACCATCTTGCCGTCGCCGTAGGAGGTGGAGAAGCCGCCGTCGGCATCCTGCATTTCGGACAGGCGGGCAACGGCCTTGTCGATGGCCGCCTGAACCTTCAGGTCCTTCTTGTAGTAGGGGGCCAGGGCCGTCAGGGCCATACCCGTCATGTCGGAGTCGGCCTTGTCTCCGGAGATAGCCCAGCCGCCGTCGGAGGTCTGCACCCGCAGGATCTCTTCAATGAGGGCCTGCCGGGTGGTGGTGCCGCCGCTGGGGGCGGGATAGTTGCCGGAGTCCAGCGCCAGCAGGGCCCAGATGGGGCCGTTGTTGCCCTGGTACTTGACATAGTCCAGATCGCTGAGGCCTTGCAGCAGGTTATGGCCGCCTACATTGGTCACATCCTTGCCCAGGGCCGTCAGGGCCAGGATCATGCGGGAATTGTCGGTGGACTTGGCCTTGTGGAGCCGTCCGGTCTGCGGGTCGATGGCCTGCTGAATGTACTGCACGGCCCCCTGGTAATAGGTATCCGCGCCGGGAACCGTCCGCCCGGACCGAACCAGGCCAATGACCATCCACTCGCCGCCGACTGCACCCACGCAGGGGGTACCCAGCTTTTCCATATAGTCCCCGGTGGTGACGTAGGGATCGCTGACCTTGCCCAGGGTCTTGAGCATGGCAAGTCTGGCCTCTGCGGCGGTCAAAACATCGTAGTTCTCCACCAGCTTCTTTTGCAAGTCCGTCAGGGCATCGTAGGCCTTGCGGGCGACGAGAATATCCTTTTCGGAGTCCAGGGTGATGTCGCCCAGCTTCTTGATCTGGTCGATCACCGCCTGGGCCTTGTCCTTGTCCTCCTGGGTGGCGGTGAGCTTGGCGTAGGCCGCATCGGCATCGGTGAGCTTCTTGAGATTGGTGACCAAGGCCTGCTGGTCCTTATTCAGCGCATTATAGGCGCTGCGAGCCGCGTCAATGGATGCCTTGCTCTGGGCCGTGACGGGGGTAACGATCTGATCGATCAGCTTGATCACCGCGTCGGCCTTGAGCTGGTTCCATTTCCGGGTGGCCTCTTGAAGGACGGCAAGCTTTGTGACATAGCCCTTCTGGGCTGCGGTCAGACCGTTGTAGCCGTTCCAGGCGGCGGTGATGGCCGGGCCGCTGTTGGCGGTGACGGTTCCGATCTTGCCGATCAGATCGTCCACCTTCTTGGCCTGGGCCTTATCGTCGGCCAGCTTCAGCTCGTCGTATTTCTTCTCGGCGGCGGTGAGGGTGGCATAGTTCGTAACCCTCGCCTGCTCCTCACTGGACAGGGCATCATAGGCCTTTCTGGCCGCGTCAATTTTCGCCTTGCAGGCATCGGTATAGCTGACGGTGCCAATGCTGTTGATCAGCGTAATGACATATTCTGCGTTCTGGACGGGCTGACCGTACTTGCTGCCACCCTCTTCGTAATTATAGTCATCGGTATAGTGCAGGACGATTACATCCCCATCGCTGACATACCGGGCGGAAACGCCTACATTCGGGTGCGTTCCGTTGACCGTGTACATCCAGCCGGAATTCTGGCCGTTGTCAAACTCGCCCAGGCCATTGACCGCGCGGATATAAACGGAGCCGTAGCTGTTGTTGCTGTCCTGATGAACGCTCAGGTTGTTTGCCTCCATAACCCGCTCCAGAACATTCCATACTGTGTCCTTCGCGTCTGCTTCAAGGCTGGAAACACTGGCCCAGGTTGTCAGGCCGCCTCTTGCCAGACCGTGGGGGCCACCGTTGCTCATAGGATTGCTGTGGTGGCTGTCGCCCAGGATAGAGACGGAGACGGTAATCCGCTGGGACTTGGGGTTCACGGTAATGGAGATATCCACCATCATGTTCCCATAGTTCAGAGTCAAAGTCTGAGAGCCGATTTCGTCCTTGTTATAGCCGGAGACGGTAATATCTCCGCTGTGGAGCTTGGTGGTTGTATGGTCTGTCCAGTATGCAGTTAGCTCGATGCCGGACAAATCCAGCTCCTCACCGGCTGTGTAGACCTTCTTATAGTCCTCACCGGTAACCTCCAGCCGGTAACAGGTAGGCCTTTCACTTCCGCCGGACATTCTGGTGAGCTTTTCCGCATTCACGCCCAGCGGATCATCCGTCCGGTTGTGGCCGGTCTTCCAGGAACACCACTGGACATAAGGACAGTTTTCAACGGTTGTCTCGGTGTTGAAAACAACGGTTCCCTCCTGCGCGGCAGGATTCTGGCAGCTGGTGTCCAGATACTTTACAAAGCCAATGCCGCGTTCTGTGCCGCAGCCCTCAGCAAAGGTATTGTCAGACACATGATCGTAGCGGTTCAGACTGTTGTAGTAGCCGATGATGCCGCCGACGTAGTTGCTGCCGCTGACCGTGCCTGTAAAGGTATTTCCGGTAACATAGGAGATCACGTTGTCCCAGGTCTGGGCCACATACTGGTCGCCGCCCAGGATGCCACCCACACAGGACGCACCGACAACCGTGCCGTCGGAACTGCACCCCTGAATGGTCGGGCGGCCGCCGTTGGGGGCGCTGGCCTCGCCAAAGTCATTGTAGCCGGAGCCCACGATGCCGCCCACATAGGAGCCGCTGCCCGTGACGGTGCCGTGGAAGGAGGAATTATAGACGGCGCACTGGCCCATGGCCTGGTCCTGCGCGCCCACCAGACCGCCGACACATCCGGTCCCCTGAACGGTTGCATAGCTCACACAGTTCTCAATGGTTCCCTGGAACCGTCCGGCAATGGAGCCGATGCGGTCATAGGTGCCCGTGTAGCCGATGATAACATCCTTCTCTACGGTACAGTTGCGGATGGTCGCCGTGAACCCGGCGCTGGTTCCCGCGTAGTGGTTCGATGTAATGTTCGCGCCCAGGAAGCCGGATTTCAGGGTTTGGGTGCCACTCTTCAAGGTGCAGTGATCAATGGCGATGGCGCTTCCCTGCAATCCCACGCCCTCGAAGTTGTTGACGAGTCCGTAGCCGTTGATCTGCTTTCCGTAGATATTCAGGTTTTGAACCGTCGCGTCCCTGACATAGCCCAGGAGGGGTTCGCTGCCCTCCGGCACCGTCAAGGTAAAGTTGTCACCGTCAATGATACCGGAGAACGGGTTCAGGTTTCTGCCGGAATCAATGTTGGTGGTGCCGTCCTTGGTACAGCCGATGGGCTGCCAGGGCTCCGGCAGGGTAACATCATTCTTGAATTTAAAATAGGAGCCCGCGAAGGGATTGCCCCCGGCAACCTGCTCCCGCACCCAATTCAGGTCGTCCCCGCAGGTGATCATAAAGGGGTCTGTCTGTGTACCTGTACCGGACAGGGTAGTTTCCGGTTTGGTCACGGTAATATGGACGGAATCGCTGGTGGTCGATGCCGTTTTCTCCGCGTTTTCCTTGTCTGCCGCCGTGATAACACAGTAAATGTCATACTCGCCAACAGGCAGGGGGGCCGAGGGGATAAAGGCGTAGTCTATATAGGCATCACTAGAGGTGTATTTCTTAAAATTGGAATTCGCCCGATCTACCAGAATCGTCGTACCTTTCAGCTCTTTTGCTTCCCCTGTTCCGCTGTCTTTGCAGGCAAACTGAGCTGTGTAGCTCGTTCCAAACTCCGGATATCTCAAACGGACAAATACGGTGTCCAACACCTGGCCTCTGGTATATGCTATTTTATACTCCACAGAATAATCCTGCCCTTGATTCAGGAGGGCGTATGTGCCGGGCTGTTCTTTAATTTCTGGGCTGCTCACTTCGCTGAGCTTCACCGTAACGGCGGCCTCGTTCGTATTACTCTTATACTGCTTTTCCACACCGTCAACGGTTACGGTATTGGTAACTTCACAGCTGTAGTACATCGTCCCGGCCCAGTCCGTCGGAACCGTAAGCTCCCGCTCTATCGCACCAGCAATCGGCTCCGCCACTACCACGGAGAGCTGTTTGCTCCTTGCGTACCATTGATAAGTCAGAGTTCCTTCATTTTCACAAGAAAGCTCTACGGCCAGCTTCTGCTCTGTATTCTTGTCACATTCAAAGCCCTGTAAATCCGATACGACTGGATTGCTAGGGTCGTTATAGGTCACATAAAATATAATTGTTCTGGAAATCCCCAAAGTTGAATTATCCATCCGAACCGGAATCCGTGCTATATTGCTTCCTTCCGTCGTATAATCTGCCAGATCAATTTGAACTGGCCTACTATCTGTTACATTTTTGGTAATAGGGCCGTTGTCTCCAACATAAAGTGAAACAGAAGTTGATCTTGTCCCAATACCAGGTCTTGTCTGCACCATATTAAAAGATATCGTGCTGGAATTCACAGTCATACTGTAACTTTTATCATAAAGCTCCAATCCTGTCGGCCCGTTGACATTCTTTAGGACCGCTCCGGCCTGATTTACTATGTTTACTTTATAAAATGCCGGGATAATCTCTACATCAAGCGTATAGGAAGAGATGCTTTCAAATTCATCACTAGCATCAATTACACCATCCGCATTGCTGTCATACTTTGTTCCAACGGAAAATTCAAAACTATACTTCCCGCAATAATAATTGTCTTTCTGCTTATTTGTAAATGGCTTGACCGTCATCGTGTCGCCATCGATTTTAACATCTGTTTGAAAGTTGGTCACCGTCTGCTGGCCATCCCGCAAAATCCGAAAGAACACATTGTCGCCCATGCGAATCCCAATTGAAACTGTAAGGTTGTCAGTTAATTTGTCTGCAACAATAACCGCTTTCTGCTTCTCACATTCCTTCTGAAAAGAAAAAAAGTCCGCTGGAAGAGGGGCACCATTATGAAGAATCTGGATATCCGTGATATAGTCCGGGTCATTTTCCGAAGTTTCAATCTGCTCATTCTGCTCTGTATCGTCCTGGTCAGTAATTCCGTCCTGTTTGGCGGTTTCCTTCTCCGCCTGACTGTTTGCATTCTCGTCTTTCTCCTGCACTGCTTCTGCTATAGGCTCCACATGCAGCACATAGTAGGAGGTCTGCACAAAAACACCTGTTTCATCCAGATGTCCCAGCAGGAAAGAGAAGCTATAACGCTCTACATTTATTTCATCCACATCGTCAAATGCGGCAACCGTAATGGGTTTCCTCTGGACACGGACGGCCTCCGTGAATCCCGCAATATCCGCCTGCTCATTTCTCAGGATTTTCAGCACAGCATCTTCGCAGGCATCGTACTTCAAAGCAAAGGCAGTATTTGCAAGCTGCTGCTTCGTCAGCTTGATAGTCTGTTCCTCAACAGTTCCGTCAAAGGAAAAATCTTCTAAGGCCTCTCCATCCACAAGAACGGAAAAATTGGAAAGGTTGTCTGTCTCCTTGTGCGCTGTTTTCTCTGCTTCCGGGATCTCCGCGCTTTGCTCTTTCTCTGGGACATCCGTCCCCGCCTCGTCAAGAGCTTCCCCTTCGTCCTCATTAGAGGTCTCAATTCCCAGGTCTACCTGCTCCGGGCTGGCCAAATCCACTTTGTCAGTGGCTTCCGCAGTTTCTTCCTCCAGAATCGCCTCGACTTTCTGGATGACCTGCCCAGAACCCTCCGTGATCTCCTCCGCCCCTACCGGAACCGTCAGCACCGGCACCTGGGAGAAGATCAGCAAAAACGCAAGGGCCAAACTAACCGCCTTTTTCATTACTGTCCCAACTCCTATCTGAAAAAAGTAAAAGGGGGCTACCGAACGCAATTGCTTTCGGTAGCCCCACAAGGTTTAAGAAAAAGTTTCGCTAATTAGGCAAGGGCGCTTGCGCCCCTGCCCAATCAGCTATGCGCTTTGCAGATTACGCCATTGCGCCAGTCTGGGTCCAGTCGGTAATCTGGAGGCTGTAAGTAATCGTTACAGTCTCGCCAGCAGTCAACGTGTAGCAGCACATGTAGGTATACAGGTCCCCACCACCAACGGTAGTGCTGGTGTAGGTCCAGTCGTAGCCAACGTAAACATAGTGGTAGCTGTTGCCGTTCTGCTCAACCAGGTAGTAGCCGGGATGGTTGGCAACCGCAGCAGTCTCCTTAACATTCAGGAACTTTCCGGCATTGTGCAGGTCTGCAGTAGTGCCAGTCGTGGATTCGACGGTGCCAATTGTGGTCAGCGCATAATGTGTCACAGAGGGATCCTGCCAATCCGCAACGGGGTTCCACAGTGGCTCTTCAATTTCGCCCTTCTCATAAAGGGTTTCCAATGCCGTCTTGGCGGTCATGCCCTCTGTAAGAGTAACGGTGTAGGACTCGGTCTCACCATTTACCACAATTTTGATTGTTGCAGTGTTGGTGTCCTCTGCGAATGCGGTCACGCCCAGGCAAGCAACCATTGCCAGAACGAGAACCAGGGACAGGATACGTTTTGCCATTTTCATAGTTTTTTCGCTCCTTTATAAAATATTTATGTCACAATCTTTCGACTGTTGACACCATGATTTGTGAACACCTCCGTCGTGTCCACAACAATCCCCGCTTCCATTGGGGCCCACCATACAAACGGGCATCATCCCTAACCCACTTCGTCATGCTCCGGCCCAAAGGTCATTATCGCACAATCCCGTGAATCGGTGTCGCAGCACAACATCGATATTCACTTTCTATATGCCTCCGGGTCACATCCCGGTTGACACCCATTCTTCCTTGCCAGGAACTCCAACTTCTGTTCCCGCCTCGGCTTATGGCATCCCTTCGGCAGCGGCAGCTTGGCCTCGGTCAACGCAATAGACCAGCAGACAAACCGCCCCGCAATATACCGCCCACCCTCAACCTCATAGGAATAGGGGGAGTGGCCCAGCGCCTCGGCGCAGGTACGAAGGTACTCCAGTATCTCATCGTCGCTCATCTTATCCCCGTGGGATTCTCCCCACCGGGCATCCCGCTCTAAGCGGGCCTGTTTCTCGGCCTGAGCGACAGCGGCCTTTTCTTGATTCACAGCCCGGATGGCTTCCCGCTTTTGTGCCTGACGTTCGTCGAATACACGGGACTGCTCTTTCATGGTTTTGCGGTAGATGCGTCTGCCCTTATCGCTGACCTTATGTGTTGGGTAGGGCAGCCCAGCAACATCTACCGCTCTGGACCATCCGCCGAACCGCTCCCCAATCATAGCACCCCCGAATACCTCTCTGGGGTAGGGCGTATGCCCAAGCTCCTGGGCGCACTGCTGGAGATAGGCAATCAGCTGTTCGTCTGTGTCGTCCCGGTGGGCCGCTACGAACTCGGCGTCCTTGCGCCGCATGGCGGCGTTGGTCATTGTCTCCAGCTGCTGCTGTTTCCACCGTTGTGGATCAAAACGATAAGGCTTGTCTTTGTTACTCACACCGTGTCCCTCCATTATCAGGCGCAATGCCTCTACATTGGTGGGATCTCACGGTTTCTTTCGCGTCCAAAGATCAGTCCATGGTTTTGTAGGTCTCCTGGCTCTGTGCAGCACTGCCGCCTTCTCACTTTTCAGCAATGGCATTTTGGCAGTACCCTTGGCACATTACAGTAGCGCGTCTGCGCCGGACTTCCACCGGCTTCCCTTGTTCAGCCTGCTCTCCACAGGCCACAAAACCGATATGCAGTTTTCAGGCAAAAGAAAAAGCCACACAGGCAGACTTCTGCCAGTGTGACCGTATGTTTTCACATCCTGCCTTCCTTCACCCCATCTCAGGGATGCGCTCCGGGTTCTCACATGGTCGGTATTCTGGCTCTGCGCATCTCGAAGGCGAAAGCCTTCTTCGTCTGTATCCAGCCTTCTCAGGTTTCCCCAATGACCGGATCGCTCCGCTAAGGATACAGGCATCTGCGCTTACAGCTACGGGTATAGCCCGGATTTCCACCGGTTCCCTAATCTCCACGCCTGAGCTTTCTCAACCGACCCAGGACATGGGACACCATGCAGCAATTCAATTGTTAAAAACGAATTTCTGTGCCATACTACATATGGAAACAGAAACCCGGGAAGCCGGAATCGATTTCGTTAAGGAATCCCCTTGCTGAAAGAATGGCCGATTCCTCTGGGAAAGTCGGTACTTTTCTTGTGTTTGACCAAAGCAATGACGGCGAATGTGCTTTTTACGCAATGCCGGACATGGCACTGGCAACCTCCAGCAGATGGCGTTTGGACTGCATAGATGGATGGGTGTACATTTGCAGCGTGGTTTTGACGTTTGCATGGCCCAGAATTTCCGAAAGGGTTTTTGCATCCATTCCCCGTTCAATGCAGCGTGTGGCAAAGGAATGCCCTTACGGTATAATTACGACAAACCGGGAAAGCCCTGAATTACCAACGGTTTTTGGGATTCTGCGCCCTGATTCTTCGTCCTTTTCCAACCCGAAAAATCAAGCAGAATGAAGGCAAGTTTTTGGAGGTGTTAAATTAACGACAAATTCATAACCCCCGGATAAGGCTTCCCTTATCCAAGATTAAGGGCATTTCCGCACTACGGGAATGCCCTTTTTCTATGCCCAAAATCTCTGAAAGGAGGCAATGCCATGCCAAAGAAAGCGCCGGAAAAGATTGGCTCCGTTCTCCGTGTGCCGTTATCCCAGCTTCATCCACATCCGCAAAATCCTTTCGCCGTGCGGGACGATCCCGCCATGCAGGAGCTGAAAGAAAGTGTCAGCCAGAATGGTGTGCTTGTCCCTGCCATTGCCCGTCCCCGCGCAGAAGGCGGCTATGAGCTGATCGCCGGTCACAGACGCAAATATGCCTGCGAACAAGCTGGGCAAGATTCTATGCCCGTGATCGTTCTGAACCTGAATGATGATGAAGCCGTCATCCAGCTTGTAGACAGCAACATCCAGCGGGAGGACATTCTGCCCTCGGAACGGGCCAGGGCATACAAGATGAAAATGGATGCCATCAAACGGCAGGGCGCAAGGACCGATTTAACTTCGCCGAACGGTTCGGCAAAGTTCCGAAGTGATGATCTCATTGGAGAAAGGGATGGGGTCAGCGGGGACACCGTGCGCAACTACATTTCTCTGAACAATCTTACCCCGCCGCTGATGCAGATGGTGGACGAAAAGAAAATTGCCCTGACCCCAGCCTATCAGCTTGCTGCTCTTTCAGAGCAGGAGCAGGAACTGCTGGTGGAAACCATGAGCAGCGAGCAGGCCACTCCATCACTGTCCCAGGCGCAGCGGATGAAAAAACTGAGCCAGAACGGAGAACTGAATGAGGACACCATGCTTTCTATTATGATGGAGCAGAAAAAGCCCGTGAGAAATGATATTGTCCTCCCCGGCGAAAAGCTGCGAAAATATTTCCCCCGTTCCTACTCTCCCGAAAAAATCCAGGAGACCATCTTCAAACTGTTGGATGCCTGGATACGCAAGCGCCAGCACGACAAAAGTCGGTAAAACTGAATATCCCCCCAACCGGACAGGCTTTTGCTTGCCTGGTTATTTTTATGTCAACCACAGGAGGTTTCATGTACATCCGAAGATTTACCTACAAGAAAGAAGACGTGGACTGCAAACTCTGCACGGAGTACCGGGGCAGAAAGAAATGTCCGCACAAGATCTGCCCGTATATCACAGAACGCATTGAAGCCGGGGCCGTGACCTACCAGCAAGCCGTAAACGCCATGGTGCATCCGGGATGTCAGCTGATCCGCCGCCTGCCCAAGCTGATGCAGACCTATTCGGATTCCTTTTGGATGGATGACCGGCACAAGTCCCGCATGGAGTTCTTCAATACGCGCATGGGCTATTCTCCCAGCAGAAACACTCCGGCCTATTACGCCGCCATGTATCTGCTGACTGCCAATGAGGCGGTCTACTGGCGCATGGCAAACTGCTTCTGCCGTTCCGGGCTGGATTTCGGTTTTGCCATTCTGAAAGGTATCAGTCCCCACAACTATGCTCTGTACCGTGCCGCTGTCGGTTTATGTACCGAACGCAGGGGTGTCACCCTGTCGGAAATGGCTGATCGGGAATTGGTAGACGATGATGCCTTCCGGCTGATTATCAACGCCATGCTCATTGCCCGGTATGGAATTGCCGCAATGAAACTGAAAAAGGAGGAAGCATCCCATGACAAGTGATTTCGGCGTAACTGCCGGTCATGTTGAGTATTCCAATCGCCGCTTCGATTTCGACACTCGTCACATGGTGGTGATCGAGGTCTACCGGCATACGGCTGCGCTGGACCAATTCGATTACGAACTCCCCGTCTATGATCGGAACGTGCCTTATCGCGCCCGACTGTTTCTGACGGATGAGGAGTACAAAACCGTTCGCAGGATGGAACTGAACGGGGTTCTGCGCATCCTGCACCATGCAAATGTCGTGGGCGGGTATCTCGTTGACGATAGAAAACCGAAAAGAAAAAATGCAAGAAAAAACAAGGAGGAAATGTAATTATGAATACCACTACTACCATTGAAAAGATGATCGATTCCATCGCCGCTGTCTGCATCGACCTGGGGCTTCGGGGCGGGTACACCCCGGAGGAGATCGCGGACCTGGTCTGCGACATTGAGTTCGCCCATATGTATGATGCCCTGCGGGACCGGGCGGAGACTGTGTATGCCTACTCCACGGACGGTGACCGCTCCATGACGCTGAAGTACCGCAGCAGAAAGCTGTTTGACCGGGAGGCTATGCTGCTCTGGCGGGAGCCTGTGGTTTGCGTGGATGACACGGAGGTGGCATCCAGCCGGTATCTGGAGCTGTGGCTGCTGGAGGATATGAGCGTCGCTGTGGTGTCCTGCGTTCAGATCGTTTTTGGAGACGGGAATGACTACATCACTGAGTACCGGGAGTACAAGGGGGAGGAAATTCCCTTCTCCGAGCCGGTGCCTGATCTGCTGGACTTTGTGGACCGGCTGGAAAGTCTGTGTCCCGATGAATACCACCCGGATGAGGTCGTTATCTACGAAACCTAAGTCCAGGGCCATTATGGGCAGGGGCTGATTCTGCCCCGCCGAATGCCCCTGCGAAAAGAGGTGATGAACTATCGCAGTATTTCGTGTAGATAAAACCAGAGATTACACCGTCATGGCAAACCACCATCTGCGGAACAGGGAGCTTTCTCTGAAAGCAAAGGGTCTGCTCTCACTCATGCTCTCCCTGCCGGAAGATTGGGATTATACCACAAAGGGACTTTCCTGCATCTGCAAGGATGGCGTAGACAGTATCTGCGCTACCATTAAGGAGCTGGAAAAGGCCGGATATGTCAAGCGCCGCAGGCTTCGGGACGCTCAGGGGCGGCTTTCCGACTTGGAATACACCATCCTGGAAAAGCCGGAGCCTCCGCCATCTCCGCCTGATTCACCACAACGGGAAAATCCAGTTGTGGTAAACCCAGATGTGGTGGAGCCAGATGTGGATAATCCAGAACTGGAAAAACCACATCCGGGAAATCCCACACAATTAAGTATACATCAAGAAAATAAACATAAATCCACTACTTATCAATCCAATACTCATTCATTCTTTCCTGCTGGTGCTCCGGCTGAAGGACAGAAGGACGCATTGGATGAGAGAGAAAAGATCAAGCATCAGATTGAGTATGATTGGCTGCGGGAGCAGTTTCGGACTGAGCCGATAGACGAGCTGGTGGAAATCATGCTGGAGGTTGCCATGAACCGCAGTCCCACCATTCGGATCGGCAGGGATGCGGAATATCCAACATCCTATGTACAGGAGCGGTTTTCCAAGATCACCGCCATGCACATTGAGCGTGTCATGGAGGGGATCGCGGACAACCGCACCCAGGTTCGCAATACCAGAGCCTATCTGCTGGCATCCCTGTTCAATTCCGTGTCCACTCTGGACAATCAATGTACCATGCAATACAACTACGATTTTGGCGGCTCCTGGTGAGCCGCTTTTTTATGCCCGGACTCCGGGAGAAAGGAAGGAAAATTGAAAAGGCCTCTCGCGTATATTACCGCCCACTGGGGCGAAAGCACTGATGAAAACATGAAGCTGGCGGCGAAGTATTGCCGTGCTGTCTACGACGCCGGGTATCAGCCCATCTGCCCTCTGGTGATGCATTCCCTGTTCCTGCGGGATGCCATTCCCCAGGAGCACAAGGATGATCTGGATATGTCGAAAGACTATCTCTACCGCGCCTCACTTCTGGTAGTATGCGGCAGCACCGTGGACGAAACCGTGAAGAATGATATCGCCATCGCTTCCCGGCTCCACAAGACCGCAACCACCCTGGACGGCATTTTGACCGTAAAGGGGCAGGGACGAAACAGGTGTCCCCGTGAGTAACAGCAAAACCATTGCCCAGCGGATGGAGGAAGCCCGGATTCGGGCCGGTACCCAGAACTACAAGGGGCATGGCTACATGGATTTGGCCCGGTTCGATGAAAACACCCGGCACATGATTATCTTCCATGTTCTGACCCACGATTCCCCGGTGGGTGATAAGGGCGACAGGATGCGCCTGTTCCTCTCCAACAAGGGCTATCAGAAAGCATTGGAGAATGAAAAGCACGGGAACATTCAGATTCTGTCCTATGCCAGGGTCGTTCGGGGAAATCTGATCTACGACCACAAAGACCAGCTTCGGTAAAGGAGGTTCCATGAATCTGAAAATTCTGCTGCACCGTCTGGTGGTTCCGCCCTAGCAGGGATTACCTTCTCCCTGCAAATCCACAGAAAGGAGCGTGATTTTCCATGCAGGAAGAAGTAGAACAGAGGGTTGTCACCCTCATTGTCAACTGCACCAAGCTGACAGAGCAGGAGCTGCGCAAAGCGCTCAGCAAATTTCTTGCGCAGATGAAAACCCGTCATCAAACCAAGCAGCCCCACGGGAAAATGACCGTCAAAAAGCTCGCCGCCCAGAATCGGGGCCTGCAGAGCGTGGAGGTCACAGACCAGAATATCGGTTCCTTCAACCGGATTGCCCGGAAGTACGGCATTGACTTTGCCCCCTTTAAGGCAAAGGGGCAGGATCGCTACCTGATTTTCTTCAAAAGTCAGGACGCCGATGCCATGACCGCCGCTTTCAAGGAGTACACGGAGCAGATCGTGGATAAGAAGTCCCGCCCCTCTGTCCTTGCCAAGCTGCAACAATTCAAGGCGCTGATCCAGTCCGCCGTGGTGGATCGGACGAAGAAAAAGGAGCTGGAACGATGAAGCAGGTAAACTGGAAGAAAATCCTGCTGCCGAACCTGCCCTATGTTTTCATCGCCCTGTTCTGCACAAAGCTGGGGCAGGCGGCACGGCTGGCACCCGGTGCCGATTTCGCCGGAAAGTTCCTGCACTTCATGGAGGGGCTGTCCACCGTCTTTTCGGTTCCGCTGCCCAGCTTCCACCCGGCAGATCTCTGCGTTGGCATTGCCATCGCCGCAGCTATGCGGCTGGGTGTCTATGTGAAGGGCAAAAACGCCAAGAAGTTCCGCAAGAACATGGAATACGGCTCTGCCCGGTGGGGCACGGCGGAGGACATTCGGCCCTATGTTGACCCTGTGTTTGCAAACAACATCATCCTCACTCAGACAGAGAGCCTGACTATGAACAACCGTCCTGCCGACCCCAAGACAGCCCGGAACAAAAATGTGCTGATTATCGGCGGCTCCGGCTCCGGCAAAACCCGGTTTTGGTTGAAACCCAATCTGATGCAGTGTACTTCCAAAAAGTACCCGGTCAGCTTCGTGGTTACTGACCCGAAAGGCGGCATTGTCAACGAGTGCGGAAAAATGCTTCTGCATTTCGGCTACCGGCTGAAGATTCTGAACACCATCAACTTCAAAAAGTCCATGCACTATAACCCCTTCGCCTACATCCACAGCGAAAAGGACATTTTGAAGGTGGTAACAGCCCTGATTGCCAACACCAAGGGCGAGGGCAAAGCCGGGGACGATTTCTGGGTCAAGGCAGAAACCCTGCTGTACACGGCGCTCATCGGCTACATCCACTATGAAGCCCCGGTGGAGGAGCAGAACTTCTCCACCCTCATTGAGTTCATCAATGCCATGGAGGTTCGGGAGGATGACGAGGAATTTCAGAATCCTGTTGACCTGATGTTCGCGGAGCTGGAAAAGGAAAAGCCCCAGCATTTCGCTGTCCGGCAGTATAAGAAATACAAATTAGCTGCCGGCAAAACAGCAAAGTCGATTCTGATTAGCTGCGGCGCGCGGCTGGCTCCCTTTGATATTCAGGAGCTGCGTGACCTGACCGCCTATGACGAGCTGGAGCTGGACACCCTGGGAGATCGCAAGACAGCGCTGTTCATCATCATGTCGGATACCGACGATACCTTCAATTTTCTCATTTCCCTGTGCTACACCCAGCTTTTCAACCTTCTCTGCGAGAAAGCCGACGATGTTTACAGCGGCAGGCTTCCCGTTCATGTCCGCTGCCTGATCGACGAGGCGGCAAACATCGGGCAGATTCCAAGGCTTGAAAAGCTGGTGGCAACCATCCGCTCCCGTGAGATTTCCTGCTGCCTGGTGCTGCAAGCCCAGTCCCAGCTCAAGGCAATCTATAAGGACAACGCCGATACCATCATCGGCAACATGGACACCTCCATTTTTCTGGGCGGTAAGGAGCCGACCACCCTGAAGGAGCTGTCTGCCGCACTTGGGAAAGAAACGATTGATACGTTCAACACGGGAGAGAGCCGTGGGCGGGAGGTTTCCCATTCCCTCAACTATCAGAAACTGGGCAAGGAGCTGATGAGCCAGGACGAGCTGGCTGTCATGGACGGCGGCAAGTGCGTTTTGCAGCTTCGGGGCGTCCGCCCGTTTCTGTCCAACAAATACGACATCACCAAGCACCCCAACTACAAGTATACATCCGACTTTGACAAGCGAAACGAATTGGACTTAGAGCGTTTCCTGTCCCACCGCCTCCGACTGAAACCGGACGAAGTCTGCGAGGTGTATGAAGTCAATCCGTCCGTTACAACTGCCTAAAGGCAGAATCTATAGAAAGGTTCAGAGAAGTCAATCGTGAAGTGTCCCTTCTAAAATCTTTTCAAAAATTTGGGAGGTTCACTTGTATGGCATTTTTCAATTCTGCAATCGATATTCTGGGTACGCTGGTGGTTGCTCTGGGCGGCGGCGTCTGCGCATGGGGC
>JAXEXE010000152.1:0-42835 GCA_034113565.1 Faecousia sp.
TGCGGCATTCGGGTCAGTTCCGTGGTATGGAGAACCCTGCAAATAGTGTCTGGCCGTATCGTTGATGGTCTGGAACGTTCCGGTTACGGCCCCTGCCAGATTCCCGGCTCTGGCACCTGCAAAACCGGCCGCGGCGGTTCCAGCGTTTTTCCCAGTCCAGTCGTAGACTGATTGCAAAGCATCATCGGATAGCTCCGCCGTCTTCTCCCGCTTCAGGGTTTCGTACATGGCGTTGATATCTTCCCGGCTGTATCCTTTCTGAAGAAGGTAGCCGTATGCCATAGAGCTGTCTTTCCCGTGGCTGTCCTCCAGCGCCTTCCTGTCTTTCTCAGAAAGGCCTGTGATCATGTCCTGATATCGCGCGTAGGTATCTGCGTCTTCAGCCTCAATCAGTCTGTCGATCTCCTTGGTTACCTTTTTTCTCTGATTGGCATCCGTCCAGTCGTATTCAGGAGCATAGTCTTCCAGGCTCATTTTTTCGGCCTGATCCTTCTGGACGACCGGCTGCACTTGCTTCACTTGTCCGCCGATTCCACTTTTCGCCTGTTCGTATTCTTCCTCGCTGCCAAACTGCCCGTAGAAACGCGTGTAATCCCCAAGGCGTCCCATCTGCTCGCCTAGATCGGCCTGGGACTGTTCCAGGAAATCAGAGTATCTTCTGTAGTCTTCCTCTGTAAAATTGTCTCTTCCGCCTTCCAGAAGCGTTTTCAGTCTTCCATACTGCGCAATCAACCCATTGGCATATTCGGAGTATCGTTTATTCAGGTCGCCAATATTCCCGTAATCGGCCTTCGCAAGGTCTTCCTGAATGGTCTGCATGGTATGCTGGTATCCAGCATGATACTGGTTCCATTTGGAATCAAAATCATCCTGAAAGCTCTGCCTGTGCAAAGCGCCATACTTTTCATAAAACTTGTCAAGCGTTCCCTTCTCCTTCTTCTGAGAGGAAGACTGAGACCGCTGCACACCCGTTGTGCTGACTTCGGAAGATACCTTTCCGTATTTTTCATAGAATCTGTCCAGTGTACCAGCCATATCCCATCCTCCTTAAGCAAGTCCATAGTATTGGAGCAGATACAGAACCTCTGCGTCGCTCAGGTCGCTGTTGTTAATCCGGTCTCTGACCATGGCATTGTATTCCTTCCGGGTGACACCACGGCTTGCCCAGGTATCAGCAGACCCAAGTCCATTGATGATAGCGCTTGTCTTGGCGCTGCTCTTAGCGGCGGGAAGGGTACTGTTGTTTCTTGCGTAGCTGCCGGAACCGCTTCCACTATTATTATTAGCAGCAGCGGCCATAGCCGCCTGTTCCCTTTGCCATGCCATACTCTCGTTGTACTGTCGGATTCTTTCCTCATACTCCTTCTGCCAGCGCTCTGCCTCAAGCCGGGCCTGCTCCCGCTGGAATTCCATTTGCTGCCGCCACTGATCGTCCGCCACAGCATCCCGGTCAGCCTTGTACTGGTATTCCTGATCGTCCATCCATGTGTTGTAGTCAAAGCTTTCATCGTACTGGTACTTTCCGAAGTCATAGTCCCGCTCGCTCTCGTAGGCCCCCTGCAGGCGGTCAAGCTGGGCGTAATACTGGTTCAGCATATCCATATACTGCCCGTATGCCCTGTCCTCCTGATCGGAAAGAAGTCCGTACTGGCTCAGCAGGTCGTCCCCTTCCATCTGGTATCTGTCAAGGGCCATCTGGTAAAACTGGGGCATCATGTCATAAGCGCCCTGCAAGTACCCCTGATAGGTCTGCTGGCCAACGCTCTGGGCGTAGCTGTTTCCGTATCCCCCGGTCAGAGCCGCGGCCTGACCCATGGTGTCCATCATGGCCTGTTGTCCCTGCTGCACATAGCGGTCAAGGAGCTGCTGGTACATGGCATCGGCGTTGATATCGTACTGGAACGGACCGCGGCTCTGGTACTGCTTCAGAAGGTCGTCAATCTGACCCTGCCACTGGCTCTGGTAGTCACCGGGCTTGTTCTGCTGGTGCTGCTGCAAAGCATTCTGCGCGTTGGTGACATTCTGGCTCTGCTGATATTCCTTTTTCTGATAGGGAACGAATGTAAATGCCATTTTCCTTTCCTCCTTTATACCCAGTAGTCCAGATACCCGTCCACCCAAAGAACCGTGGCAGACGATGTATTGGACGTTGATGCGATTGTCTGAACCCATTCGATGCGGATATATCCGTCCGGCTGAACAGTCACCAGTGCCAGCCGCCGGTCATTTGCAGGGCATATGCTGCATACCGTCCGCTCCGGACGGTATTTCTCCGGGATTGGCGTCATGTTCACAACCTGTGCTGTTCCAGCGTAATGATACGAGCAGTTGAAGGCGACCTGCACATGGTTGCCGTTGGAAACCTGATAATAGCACCCGGTGTCATCCTGCCGACCGTAGGCGTGTGGGGATTCCTCCATGCCATCTGCCAGATTCAGGCTGTCCCAGCTGGCCCCAAGAACTTCCAGCCGTCCACGAACGCGCAGCGTCATGTGGGCGGCGATATCCACCACATGTGGCTCCTCCGGGTATTTTCCGAAGGCAGCCCCGTCCACGCCGTCATATAGAACGAAACTGATCGCAGCTGTCATAACGGCGAACCGGATCACGTGCTCCGTACCAAGCGCGTCAATGACAGAAAGCTCGATGTCATAGGAAGCGTCGGTATTGCTGACCACGTTCCCGGCAAGAACCTGAATTTCCGTCTCACTGCTACCGTCTTCCAACAGCGTCACCCAGTCCCCGAAGGCATCCGTGGTGGTTGGTTTGTACCGGTACCGCAGACGGCAGCTGTTCAGCTCCACGCCATTGTGCACAATGCTTGTGAACCGCTTTCCCGCCATAATGGCAAGATACGTCCCGTCACTGTGCAGCTCACCGGTAGCCTTAGCCCGTTCGCAGATGATATCCGCGTATCCGGTATAAGGAACGATTTTCGGCCGGCTGTATGGATAAACATAAATGTCCTGCGTAACCGTTCGGCTGAACCCTCTGGCGTCTGTCACCTTCACACTCGCCGTAAGTTCTCCGCTGTCCGCCAATGCGTCGATGACCGCCGGATTACCTTTCGCGCTCACATGCCCGACAGTGACGGAATACTCCGCAATCGTTGAATACGTACTTTCCGCATCAATATTCGCTTTCAATCCGGTTTTTCCACGAAGATACAGAGAAGCCATATCACCTTCGAAAGCGCTGACAGGACAGATTTCAAAAGATGATATTGCTGGCTTCGTTATATCATTTTCTGGAACTTTCAGCCTGAATTGTGTCTCGGTTTCTCTGTATAGCACGTCGTTTGCATACGTTTCCAGCAGAATTGTGCACGTTTCCTCTTTTTGGTTCGGAAATAGTTTGCATAATTCATAATCTGCGTTCCAACTGATACCGTAGCCTAAAAAACTATATTCGTCTTCAATTATCAGTCCATGATCATAAATTCCCTCAATGTTCGCGATTTGTTCTTTGCTTGATTTAACCTTTGCGTATACTTTCAAATGAAACGCTCTGGGAATATCTGCTATATCAATTACAATGCATTCTCCTACATTACTTCCTTCAATTGTTACGGATGGAGGATCAGGGCGAGAGACTTTTAATTTGACTGAACACGGATTTAATTTGCTCTCATCACCGTAGTATTCTCGCATAACAAACTCCAGTTCAGCGTATTCATTTGAAAAATCGTTGAAGGCTTCTGTGCAATCCGGTATCCTGTATTCAATATCCGAAAAAGTCGTTATGGCAGAACTGTTTCCTTTATCTGTTTTATCGATAAGCGTTCCGTCACAATAAACATCAAAATATGGAACGTATGCATCATTACTGTAGATTGCACAGCTGATAGTTATAACATCAAAAATGCTTGCAAATGTTTTGCTCGCACTCGCATATGTTGGAATCATTGCTACGATTCACCTCCAATCCACTGGAACGCAAGCCCGTTGTTGTAGTAAATTTTGAACCGATCTACAATCCGCAGACTTCCTGTAATCTCCGCATTTGTGATATACAGCTTGTAGTCTGAAATATAGGCCACTTCCGTATCGTTGCTGTCGAAGAAGCTAAGCCGGTCAGCGCTGAACCGTGCGAACTTATCAAATACCGTCTGCCCGTCCACGGTGTTGGTCTGCCCGATTTCCAGACCGTACACAGGATGACCGTTTCCGTCGTCGTAAAGAAGTCCTGTGCGGATATAGGCATTTGTTGATAGAATCTCGCTGTGGATTTCCTCCACCGTCCCGCTGATTTCCCGGAAGTTTTCAAACAGCTGGCTCACACCGTCCGCATTCTGCTTTATTTCAAGTGCCGCCTGTTCGGTGTAGGTGCCGAAATCCGACTGGGCCAGATAGATTTTTTCCAGCCGACCGTTGATCTCGGTGTAGTAGGCATCCACGATATCCGCAGACTTGATAATCAGGTTTTTCAGTTCCGAAAAGGTCTGCGCCGGGTCATTTCCCTGCTTCTTCCCCTGCACGGAAGCTGCTGTGGTGGAATCCGTGCGCACCTCTGTGCTGATTGTGGAGAAAGCCCATTGCAGCTGCTGGGAAAGCTGGTACAGATAGGAGCGCATTTGCAGAAGCTGCTCAGTTTCCGTCTTTGCGGTGATGTTCGGCTGTCGGATGTCAATCATGGCTTATCACTTCCTCCGCTCATGCTCTTGGTGATAGCAAACACCATCGCTTTTCCAGTCCCTTCCAGCCGCAGCCGCAGATGGTCGCACCGCCTTGGACGCACAGGCACCGTAAAGCTTCTAAGATCCGTCCCAGTGAAGAATCCAAGGCTTTCCCACGCACCGCAGGAATCATACTGGGCGGAAATCGTCACGTCGCTTCCCGGTTCCAGCACCATGCGGACGCTGATCCGCTTCAGATAGACCCGCTCCGGGGCGGATGCGTTGATAATCCCTGTCTCCGCGTACCAGTGAACCGCCTGCTCATAGCCGTCCCCGCTGCCAAGCATGGTGATGATCTTCCCGTCCGGGCAGGCGCAGTACAGATCCTCCCGGCAGGAGCACAGCTGCACCGACTGCAATCCGTCCTCCTTGTGCCAAAGCCCCTTGGCAGTATCAAAGACAAGCATTGTGTACTTTCCGCTCATGGTTTCCTTCATGCACACATAGTATTTGTTCCCGTGGGCGGCGGCGACGGCTTCTTCATACTGGATATCCCCCAGCGCCCCGGATATTTCCGTTGGCAGGGAGCCGTCATAGGCGCAGATAGCGTGCCGGGACTTGTAGTATAGAACCTCGTTCACAATGGCCAGGCTCCCGCAGCAGCCCTTCTGCACCCCCCGGCAGGCCGTAGTCTGCACCTGAAAGTTCGCCGGAATCTGTCCGTACACCTTGTGCATACAGTTCTCCTTGAAGAAAACCGGATATCCGGAGTGAGTAATTGCCCCGGTGAACTGCCCATCAGAACCAAGGGAAACGGCATAGCTGTCCGTGCTGATTCCCATGTAGCACTGCCAGTTCCGAAAGTCACCCAGCTTGCAGGCGTACAGCTCATTCACGAACTCCCCGTCGTTGTTCAGGCCATACCGGCAGCCCCAAAGCCGATTGTCGTTTTCCACCACGAAATCCATCTTCGGCATTTTCCGGGATACGGTAATTGCTTCCTCGATGGTGGTCGCAGCGTCCAGAATCCCTACCACGGTGATGTAGTCGTCCCCCCGTGCGTACACGATTGCTGCGCCGTCCAGCGCCTTGAGCTGCTCCGCCGTCGCAGCCGTCAGACCGTCCGGAATGGAGATTTTCACGCCGTCATACTCCCGGAACGCTTTCCCAATGCCGGCGCACAGGATCTTCACATAGGTCACCGCAATGCTCGTCCACATGCCGGTGCTTTCTGACCACTGCCGCAGGGAATGTGGCGTTGCGCTGGTATCCATCCACAGATCCATGTTGGAAGGCTCCTTCGGCTGTGTTGGCTGGATGTACTTCGGTTCAAAGGTGGTTCCGTCCATCTTGCATGGGGTAAAGGTCACCGGGGATGTGGTGGTAACCTCCGCCTCAATCGCGCCGTAGTCCGTGATGTCTGCGGTATTGATATATTTTTTGTCCGGGAGGATGATCACATAGGCGCCCATGGAAATCAGCTGCTTAGGGCAGTCCTCTTCTTCCGTAGAAAGGCCCATATCCACCCGGTATTCGTTCATTACAAAGTATCTTCCATCCACATAGCACAGGCTGTCTTTTGCAATCATGCCCTGCACGTTCACGTCCTCCCGGTACAGTCCCCGCGCCTTCCGTGGGGAAAAGACAGGGTAGACGTCAGATGTCAGATTTTCCATATCGTAAAATTCGCTATCGCCAATGCGGAGATTGTGATTGTACCCGCCAAACACATCAATGGTCTGCCGGTTCTCCGCCGATGCGGTGAGAATAGGATACATAAGCGCCTCCTTAGAAGCGGAACCGCCCGCAGCCCTTCGGCGTATGGTTCTTCTTGTAGAATCCCTTGAAGTCGTCGAAGATGGCATTGAACATGGTCATGGAGCGGTTATAGCGGTCTGTTTCGTCGTTCGCGTAATAAACCTGGGCGTGAAGCCAGTGGATATAGCATTCATCGTAGGGCTGTGGCATGATGAGCACCGTTTCCAGCGGCGTATTCTCGTCATACCCGGAAAATGCCACAGCGTCCCCGCCCTCATGGGCGTCGATCACATTGTTTTTCACAATGCTTTCGCATCTGGAAAGCCAGATGACCTTCTGTTTTACGGAATATGGGTTCTTATTGGTCTCGTCTGCCTGGGCAATTGCCTCTGCCAGTGTCATAGCCATTCCTCCTGATAGCAAAAAAGGGAGGCATTGCGCCTCCCTCCGATTAGTTCGCGGCCTTGATGCCTTTCATCTCAGCCACGGTCTTGTCGGCCTTGTACTGCGCCCGCTTGGAACGTTCGTACTCGTCCTTGATGTACTTGGGCACCCTGGACACCTCGCCCCTGGGCATGACGTAGTTCTTTCCGTTGAATCCGATGACGACATTGGGATTGTCGTCGCTGGGGTCACGGTCAACAAACAGATCAACCGGACCGTCGTCCGAAGTCACGGTTTCTTCCGTCACGGGATTGTCCGAAAGAGTGACATTCTTGTTCGCCATTTGGATTACCTCCTAAAGTGGTGGGGCAGGGCATCCCCCGCCCCTATGGGTTATCAGTTGGGTTCGTCCACGGCGGAGAAGCTGGAGCAGCTCATAATGCGCAGAACCCGCTCGGTGTACAGAACCGTTGCGCCGTTGGTCTCGAACTTGTAGCCGATGGTGGAGAACTGGTTCAGGGGGCCGCCGGCCTGTTCCTTGCTCTTGACGATCATTTCCAGACCGCCCTCTGCCGGGTCGATGATACCGAAGGCGTCTTTGCCGAAGCAGTAGGAAGCGTAGGTCACGGTGGATGCCTTGTTCTTGTATTCGCCGCCCAGGATGGGGGCGAAGGTGTCCTCCACGAAGCACATTCCGTGCAGCTCGCCGATCTCGCCATTGAAAATCTCCCGGGTGCTGGCGTACTTATGTACCTCGATCCAGTCCTTGGAATTTCGCAGGTCATTGGCGACGCTGGGGTGAATGACGCAGTAGTATTTTCCGCCGATGGTGGGAACCTTGTTCTTCTTCATGATGGTCACGGCCTTGGCCACCATTTTGGGGGTAAACAGGCTCATGACCGTGGCAGAGCCTTCCATGGTTGCGGGGCTGGTAGGCGTGGAAGCCGCCTCACCGGTAGCCAGAGTGATGTTGTCGCAGTACAGCACGTTTGTGTTGGTCAGCAGAGCATCCCGGATCAGAACCTCCTGGGTCTCTGCGGCAGAAGCGCCCATCTCCTCGGTTGCGCCCAGAATCACGTCGTCATAGGCGTGCATTTCCAGCTGATCGGAGATAGCGGTATAGGTACCGTACTGGTCGATGGAAGCCGTCTTGGTGGTCATGCCGAACTTCTGACCCGTAGGAATGACACCTTCCTGCAATTTGGAAGCTCTGGCGAAGGTATTCCATTTGCGCCATTCCACGCTTTTACCCCGGCCGCTGGGAAGGGGCTGGGTGACGGCAAACTGTGCGTAATACATTTCGGCTCTGGCGTTCACCAGAAGGCTGGTGTCGTAGAACGACTTGATCTCGCCGTTGAACGCGTCAGAGGTATCACCAACGCCGGTGTAAGCGTTGACGGTACCGCTGGTGACGTTGACCACATTGCCAGCCTCAGCAAACAGCTGGAGGAACGCCATGAGAAGATTCATAACGATGGTTTTCATGTTTTCTCCTTCCGTTTTCACGGGGAGAAAGGGGCGATTATTCGCCGGGTCTCAGCTTTCTCCCCTGGGCAGCCGCCAAACGGATTCTTCTTGCCTGTTCCTGAATCTGCTTGGGGGTTGCGTGTTTCCAGTCTACCTGCGTGACAGAAGGGGCCTGAGCGGAAGCGCCGCTTTCATCGGGTCTTGCCTGGCCTGCGCGGATGGTGTCCATCACCCGCTGGGTAGCCTTGCGGTCTACCGCCTGGGCCTGCGCCAGTTCCAGCTCCTTGCCATGGATGGCGCGGTACGCGTCCTCGACGCTCATCCCGACCTCTCTGGAAGTGTAGAAAGCGAATTTGGGATTTTCCAGCTCCTTGCGAAGGTCAAAGCTGGGGTATACCTGCTTCATCTTCACTTCCTGCTGGATAAGGCCAACGAAGTGCTTGCGGTTCAGTTCTTTTTCCTGTTCCCGCTGCTGCTGATCCATCTTGACCACGGTCTCCTTGGGAAGCCCAAGTTCCAGAGCCTCATCGTCATACTGCCCGGTGAGGTGCTTGGAAAGAGCCACATAGTCGATGTTCTCCGGGTCAAGGCCGTTCTGCTGAGCCAGCGTTTTCAGGGCCGGAGCAAGCGCCGCCATAGCGTCCTCAGCCGCCTGAGACTTTTTCTTGCTTGCCTTTACGGTCTCCTGCATCCGCCGGTTCATTTCCGGGTCTTTCATAACCTCGTCCCAGTTGTACTTCGCTGCCGCTTCCTGTTTCGGTTCTTCTGCCTGGGCGGTTTCGGTTCCAGCAGCGGCGGCCTGCTGATTCGGCTCCTCTTTGGGAGCCTGCGTCACCTGCTTTGCGGCAGGGGATCGTTTCGCCCGCTGTTCGTACGCTTTACCATACTTGGCAATCTTACTTTCGGGCACGCCCATGGCCCGAAGGTTCTGCGCGGCGTCCGCAGCTGCCCCGCCCGAAGCAGGTGCTCCCGTACCACCGTCACCGGAAGAACCGCCAGCGCCGGAAGCGCCAGCCCCTTCCCCGGCAAACAGCTGAAGGAAGCCCCACTTAGTCTTGAATGTCATAAAATTGACCTCCAAACAAAATTAGGTATTCACCTGTGCCTATGGTAGCAAATAGGAATCTGGATATCTAAACCCATCAGCCAAGGATTTTGAAGGAAATGTACTCCGGGAACTTGTCCTCCAGAATCTCAAACCCTACTGCCACCGCCTGAAAGATGGAAGATACGGTGTTCTCATGCCCACGGACGGCCCGGACGCTGATTTTCGCGTATCCGTCCCGGATATCGGAAACGGGATGCACGGCAATACCGGCCTTGACCATATTGCCAACATTGGCAGAAAGGGTGTGCACCAGAATGGAAGCTGCACTGCACACCAGATCTTCCCCCTTCGGGGCCGTCCCTGCGTGGCCTTCCACAGTGACCTTGTTGTAAAAACGATGGTATTTAACCTGTATCATGGATTACCCCTCCTTCGGCTTGGTTGCATTGGCTGTGCGCTCTCTTGCGTTCCTGGTCACGCTGGATTCCTCCGTTTCCCCGCCGGAGATGGTCTTTGCTCCAACTCCGCCTGCCTGCATGGCAGATACAAGCCCGACCTTCTGCATATCCATAGCCGCCTGCTGTGCGATCATCTGATTACCAGTGGACTGTGCCATCATAAAGCACTGCTGAATATAGAAGGAAAGCATCTGGAACATCTGGGCATTCCTGGAAATCTTCTGCATGATTTCGTCCTTCTTGTCAAAGTCCATCATTTCCAGGCACAAAAGTGCCTGCTCTGCCATCTGCGGATTGAAGAAACCCATCTGGAAGAATTGAATCGCCATCTCGTTGTTGGCAACCTTGGTGTATGCGCTGCGCTTCTGCGCATAGACCTTGATATCAAACTCCGGCTTTCGGTATCCCATATCCCCATTGACACTCATGCTCTGCTGCATAAGTCCCTGGTTGGAGTAGGTAATAAACTTCTGCGCCCCATATTCCCCAACAATGCGGAACTTCCTTGGCAGGGTGTAAAACTGCCGGATCAGCTCGATGCACAGCTTCACGATCTTCTCATAGGCCCGGTAACTGGCCTGGGTGCTGTCACGGCTGCCCTTACCCGCCGCCTCCTGCAAGGCCGCAATGGCTGAAGCCGCAGTCACACCGGAGGATACGTTTCCGGTGCTGGTCTCTGTGTTTCCGGTCGTCTCCCGCATCTCCTGAATGTATCGGTCAAGGAAAGCCAGATAGTTACCGTCCAGCGAATTGTGCGTAATGGGCCGTAAGGACATTTCATCCAGACTTCCCTTGATGTGCACAATGGGGTTCTTTGTGTCCAGAAACTCCTTTTCATTGAGGCTGGCAGTGTCGTTGTTGGAAATAAACCGTGGAATGGAGCCAACCACCGCATTCTTGACGAAGGCAGTGTTCATCAGGTCAATGGCGGTCTGGGGGTTCAGTCCCAGATCGATATAGCCATAGCCGCATGGGCTTCCCTCGATTGGGAACAGTGGATCAAAGACATAGGGATAATCCCCGTGGTCATACAGACCAGTCTGAGCCATAGGGGCCGCAATGGGCTGTCCCATATCATCCGTGATCGGCTGCGTCTCGTTCTCCGTGGCGTAAATCACGAAATCCTCCACATACTTGCAGTAGTGAAGTACCTTACGCCCGTTCTCCCAGACTTTGTAGTACACCTCGATAACCGTTGCCTTGTCCGCCGTATTCACGGTATCGTCATAGAGGAAGCGGGCACTGAGAATCCCCTGCCCCTTGAGGCTCCCTTCCAGCTCAGGATATTTCTTGCGAAGCACATCCTTATCCACCAATTCCGTCTGGAAGAAGTACCGGCTTTTCTGGATATCCTCAACACCCGGCTCCCAGTAGATATTGAGAAGATTCACCTTGTCCACACGGATGTCACCAAGGCCATTGAGCAGATTCTTGTCCCATACAACCTTGTAGGTTCCGCAGCCATACTTGGTCTTCGCCCACATGGCCTTGTCATAGGTGCCCTGAAAGTCGTTCTGTTCCAGCACGCACGGGACGATTGCGGACAGCATCTGCGCCTCCGCCTTGTCCCCTTCCTCCCTTGGCAGGATATTCGGCTCCGGGTACTGCTCAATGGCATCGGCGTGCTTGCTGGTGACCACATTGTGCAGCCAGGCGGAGACAGAGGTAAAGCCGCCATCTGCGCCAATCTCCGTCTTTTTCTGCTCCTCCGCGGTGTTTCGCAGCTTCCACCATTGTTCTGCGGCAATAATGCGGTTCTCGGTGTGTACCTTCCCGGCCTTGTACTCCCGCAGAATCTTGGTGAACTTCTTCAGCTGCTCCTTGCCAATGGGCTTCATTTCCATCTGCTGGATTTCGGTATCCAGCTGTCCCTCGTTGTTTACCTCCATGGGTATCCTCCTATCGTTTGAACTGATCCAGCGGGTCAGAAAGAATGGTTTTCTGTTCCACCGGCATAATCGGCTTAATCGGCCTCGACATATTGATGTACCGCCACTCGTCTGCAATGTGGTCTTCCAGATCACTGTCCAGGTCTTCCGGCTTGTTCTGGTCATACATCATCAGCGGGATAGTGCGGATAAAATGCTTGCAATTGCGAAACACGTAGAACCGCGGATACCCCCGCTCGTCAAATTGGAGCCGGTAGTGGCACTGCATCCATCCCGGAATCCGCTCATGGTCGCCGGGTGAGAAGTAGACACCGTACTTTGCAGCTGTGTCCGCAATGCTGATACCTCTGCTCTTGTCCCAGATTGCCGGGTCGGCAACGCCAATGATGTTCTTTCCCCGCAGCCATGGGTGTTCACTTTCAATTCGCCGAATCTCCTGAAACTGCTGCTCTGGTGTCCACTTAATGCCCGTGTTCGGGATATCCGTGCACCCGTAAAGCTCCATAATGCGGTATAGTACGCCGTCATAGTCCACGGCATACCAGCCGACGGAAAAGGGCTTGTTGTAGCCAAAGTCATAGCCACGCATGATCGTCCAGCCCCGTCGGCTTCCGCTTTCCAGATCCAGCGGGTCAATAACGTGGGTGAAGCGGTTCTGGGCCTTTGCCTGCTCCACGGTGATACCTGCCTTTTTGCACATGGCAGCGTCCGGCTCCGTGCGGAACTCGGTAAAATACTGCCCCTCAAAGGTATCCCAGTCCCCATACAGCAGGGCGTTACGCTCCTTTTCTGGAAGCAGAGCCAGAGAGCCAAGATAACCGGGGTTTTCCTCCAGAAGGGCCTGATTGTCAAAGATGGTCGCCGGGATAAATACCCTGTCCCGCCTGACAGTCTTCTTACCGCCGTCCGGCAGTATGATCTCCATCTCCTCCACAATGGTCTTCCCAGGCTCCGCAGCGTCAATAAACCGCTGTTTCACCCATCCATGGCCGATTCCTCCGGGGTTTGTGGTTGCCCGTATGTAGCAGATGGTCTTCCGATTGGACTTTGGGTTCTTGCTGGGCCGGTTTCGTGAGAACATATAGCTGTATTCTTCCCACGTAAAATGGGTCAGCTCGTCAAAGCCTATGAAGTCATACCGCTTGCCCTGGTAGTTGGTCTTGTCCTTGCTGTGCTGCATAGCGCCGAAGTATATCTTTGCACCGCTTGGAAACTGCCAGAAGTGTTTGCTGTCGTTGTACCTGGCCTTTGGAAATGCCAGAGAATAGAGCGTCTGGCTTCGGTCGATCAGCTCAGACAGCTGTGGGTAGGTCTTACGGAATATAATCCCACGGTAGTGCGGAATGTCCACCTGCCTGAGCGCCTCAACCAGCAGGCTGTCACTTTTCCCGCCTCCGGCAGCCCCGCCATAGAGCACCTCATACTCCGTCCGCTGCATAAACCGAACCTGTTTCGGCTGCGGCTTCCAGATCACATTATCCATCTTCCACGTCCAGTCTCGGCGGCATCAGAATCACGCCGGTGCCCTCATCATCGTCATCAGAAACCGCACTCTTTGCCCGCAGAGACGCGATTCTGGCCTCCTGCTCCTTCCTGTCAAGCTCAGAGCGCACATCCAGGATGGCTTTCAAATCCCGCAGGGTGCTGGTCAGCTGCTGTAACCCGCCCTTGTCCACCGGCCCCTCTTTTTCCCTGTCCAGCTTCCTGTATTCCGTGGTTACTTTCGCCGCACCTGTCTTCATGGTGGTCTTCATGGTGACGGTTTTCACGTCCAGCTCGTCCACGGCCTTCTCCAGCTTGTCAATCAGCCGGTTCGCTAACTTGTTAATCCGATCATCCACCCGGGCATTTTGTTTTGCAACGGTCTCCACGGTTTTTGTAATGGCTTTGTCATGGGCTTGTCTGCGCAGCTCCACCCATTTTTCTGCCTTTGCCCGTTCAGCCAGCGTAGGCAGCGGAACCCCATACTTGGCAGCAAGCTCCCGGTAAGACACGCCGCCCTGAATGTATTCCGTTCGCATAGCGTCCCAATCCACCACAAAGCCTGCCGCCCCCTTTCTTACCGCCCATCGTAGCAAATTCAAAACCCGATTTCTAAACCCATAAAACGCTCTTGACATATCCTAGGATATATGCTAGGATATACTTGGAAAGCAAAAGAAACCAGAAAAACAGGGCATTGCCCGGAAATCGGAGGAAGTCAAAATGGGAGAAAACAATCATTACGCAGCGAAGCAAGCATTACTGAAAATGAAGTTCGGTGCCATTTACCAGCGTTGGAGCGAAGAAAACCCAGAAGACGACAGGAGGCTGTTTTGTAACCTTTACAGGATATACATGGAAACCTGTGAGGACATGAAAGCAGTCCAGAACATCCATATCAGGTGTGCTGTTAATGCGCGGCTCCAGGACGATATGATTACATTGGAAAAAATCCATTCTAGGTTCGCCCAGAAGGAGTGATCGAAATGAAAGACTTCACAAATGAAGAACTCCGTACACTTGTGTGGATGTGCCAGAATCAAGGTTCCCAAGTTTATATGCGTGATATCAAAAACGGAAGGAATCCAGACGATGATGAAACATATAAACGAATCATTCAGATTTCGAAGAAAGTATACGAAGAACTTACCGACAGGATCAATAAGTAACAAAAGCCTGACCTACCGGGCACACGGGGAGAAAGGAAAAATCATGGAAGTCTGCCTGATCGAGCGAACATACAGCTGCGGAACCTGGTATCAGATCATGACGCGCGACAGCACCGGGTATAACCACTGCTTCCCCGGAAAACTGTTTACACTCCGCGAAGCAGTTGAGACGGCCATTGCCAACGACATGAAAATCGTGGCAATCGGGGATACCTGGCAATGCTTCAGACATTGACATCCATCTTTCCGCATGGTATCCTATGATACATAAAGGGGGTGCCAAAATGGCAGTCAAAACGCCTCCGTCTCAGACGCGATGGAAAGCAGCGAACACTGTGGCCGTGAACATCACAATCAGCAAAAACGCAGACCCAGACCTATACGAACTGTTCGCTGGGGAAAGCGGAAATCGTGGAGCCATCGCCCGGGAACTTCTGATGGAAGCAATCGCCGCCAGAAAAGAAAAGGAAGCCAGCGCCAAATAAGGCGTTGGCTTTTTTGCACGCGTGTAATTCCCGTGCAATCCGCCGTTCAATCAGAAAAAGAGGGAGCCGAAGCTCCCTCCCAATCTGTATCAATACGGCAAATCAGGTGTGCATTCCTCTTTGCTTTCAAGCCTTGCAACACGATCTTCCAGTCGTCCGATTCTCTCACAGAGTCGCGAGAAATCCATATTCAAACTCATTCTGTATTCCCGTTCCTCCATTTTCTCGGAAAGCTCTTTTTCAACCTCTTCCCGGAAACTCTTTCTGCTCATGAAAAACATGGTATTTCCTCCTTACTCCACGATCTTCCAGTCGTCCGCAAGCATATCCGCCTGAGAAGCCAGCCACCCCATCTGCACACCGCTGGTGCCGACGAATGCAAGAGCCTTGTTTCCGATTGCGTCATGCTCCACGTTCACGATCTCACCGGCACCGTTCTTGTAGGAGATGCAGGAAGCCAGTTCCACATACTGGTTCTTCCCATTCCAACCCGCCCGGGCAATCTTCTTACCCATCTTTGCTGCCTCGATTGCCAGACCGAAGCTCATGCCGTCCGTGGCCCGGTATGCGGCCTCAAACACATCCTTGGGAGACCAGCTCTCATAGCCGTCAGGATACACGACCTTATAGCCATCCTCAATGTGGACACCGCTGGGAACAATGTTTGCCTTTACAAAAACTTTTCCGTCCACCCTGTATGCAGGCTCAGCCTGAATAATCTTCGTTCCAATGTACTGTTTCATAGAAATTCCTCCAATCATTTATACGTCCGTTTTGTTTTCACATCCCGGAACTCCACGCGGTTGATGATCTCAAACCCGGCCATCCGCGCCACATACCGTAAGCACCTGACCAGATCAGCGACCCTCTGTTCTTCCTTCTCGATTTCCTTCTCACCACGGAAGGCCGTAGGGTCTGGAAGCCCAGACCCATTTTCCCACGGCTTCGGCATCAGCGCAGCACCACGACCCGCCCGGCGCCGATCAGCTCCGACAGCTTGTCCTCGAAGTAAGCAGCGATATTCCGGGTGGCTTCCAGCTTCCACACACCGCCGTCCGCCTCGATCAGCGCAACCTTGCCATCATTGTCCAGCCGCAGCAGGAACATGGATTCCGGCTGGGGAACCTCCAGGAAGGTACGGAAGGGCTGCAAATTGACATAGGGCCGTACTTCCACGTTGGTGGTCAGGGCCACGCCGGTTCTGGCCTCCACGGTCTGAGAAACGCCGTTGTCGTTGGAAGATACCTTGCTCTCCTGGCTCACGCTGGACAGCAGCTTCAGCAGATACTCCATGTCAGGATTCGGAATGTAAAGAGACCGCAGCTGAATCACCGCTTCCTCATGGCTCATAAACGTGCCGGTCTTGACCCTGGGCGTGTCCGCACTGCACTCATACAGCCAGCACCGATCCATCTCTCCGTCCAGCGTGGTAAACACCCGCACATTGCGGTAGTCCACCACCTGAATCAGCACCTGATCCCCGGGGAACAGGTCGTTTGCCTCGTTTACCACCATCTTGCACACGCTGTCAAGGCCGGTGAGGGCGATGGACTTGGGGAAGTCCTTCTTCGGGTCAATGCGTACCAGATTGGCAGAGGCGTAATGCTCATTGCCGATATCGTACACCTTGGGGCCTGCCATCTTCTCGATCTTCTCAATCATTGCTTTCAACATTGTTTTTACCTCCTGTTATTTCATGGCTGCCACTTTCAGCAGCTTGGGGCCTTCCTGAACGCTTCCGTCAATTGCCACCTGTCCGGGCACCTGGGGCGTACTTTCCACCAGCAGCATTTCCCCGGTATCCGGGTTGGCGGCAATACCCAGGGTGGTTCCAACGGGCAGCACGGGAGCAAGGGCGCTCTTGGCGCTGGCGGAAATCTTGATGTACTGCCGGTTCTCGTCCGGCTTCATTTCGATGGTCAGGGTGATCTTCCGCTTGGCGGTGGGGTCTGTGTTCAGGTCGAGGATATTGTCCACGGCCTTGCCGACCTCATAGTCAACCCTTTCCTGAATGGCTCCACGGGCCATTTGCAGGATACTTGTTCTGTTTTCTTGCGTCATACTTGGTGTTCCTTTCGTTTTTGGTTTTCCAGCGCTGATCAAAACGCCGGTTATTTGGAATCCCCTTCCGGGGAATGCCATACAGTTTTGCTTTGCTCAATGTTTCCTCCTGATCATGTGATAAGTACCGCAATAGCTGCATCTGACCAGCGTGTCACCATTTAGGTCAAGCCGTCCAACAGGAATTGGAGCAGCGCAGTTTTTGCAGTTGATGTTTTCGATCTCCAAAGCATCAACATTCACAATCTTGAACTCTCTAACAAGACTGACTTGTTCCTCCGGCACTTCCCGTACAGACAGACGAATGCGACACCGCAAATCAAGAGAAGGCCTATCGTTTACATTTTCCATGAACATTCTCACGATATATGGCTTGTCCATTTCGATTGATCTGACAAAATCGCGAACAACCCTATCTTCCATGTCTTCTAAAATGTTTCTTACACGGTCAGTGTTTTCCAGCATAAAAGGCGAAAAGCTGCACTGTAATGCTGTGTCTGTCCAATTATACGGTGAATACTTCCTTGCTTCATCCATCGTCACACCTCCGGCTTTTCGCACCGCTCATACTCGATCACAAATACCCACGGGTTGGCATACCAGCCGTAGAGGTCAATATCTGCCGGTTTGATGGTCCTGTTCCAAATATCCGCAAACCGCTCAACAGCTGAACGCCGCATTTTTTCTTCAACGCCAATGTGTTTCCCGTTGCAAAAATTTGCCCCCTCTGCTTTGGCTCCTTCTTCGTCAATGTCCTGCAACCTCTCCACCCTGACATTCGTAACCTTCAGGAACAGCCTAGCGGCTTCCTTCGGCATATGGATAGATGGCTTCCACGCACCATAACTTTGGGCATAGTCAAAAGCAGGAACGCATATCGTGTCTCCACCAGCCTTGAACTCAATTTCCGCCATACGGTCGCCTCTGGCAATATCACCAAACACATTTCGCACTCTCCAAGTCTCCCGGACATACAGGACGTCTCCCTTCTTGTATTTGCACAGCGAGAGTACGCCTTGGGGTGATCGCATAGCACTATCCCAGTTAGGATAGGCTCTGCCACGGAACCACCACGCATCAGGATTGTCAGGGCGAGGAAACTTCCGAAGATCTTCATTGCGGAACGCCACACGCCTGGTAGCAGACTTAAGGCCATTCAGGTTTGCCTGAACCATTTCGGTGTTGAAAAGAATCGGTTTCATTCTAGACATGGTCATACTACACCTCCCGATTCCAATCCACCTGCACATCATGCCTGCACAGTCTCCAGAATGTCCGAATGCCGCAGCTCCGGCACTTCACCCGGTAAATCACGCCCGATGGCCCCTGGTAAGACTGATACACAACATCCTCAGACCCACACTTGCACGGACGCAGTCTGAATTGGCTGTCAGGAGCCGACTTGTATTCATCCATTTTTATCGTACATTTCCTCCTTAAACTGATAAAACACACAACTTTTGTAATTGTCACAGCAAACAGTCTTCAGTTGAACCATCATTTCCTCTTTCGTGTCATACTTCATGATTGTGCTTTTGGCTCCACAAATTCCTTCGCAGTACACTTGCTTATTGTCATCGGTTCTCTGGTAGAATGGACACCTTGCATAGTGGTCATACCAAACTGTCGCCATAGGCTACCTCCATCCCGTCACCATCCATGGCCAACACTCTACGGATCGCCGCCATTTCCGCCTCGCCCAGTTCGCCGCTGGCACCATTGGGGATCGTCATCCGTTCCGGCTTTGTCTTCCATGTCAGCCGAATCAGCCAGTTGCACAGATACGGGATGTACTTGCCGCCGTCCTTGTTCCACTGCTCCGACTGTTTCCATTCCTGCAGGCTGCTAAGTACCATGCTGTTCGTGTCTTCGTCCGGCACCACCTGTCTGTGCGCCTGGTACGCACTCTCCTTGTCTCCCCTTCTGCCCTCCGGGTATGCGTCCCAAACCTGCTCAAACAGTCCTGCAAAACTACCCTCCCGGCTTTGGTTAGGTTTAGTTTGGTTAGGTTTAGTTAGGTTAGGTTGGGTTAGGATTCCATTTGGATTCCAACCGGATTCCATTTGGATTCCATTTGGATTCCGTTCCGGCTCTGGTTTCAGCCCTGTCCTTGCTTCGTACAGGGTAATACAACCGTTGCAAAAGTGGTCAGTATAC
Source organism: Faecousia sp. (assembly GCA_034113565.1). Taxonomy (GTDB): domain Bacteria; phylum Bacillota; class Clostridia; order Oscillospirales; family Oscillospiraceae; genus Faecousia. The sequence continues at coordinate 18,974 of JAXEXE010000152.1, forward strand.
GCCCTGTTGTCCTTAATCCAAACTTTTTTGGAGATTTCTGCATACAGAAGGGGCTTGACACGGTCGCTTTTCAGGCTGTTGGAAATACGCCAGTGCTTAATGACGTAAACCGTCCCGAATTTCAGAACGAACCGTTTTTCCACAAGTTTTGCCAGTGCAGACGCTCCGTTTTTGATTCTGGAGTAGGTGCTGGACGCGTTGTTCACAAATCCGTCATCATCCGCAATCATATTCATGTGGAAATAAAGTGCCTGCGCATCTGCCGGGAGTTTATAAAAATCGTCGCTCTCAACGACCTTGCTGCTGACGCAGCGTCTGCAAGCCATGGACATTCACCTACTTTCCCCGGCAGGCCGCGTCCACCTGAATCCCAGCCGGAACGCAGCGGCGCACCTTGTTGATGAAGTGCTCCTCGTGGCTGGTGGCGTCGGAAAGGTGCAGCAGATGAATCTCCCGGCAGGCGCTTAAATCCAGCCCTCTCAGGTACTCGCACAGGGTATCAATCTCCATGTGGGAATTGGTGATCCGCTTGCGAACCTTCTCCGGAATCTTCTCGCAGCGCTCCAGAATGGCCTTGTCGTAGTTGGCCTCAATGGCCAGAATGTTCAGCCCGGGGAACCGATACCGCAGATTCACCGTATCCGTGGCAAAGGCCAGCACATCAGCGTCCACTCTGGACTTGATAAGGAACCCAAGCGGCTCCGCAGCATCGTGAAATGTGGTGAAGGGCACAATATCCAGCGACCCAACGTTGAACTGATCCAGGGCCGCGCAGAGGCTCACGCCGTCCGTTTCCAGCGCGTCAGCGGTGCCCTCACTCATGTAGATTGTCATGCCGTCCTTGATTAGCTCCCCGACGGCCTTGGCGTGATCCTTGTGCTCGTGGCTTACCAGGCATGCCGCGAATTGATTCAGCGAAAAGCCGGAAAGCTGCTTTAACTTTCTGTGGGAAACCCCGCACTCCAGCAGAATGCGGGTCTCCTGATCGTCAACAATGTAGGCGTTCCCATGGGAAGAGGAAGCCAGTGCCGTAAATCTCATATCGGGCATTCCTCCTGTGCTGCCGCCGATGCAGGCGGCGTGACGGCCACAGTGGTCTCCGGCGCGTGCTGCTTCTGGTAATTGGTGCTGTTCATCACCCAGGACTGCGCGAACTCAGGAAGGGCGTCAAAAGCCGCCTGATCCCACGGGTCAATGTCGAAGCGGATCAGCTCGCTCTGGGGCTTCCCGGCGCTCATGCCCTTCGGCAAGCCCATGATGGTGTCGATGTTGGCATATTCCCCGGTGTCGTTGAGCACCACGCCGATCATGGCCTCTTTCCCAACCATGTCGTTGGTGTCGAACTCTCCGAACTCCTCATTGCTGAACTTCTTCCCCTGCCAGCTCTCCACGAACTTCCGCAGGCCGCTCTTTTCGCTCTTGGAGAACGTGAATTTCCGGCTCAGCGTCCGTGGCTCCTGCTTGCCGTCCACCTCGATGTACTCGCCAACCAGCTCAAAGATGAATGCTACCTGATTGGAATAGTTGCTCTTGTCCTTGTATTTCACCAGCTGCTCACCCATATCAATGCTTCCGACGCAGATGGCGCTGTAGGTGCCGGGGGCTACCGGCGGAATGCTGGGTTTTGCCCGATCTTTGACTTTAGCCATGTTCGATTCTCAACTCCTTATCCATTTCGCTGACCACCAGACGAATCACCTGGCAGCCGCATTCTTCCAGTTTGGTCACGCTCTCCGCATTGTCCACGAACAGCGGCACCGTCACGCCATAGGCCCGGCTCAGGGTGTTGATAATGTCGATGCCCACATTGATCTTCATGCCGTTGTTCAGCCCAATGTAGGGCACGCCGTCATAGGTCACGTCACAGCGGTCTTCCACACCGCCGTTGGCCTGCTCCCGGAACAGCCGGAACCGGGCAAGCCGGAACCGTTCGTTGACCCCGTTCTCCACGAAGGAGGACTTATACCTGCTGTATTCGTCCATCAGGTACAGCAGCTTGTCCAGTGCGCTCAGGTTCTCCGCCGCCGCCCGGGCTTCCTCCCGCAGCGTTTCAATGCGGCTTTGTGCATACGCATAAGCGCCCCGCTTTCCGGCGGTCTCGTTGGCCCTGGCAATCTCGGCGCTCAGCTCGCTGATCCTTCTGCGCAGCTCACTTGCCGATCTGGAAGCATCCTGTCTCAGGCCGTCCAGCTCCCGCTGAACGGAGGAAATCCAGCTGGTGACAGATTCCTTCCTCTGCCCATAGTCCGGCATATCGCTGACCACGGCTTCCTCAACGGTCTTCTTCGCTTCCTTCAGTTCCAGCTCATTTCTGGCAATATTTCGTTCCAGATTGGCAACGTACAGTTTCTGTTCCTCCGCTTCCTTCTGGCACTGCGCCTTCTGATTCTTGTACGCCTTGGATTTCTCCACCAGAGATTCCAGCCGCTTTTTCTTGTCCTCCCCAAAGGCCTTGGCTGCCCGCACGATCTGAGCAGCGGGAAGATTCTGGCCGCAGGTGGGGCAGGTGTCGCTCCCGGAATACTGCTCGGCATTAACATCCATCCACGCCTTACGAATTTCGTCGATCATGCTGTCGCACCGCCCGATTTCCCGGATGCGCATATCCAGACCGCGTTCGGCAGAGGCAAGCGCGTACTTGTCCTTCTCAATCGCATCAGAAAGCCTGCCGGTGTCCGGCAGCGTCCGCCGCTGATCCTCCCGGAACCGCCGGTTTTCCTCCTCCAGCTGTTGCAGCTCCAGTTTCGCTTCCCGCAGCTCCATCTGCTTTGCCTGAACGGCGGTGTTCTGCTCGATGGCCAGCAGCTCCTTTTGCAGCTGATCCCGCCGGGCGGAGAGCGTGGCGGCCTCTGCCTTCGCCCCATCAAAGTCAACGCCGCTCAGGTCGGAAATGGTCTTCTCGCACTCGCTGATCCGCGCGGGCACCTCGTTCCGAGTGACGCTGTAGTCCTTCTTCTGCCGGGTCAGCACCTTACGGGTGTCTTCCAGATTGCGATTGCCCATGGCTTCCAACAGAGGCGCGAACCGCTGGTCAGTTGACAGAATCTCCCGGTCATTCAGACCGCCGAACAGGTCAAACAGCGCTTCCCGCCGTTTCTTCCAGTCCAGCGTCCCAGCGAAGTAACTCACCGTGGTCAGCAGCCGGAACCTGTCCTCGTCCACCAGCTCAGCCACCTTGTCTCGGTAGGCGCTGGCCTTGCAGGGAACCCCGTCCACGAAATACTCGCTGGTGTTCCCGCCGAACACCGCCTCGCTTTGCCCCCGGCGGGTCGTCCATACCTCCCGCAGCGTCCGCTTCAGGCTCACTTCCTCTCCGTCCGCCAGCAGCACCGCTTCCACCTCCGTGACGCAGTTGTGGTCACGGACGCTGCCGTCAGCGTCCAGGGGCTTAATGTTGATGGTCTGCTCGCCGTTGCCGCCGCTGTCCTTCCCGAACAGCAGCCAGACAAAGGCATCGTAGATGCTGGTCTTGCCCGTGGCGTTGTCCCCGTAAATGCTGGTATTTCCGCCGTCAAAGGCGATGGTCAGGGACTTGTGGCACTTAAAATTTTCCAGATGCAGCTGCTTTAACCGAATTTCCATATTGATTTTCCTTTCTGAATCCCCTATAATGAGGATGGTGTTTCTTTAACTGCCGCTTTTCGGACTTCCACTCCGAGAGGCGGCTTTTCTCTTCTTTCGGTATTCCCGCTGATAGGCATTCCACTTCTCACGGTTTTCCTTTTTCCAGGCGGCCTGCTGGGCGGCGATCTTCTCCTTGTTGGCTTCATAGTAGGCGGCTTGCTGGGCGGCGATCTTCTCCTTGTTGGCTTCCCGGTAGGCGGCTCGCTGGGCGGCGATCTTCTTTCCGCGACGATCTTTCCGATCAACCACCGATTCCCGGTCACGCTTCCGGCTTGCCTGGATTTCTTCGTTTGTCAGGCGGAAGTTCTCGTCAATCTCCGCATCCGCCCGGCGCATCTCCTCCAGCTCCTCAGGCGTGAACATCATGGCTGAACACCTCCCCGAACCTCCTTCGGCACCTTTGCGATGTACGGCATCAGCGACAGCTCAAAGAGCAGCAGATACACACCGCCGTGCCCGCTCCCGGTAATGGCGCACATAACCGCCGCAATCAGATACAGCGTACAAACGCAGCCGATCACCGCCAGGATGATTCCGTTAAGTACCTTCTGCCGCCGGGCCACATCCGCCTTGCGCAGAAGAAACATTTTCCCGTCCTTCTGCACCAGCAGCATCTCGTCCAGCGCAGCCTCCCGTCTCCGGGGGAACATCCGCATCAACTGCGCATCCTCATCGTCCAGCGCCGCCCGGATATCCTGAATGTCCGTAACCATCTGTTTCACTTGGTTTCCTCCTTCACATCATTTCTCGCCGGCATCACCAGCCGCCGCAGCCCGTCAGAGCACATGGTCAGCCCCTTGGCGGCGAACAGGATTTCACGCATCCGCGCCTCATGCGCATTCCACCCGAAGCGAAAGCAGCGGCTTTCCGAACAGAGTTGGATATTCTTGTTGTGCAGCAGGCACTCCGGCGGGCTCTTGAAACAGTCTTCCTTCTTCTTTGTCATTCGTCTATCACCTCCCGAATGGCTTTTGTCTGGTATCCCAGCAGTCGAAGCGCGGTCTCCGGCGGCAGTTTCAAAAGCGAAATGAGCTTTCTGAGCCGATCCACCTGAATCTTCTCCGGCTGCCTCAGCATCACGCTGATGGTTGCGTCGCAAACCCCCAGGTGTTCGGCCAGGTCGCGCTGGTGAATCCCCATTTGTGCCAGTTGGACCAGCACATCCCGCCGGAAGTCCTCATTGCGGTACACATCCGCCTTTTGCCTGATTCTCGGCATTACCGTTCCCTCCTTGGCAGTTTCTTTTCCTTGTCGCTCAGCCGGTGCCGGATGACGAACGCCTCATTGTTGTCCCGCACCACCAGCCAGTTCTCCGGGTTCATCCGAAAGCTCTGGATATGCTTCCGCTGGGCCAGCGTGGGCCGCTTCCCATGCTTCATCCCGTCACCCCCAGCCGTTCTTCCAGGTAGTAGATGTAGGCCAGAGCGTCTTTCCGAACAGTTTCGGTGCACTCCTCATCGCGTCCATACGGGCAATGCCGACTGCATACATTAAGCAGAGCGGGGTCTGCAAGGCAGCACTCCAGCCCGATCAGGACCTTCCCCCGGTCAACCGGGCATTTCTTTTCTTCCATTTGAAATCACTCCTTCCTGCCGCCCAGCACCGGGCGGTTTTCTTTCTCAGGATTGTATCTTGTCAAGATACCTAATCATCAAAAAAAATGGTGTCAACAGCATCCGAATCTAAGCAAAGCAACGATTTGATCGCACGAACCTCACCGAGAGAGAATTCTGCTCCCCCGGTATGGTTTAGTTTTGCATTAAATCTGGACAAACTGACACCAATTTTGGACGCAACGTCTTCTTGCGTCATCGATCTTGCGCGGATTTCGCCTTTCAACAATGCGATATTCATATGTACACCACCTTTCACCTTTACAAGATACTTTCATTATAACGACATTTTTCCATTTGTCAAGATACTTTTTGTTGACTTTAGGAAAATATGTGTTATTATTAAGATACTAAGATAGAAAGAGGTGGAAATAATGACAGTCGGTGAAAAAATCAAAACTCTTCGGAAGTCAATAGGGCTAACTCAAACAGAACTTGGACAGAGAGTCGGTGTTCAAAAAAACGCCGTAAGCAAATGGGAATGTGGACGTGTTGAAGATATTCCGACATCGACAATAAAGCAATTGGCAAGTCTCTTTGATGTACCAGCTTCCTACCTGATTGACGATGACGCTTCCGATGCGCACAGCAAAGCCCTATCTCCAATCCCCCGCATGAAGCGCTGGCAGGTCATCGGCGGCACGGCCTGCGGCAGCCCCATTCACAAGGAGATTGAGGAAGAAACCGTGCTGGCCCCGGCAGACATTGACGCAGACCGGGTATTTCGCTGCGTTGGTGACAGCATGATCGGCGCACACATCTTCGATGGTGACATTGTGTTCGTTAAGACAGGCGAATATGTGGAAGACGGACGCATTGGTGTTGTCCGCGTTGACGATGAATACACCCTCAAGCGCATCTACCGCGGCCCGGACTATCTGGAGCTCCGCTCAGAGAACCCGAAGTACCCGCCAATCATCATCCGCGGTGAACAGGAAAACGCTGAAATCGTCGGCAAGGCCGTCCAGTTCCTAAGCCGGGTAATCTGATATGGAGTTACGCAATGGGTTTGATTCTATTTCTGCTAATTCTGTCAATAATTTATTGCATACACAGACTATATCAGTACAAGAAACAGTCAGAATTGCGTTACCTTGTAGCATGGTCAGTAACCTCAAACTACCAATGTGCGCCATCTCTTCGGCCAGGATTGGATTTGATTGATTATATTTACAGAGCACAGAGAAATTTAGAAATCCAAACAGAATACTGTTTTACAAGGCAAGGCGAATTAGATGATGTTGATTTGATATTGAAGGAGTATCAGCGTTCCATCGCTCAAAGATTCTTTAATTACACGTTACTTCCTCCAAATAACAAAATGAAAATATCAGGTGAACAATACTTCATGTATATGCTATGCAAAATGCTGAACGAGCATCAATGTGAAAGTTTCTACCTTGGCCACAATATGCATGAAAAAAGGATATCTTATACTGAATATGGTTCTTGGGGTTGGCCAAGCTACGACGCAATTTACTCATTATCTGATTTTGCATTGACTTATCACAAACTATATTACGTTACATATCTTTTTTGTCAAAACGACCCAATACTTAGTAAATCGGGCGATTTTGTTGATTCTGATTTTATAAAGAAAAACATTGACACCAAACAGATTTCAATTTCGTGTTACAATTAGAATTTTTTGTGACCAAAAGAACGAGAATGGAAGATACTTATTGACGCTTTGAAGATCGCCGTCCAGACTGCAAAATAAAAAACCGCCCCGGTGCTGCGAACACCAGAGCGGCGATACAGAAAACCACCAACCAACCACCAACCAACCACAGCAGGGGCATTCTGCGCTTTTATGATAGCAGACTTGCCCCGGAAAGGCAAGGGAAAAATTGAAAATACCGAAAGCAAGGAAGCTTCCGTCCGGAAAATGGTGCGTCCAGCTGCGAATAGACGGGAGAAGTATCACAATCACCCGAGACAAAGAAGATCAGGCCATCGCAGAGGCGCTGGCCGTCAAGAAGGGCATTATGAAGGCAAAAGCCGCTAAGCCGAAGAAGAAGGTCACAGAAGCCATCGATGATTACATATCCTGCCGCTCAAACGTTCTGTCTCCGGCCACCGTCCGGGGCTACCGATTCATCCAGCGCGGAAGATTCCAGACCATGATGCAGCGGGATATTGGAGCCGTCACTCAGGAGCAGTGGCAGCGGGCCGTGAACGCGGAAGCCAAGCTGTGCAGCGCGAAGACCCTGCAAAACGCATGGAGGTTTCTGTCTTCCGTGATCGTGGAGGCCACCGGAGAGAAGATCACCGTCCGCCTTCCGCAGGTCAAACCAAATGAGCATCCATTCCTAACCCCAGATCAGATTCCCGCCTTTGTGGAAGCCATCCACGGAATGCCAGCGGAGATTCCCGCCCTGCTGGCCCTTTCCAGTATGCGCCGGTCTGAACTGCTGGACTTGCGCTGGGAGAATGTAGACCTGGAAAACGGAATCATCACCGTGTCAGGCGCTGCCGTGTACGGTGAGGGCGGCGTCCTTGTCCGCAAGAAGGAAAATAAGAACAGAAGCTCAACCCGGCTTATCCCAATCATTCCACCCCTCAGAGCCGCTCTGAAAGCCGCACAACGCAAGTCAGACTATGTTGTAACCATGTCCCCAGCCGGAATGTTCCAGCAGATCAACCGCATCTGCGAAGCAAACAATCTTCCAAAGGTAGGCATCCACGGCCTGCGCCACAGCTTTGCAAGCCTTGCATACCATCTGAACGTCCCGGAGAAAGTAGCCATGGAGATAGGCGGCTGGGCCAACGATCAGACCATGCGTAAAATCTACACCCACATAGCCCAGCAGGACGTAGCCGCCCACGCAAAAACCTTCACCGCATTTTTTGACAACAAAAACGATAATGCTAACAAAAATGCTAACGAAAACGAAAAAGTGACTGATATTCAATAACTTTTTCAACATATAACACTCTGTTCGAATCCCACTCTCTCCGCCACTGAAAGACGCCAAGTTTTCAAAAAACTTGGCGTCTTTCCTTTCCCTATACCTGACTTCTATCCCGCGAAAGCCGTGCTCATTCTGAACGCTTTATCATGTTCTTGCTGTTTTAACCAATAAACATCGCATCCCCAAAGCTGAAGAAGCGATAGCGCTCCTTCACGGCCTCGGCGTAGGCGTTCAGCACTCTCTCCCGCCCGGCAAAGGCAGACACCAGCATAACCAGCGTACTCTCCGGCAGATGGAAATTGGTGATCAGACCGTCCATGGCCTTGAAGGTATAGCCGGGATAGATGAAAATATCCGTCCATCTGGAACCGGCGCAGAAGGTTCCGTCCTCCCCCACCAGAGATTCCAGCGTCCGGCAGGAGGTCGTACCCACGCAGATCACCTGCCCGCCGTTTTTTCTGGTTTCATTCAGAATTTTGGCCGTTTCCTCGTTCATCATGCACAGCTCGGAGTGCATATGGTGTTCCAGAATATTGTCCGCCTTCACAGGACGGAAGGTGCCAAGGCCGACGTGCAATGTGACGAAGGCCGTCTTAACACCCTTGGCCCGGACCTTGTCCAGCAATTCATTGGTAAAGTGAAGCCCGGCGGTGGGAGCAGCGGCGGAACCGACCTCCCGGGAATACACCGTTTGGTAGCGCTCCTGATCGGCAAGCTCCGCCTTGATATAGGGCGGCAGGGGCATCTTGCCAAGGCGTTCCAGAACTTCCAGAAAAATTCCCTCATAGAAAAATTCCACCACCCGGTTGCCGTCCTCCCGGACTTCCCGGACGACCGCTTTTAATTCACCGTCGCCAAAGCTGACCTCGCTGCCGGGGAGCATTTTCCGGCCCGGCTTGCACAGGCACTCCCAGCAGTTATTCCCCAAATCCCGCAGCAGCAGCACCTCCACCGCGCCGCCGGTGGGCCGGTGACCCAAAAGTCTTGCAGGCAGTACCCGGGAATCGTTCATTACAAGACAGTCGCCGGGGTTCAGATAGTCAACAATGTCGTAAAAGTGCTTATGGCTGATCTCCCCTGTCTCCCGGTTCAGCACCATCAGCCGGGAGGTATCCCGCTTTTGCAGCGGGGTCTGGGCAATCAGCTCCTCCGGCAAATCGTACCAGTAGTCCTTTGTCTGAAAGCCTGCATTCTCATTCGTTTCCAATGTTGTTCTCCCTTTCGATTGTTCAATGCTCTCGGGGTATTGTAGCACATTATCCCTGGGAACGCTACTGTTATTTCGCATTATCACAAAGAAAACCCGGCTTTTGCCGGGTTTTCCGTTTCATTAAGCTTTCAGAACCGCGTCAATTACACCGCTGACCGCATCCGTATTGACGGTCTCCATCAGGCCGTTGTCATAGGCTTCCGCCACAGACGGGTCGATGGGCAGCTTTGCCAATACAGGCAGCTCAAACTTGTCGGCAATCTCGTTAATATGAGACTTGCCGAAGACCTCAATCTTTCTGCCGCAGTCCGGGCACTCCAGATAGGAATAATTCTCAACAAGGCCCAGAACGGGAATGTGCATCATATTTGCCATCTTGACCGCCTTGGCAACGATCATGGACACCAGATCCTGCGGGGTGGTGACAATGACCACGCCGTCGATGGGCAGGCTCTGGAACACGGTCAGGGGCACATCACCGGTTCCGGGAGGCATGTCCACGAACATATAGTCCACGTCCTCCCAAATCACGTCCGTCCAGAACTGCTTGACAGCCCCGGCAATGACGGGCCCGCGCCACACCACAGGATCGGCGGGGTTATCCAACAGCAGGTTGATGGACATGACCTGAATGCCGCCCCGGGTCAGTGCCGGGAACAGGCCATCCTCATTGGCGCCCTGGCACTCGAAAACGCCAAAGGCAGTGGGCGCGGAGGGGCCGGTGATGTCGGCATCCAGCACAGCCACCTTCTTCCCCTGCCGGGCCATGGCAACAGCCAGCATGGCGGTGACGGTGGACTTGCCCACACCGCCCTTGCCGGAAATCACGGCGATGACCTTTTTTACGCTGGATTTGGGATTCAGCTCTGCCAGGAGGCTTTCGGCCTGACGATCCGCACAATCGGAACCGCAGGAAGAGCAATTTCCATTGCAAGAACTCATGTTTGTTCTCTCCTTTTCTGTCATATGTCATCTATTATAAGCATTCCCATGACGCGTGTCAACTACCCTTTTTCGTGCATGGTCGTTCTGATGCCAGAATACCATACCAACTGGCGTCACAGATTCCCTGATTGTTCCAATCAGACTGACGCAGGGTTCCTTCAAATTTCATGCCGCACTTGCGCATGACTGCGCCAGAGTTGGGATTGCGGGGATCGTGTCTCGATTCCACCCGGTTCACGCCGATTTCATCGAAGAAGTAGTCCATTACTGCTTTCATAGCCTCGGAGGTGATGCCCTGATGCCACCAGTATGCGCCGAGGCAGTAGCCGATATGCACAAGCTGTGCCTGTTCGTTCAGGCAAACAGCGCCAATGGAGCCAACTGGTTCGCCTGTATTTTTCGGAACGATGGCCCACTGATAAAAGGTGTCATCTCCATACTGCCCTGTCCAGTCAAGCAAAACCAGCCGGCTGACTTCTTCACTTGCGTGGGTGGGCCAGGTCAGAAATTTCGTCACTTCCGGGTCAGAGGCCCAGTTGCGGTACATGGCAGGCGCGTCCTCCAGCGTAAACCGCCGCAAAATCAGCCTTGGTGTTTCGATCGTTTTCGTACCCTGATGCTTCATACTCTTTACTCCTGCGCCGCGTCCCACTGCTCCATCAGATCCATCAGCACCGCTTCCGCGTCTTCCTTTTCTCCAAGCAGCCGGGTCAGTTCCTGATAGTCGGCGGCAGCGGCTTCGACTTTCCCTTCCAATTCCGCAATCAGCGCTTCCTGTTTTTCGATCTCCCGCTCCAGACGGCGAATCAGCTTATCCGTATCCTTGGTGCCGCCCTTGGGCTTTTCCTTTTTGGGCTTGGGAGCGGCGGTGATGACGGGCTTCGCTGCCGCTTCGTGCTCCAGAATGGAGCGATATTTCTGATACCCGCAGGGGAAGTCCCGGATGGTGCCGTCCTCCAAGAGCCAGATGCGCTCGGCAAATTTCTCAATGAAATAGCGGTCATGGGAGACAAACAGCAGCACACCCTCGAATTCCTCGATAGCGGCTTCCACCCATTCCCGGGAGGCAATGTCCAGATGGTTTGTTGGCTCGTCCAGAATCAACAGGTTAATCTTCTCGTCCATCAGCATACACAGCCGCAGTCGGGACTGCTCGCCGCCGGAGAGGTTGCCCACCTGTTTGAACACATCTTCGCCCTGGAACAGGAACGCCCCGAGACGGTCCCGGGCAGTCTGTGGGGTGCAGTTCTTCTCGTAGAGCATGGTGTCATACAAACTGCGCTCCGGGTGGTCAAAGTGGATAATCTGGGGCAGATACCCAACTTTCACTGTGGGGCCGAACTGAATCTTTCCGGCGCAGTCCTCGTCTCCCAAAAGGCACTTGATAAACGTCGTCTTGCCTGTGCCATTGTCCCCCAGAAGCGCAATCCGTTCTCCGCCCTCCACGGTCAGGTTCACGTCTGAAAATAATGTCCGATCCCCAAAGGATTTGGAGACGTTTTTCATTTTGAACACAATGTCCCCGGAGAACTCCTTTTCCCCAAAGGAGGCTTTCATGGTGCGCTCTTTTTTTGGCTTTTCCGTCTTGCGAATGCGCTCCATACGGTGCTGGATGGACATGGCCCGGCGGTACAGGGTGCGGTTGTTGATGCCCCAGCCTTTCATCCGCTCCACGGTATAGCCCAGCTGTCTGAGCTTGGCCTGCTCCTGCTCGTACTGCTTTAATTGCAGGTCGAACCGGGCTTGCTTTTCATCCATGTAGAAGGAATAGTTGCCGGAGTAGAACTCCGCGTGACCTTCCGTAATCTCAATGACCCGGTCGGCAATCTGGTCGATGAAGTACCGGTCGTGAGAAATGGTCAGCACCGTTCCCTTGAAGGCGTTGATATATTGCTCCAGCCACTCCACGCTGTTTAAGTCGAGATGATTGGTCGGCTCGTCCAGCAGCAGAATGTCCGTTTTTTCCAGCAGCAGCCGGGCCAGATTTACACGGGTTTTCTCGCCGCCGGACAGGCTGTCAAATTCCTGGCACCGCTGCTCAGGCGTAATGCCAAGGCCGTTGCAGATTTTGTCCACCTCTACGTCCATGTCGTATCCGCCGCCGGTTTGAAAGCGGTTGGTCAGGGCATCGTACTCCCGGAGCTGGGCGTCTGTGGCGCCGTTTGCCATTTCGCATTCCAGCAGCTCCATCTTCTGACGTACCCGCAGAATATCCGTATAGGCAGAGCGCAGCACATCCTCTACGGTATAGCCCTCCGGGAACCGGGGTATCTGGGAGATCAGGCCCAGCTTTTTGTTGGGGTTCACGTAGACCTCGCCGGAATCGTAGTCCATCTGCCCGGTGAGGATGTTGAAGAGCGTGGTCTTGCCGCAGCCGTTGCGGCCCAGAATGGCGACGCACTCCCCTTCCTGAATCTCGAAGGTCAGGTTTTCCAGAAGATTTTCGCCGATGACGAAGAATTTTGTCAGATTCGTTACTTGTATATCTACCATGGTTTTTCTCCATTACTCTCATTACAGGGATTCCAGAATCAAATCCAGCTCCTCCGGGGTGCACAGAAGGTTCAAGGCCTGAAGCATAGCGTTGGCGCTCATGCGCTCCGGCAGGCCCAGCTTTTTTAGCAAAAGCTGCCGTTTTGCCCCCGCATTGGCCCCGCCGGACAAGCCGCGGGCCATAAGATCCTGCTTGGTGATACCCTTTTTTCCCGGGGAATCCTGCCCTTCTATGGTCGCTCCCGCCCTGCGCAAAGCGTCCAGCAGAATCTCCGGCGGCAGACCCTCTACCCCCAGCTTTCCCTCTTTTCCGGGCGCTGCTTTCCGCTTTTCCTTCCCGTACACGTCCGGGATATAGGCGTGCTTCAGGTACTTTGACGGTATGGCGCTTTTGATATGGTTTCGGATCACAAAGCCCGCGCCGTCGGAATCGGTAAATACGATCAGGCCCCTGCGCTCAGCCACCTGCCGCAGAAAAGACATTTGCTCCCGATCCTTAAAAATGCCAAAGCCAGAGGTTTCCAGAATGGGGGCGTCTACAATCTGGGACAGGGTGTTTTTATCGTAGCGGCCCTCCACCACGATGGCTTCCTTGATTTTAAGCATTCTTTGCCTCCTGTGCCAGCCGCAGAATCAGAAGTTCCAGCAGGCGCTCCGGTTCGTCAAAGGAGGTTTTCATCCGGTAATCCGTTTCCAGCACCAGCTGGGCCGCGGCGCGGCAGAACTTTGGACTGCACCGGCGGGCCGCCTCCATGGTCTTTCGGGCAGGATAGTCCGGGATGCCGCAGAGCTTTTGCAGGTCATAGGTGCTCTTCCCCGCGTCCAGGAGGGTACGGGCGGCGCTGATGCGTCGGTAGTGACCGCCAATGGCCCCCAGAATCGCCAGCGGCTCCTGCTGCATTTTGAGAAGCTGCTGCAATTTCTGCACAGCCTGATCGTAGCGCCCGGCGCTGAGCTGGTCGGTCATCTGGAAAACGACCGCGTCCAGTACCGGCTCCGTCACCGCATCAATATCGCTTTTTTTGATTTCCTCCGCCCCGGAATAGGCGCAGATTTTATCGATTTCACCACTCAGGGCGGTCATGGTTCCGCCTGTGATATCAATGAGGTAGGCGCACAGGTCGGTGGAGATGCGCTTTTTGTTCGCCGCAAAGTGGCGTGTTACCCAGGCGATCAGATCTCTTTGATCCTGCTTCGCAAACTCCACCACAAGGGCGCAGCTGTCCACCGCGTCCCACAGCTTTTTGTAACGCTTGTCCGGCTTCCAGGCGGCGGTGATATAGGTAAAAACCACCGTACAGTAATCAGGAATATCCCGCAGGATTTCCGCCATTTTCTCCCGGTCCGATTCATTCAGCTTGAAAATGTCCACATCATCAATTTGGACAAGGGTCGCTTCCGCCATCATGGGCAGATTCTCCACAGCATCCGCAAAAGCCCGGAGTTCAAAGGTCTCACTGCTCAGGCGGTGGTAGTTGAAGGATTCCGTCAGCGGGTCCAGCAGCAGCTTTTTCATCTGCTCCAGATAATGATGCAGAAGGAATGTCTCCTCCCCGTGAAAAAAGTACAGCCGTCCCAGAGCTTTCTGCTTCAGCGCCATTTTCAGTTCGGTGATTCCGCTGTCTGTGGGCTGTTTTTTAGCCATGGTTTACCTCCTGATGGTGATGGTTCCCTGCCGGTCTGTACGGTATACGGTGCAGCCGAAATCCGAAAGCCGCTCCAGAACCTCCGGCGCCGGGTGCCCGTAGGGGTTATCCTCGCCTGCGCTGATACAGACAATTTCAGGGCGGGCTACACTGAGCAGTTCCTCGCAGGTAGAATACCGGGAGCCGTGATGCCCGGCCACCAGAATATCCACATCCGGGATATCCGCGTGGCGCAGAAGGGATCGCTCTCCGAAAGCGTTTCTGTCTCCGGTGATGAGTATATCACATTTTTCCGTATCAAACAAGACGCACAGGCTCATTTCATTATCTTCGCCGTGAAACACCGGCGCAAACACGGAAATCGTAGTGTTCGCATCCGTGATCTGTAGGTCCTGAGAAGCAATGACAACCTGCGTTTGCTCCGGAACAGCCATCGAATCTGCCGGTTCCGGCAGAATCAGCAGGTCGGTTCGAATTCTTGACAGGAAATTCTCAGCGCCTCCGGCGTGATCCCGGTCGGTGTGCGTCAGAATTAACCCATCGATATGGGAATACCCCTGACTCAGGAGCATTTCCGCCGCTGCATCGGCAGACCGGGCATCGCTGTCGCCGCCGCAGTCCATCATGTAGATTCTGCCCTTGGATTGGAGCAAAAGGCATTGCCCCTGCCCCACGTCAAGCATCGAAAAGCGTACATCCGAGGCAGACGGCTCCCACCAGGAGGCCATCAGTGCGATGCACAGCGACAAAACAGCACAGCAGACAAAGGAAACCGCCATTTTTCTGCTCAATAAATAAATCAGGAGCAACAGGTACACAAAAACCAGCCAGATGATAATGTAAGGGCTGACCGTGTACACCGCCGCCAACGGAAACGCCGCCATGGTTTTCGCCGCCAGCAGAACATAGCGGATGAAAATTCCCGCAACTGCGCCAACAAGCCCCGCAAGAGGCCCCCAAATCAGCGCCAGCACACAGACCGCAGCCAGCAGGCAGAAGGTCAGACTGACTGCCCACAGCACCAGCAGGTTGGTGACAGCGCCAATCAAGCTGACCATTCCAAAATAGCAGGCACAAAGCGGGATTGTTAAGACCTGCGCGCCAAGCGTCACCGCGATTCCGGCAGCCAGTTTCCGAAGCAGCGAATACTGTTTTCCTTTTCTGTCTTTTATTTTCGAGATCAGTTTTTCACGGATACCAGGTGAGAACAGGAAAATGCCCGCGACGCTGGCGACAGACAGTTGGAAGCTGACGGAGCTGATGCAGTAAGGATTGACCGCCAGCATGGCGATTACCGCAAAAGCAAGAGCGGCGGGGCCATCGTATTCTCTGTTCATCAGCTGGGCCGTCAGCATCAGTCCGGACATGATACAGGCCCGGGTCACAGAGGGCGTAAAGCCGGCAACCCCCGCAAACAGAAACAGCAGCGGAATCCCCACAACGGCAGTCAGGAACCGCTTCCGGAACGTAATGGCACTGAGGATTGCGAACAGGATCGAGATGTGAAGCCCGGACACCGCAACCACATGGCGAATGCCGCTGACCTTTAACGCCGTATCCGTCTGATACGTCAGCTCAGAGGTGTCGCCCAGCAGCAGTGCTTTGGCAAAGGCCACGCAATCTAACGGTATGTATTTCTCTAAAATACTCTGAATGTGATGGCGCAAAATGGCGGGGATGTGCCGGAAAAACGGCTCCCCTTCGGACAATTGAATTTCACCCTTCTGATAAGCCAAAAGGAAAATACCCTTGCCCTGATAATAGGAAGATGGGTCTTCTCCCGCCTCAGTCGTTATCCGCAGCCGAAAACTGCCGGCGATCAAATCTCCGGGCGTAATCCTCTCTGTCTGTTTCAGATATGCCGTAACACGGTAAGAACGGTCAGCCAGTTTCACGGTGCCATCCACGGCGCTTCCGTACTCTGTTGCCCGGCTATAATCCATTGCTTCCACTACGCAGTCCACCACTTCCCCATCCAGTGGTGTAATCGGGTTCAGATGCCGCGCTGTATACATGCTGAACCAGCCAAGGCCCACCGCAATTCCAAGTGCGGCACTCAGGCAGCGCGTGAGTGCACCGGGCTTCTTCTCCGCCAAGATACTCAGACAGAGAATTGTTCCGAAGCCCAGCAGTTTGGGGAACCAACCGTCCGCATACAGGTTCAGGCCGCAGGCAGCGGCAAACCCAAGGGCCAGATATACAATTCGCCGCATACCCACACTCCCTTTACGAAAAAGGGCGCAGCACATGGCTGCGCCCTATGAAATCACTGAATCTTGGAAGCAACGTAGTCATCCACCAGAGCCAGCGCGTTGTCGACCTTGGTGACATCCTTGCCGCCGCCCATGGCGGAGTCCGGCTTGCCGCCGCCGCTGCCGCCGCAGCAGCTGCACACCTGCTTGACCAGTTCCCCGGCCTTCAGGCCGCTGGCGACAGCGTCCTTGCCGCACACAGCCAGGAAGGTAGGCTTGCCGTCGTTGTTCGTTGCCAGTACCGCAACCACCTTGGGGTCCTTGTCCCGCAGCATATCGCCCATCTGACGCAGCTTTGCCGCATCAGCGTTGGGAACCATGGCAGTCAGCACCTTAAAGCCGCCCATATTCCGGGAGCCGAACAAGAACCGCTCCACTTCGCCGGAGGCTTCCTTCGCCTTATACTGCTCAACGGACCGCTTCAGCTCCCTGACCTCTTCCACATAGCTCTGGATCTTTGTGCCCACATCGGCGGGTTTGGTCTTCAGCTTCGCGGCAGCTTCAAACAGCAGCTGCTGATTTCTTTCCATCCGCTTCAGGCAGGCCTTGCCGGTGATCGCCTCAATTCTGCGGACACCGGAGGCAACGCTGCACTCGCTTTCCAGCTCAAAGGGGCCAACCTTGGCGGTGTTGTCCAGATGGGTGCCGCCGCACAGCTCGACGGAGTAGCCGCCCATGTTGACCACGCGGACGGTGTCTCCGTACTTTTCGCTGAACAGAGCGGTGGCGCCGGTAGCCTTGGCTTCCTCAATGGGCATCTCCCGGATATCCACCGCATAGCCCTCCAGAACGGCATTCTGGACAAGGGAATTGACCTTTGCCAGCTCTTCCGCCGTAAGAGCAGAGTAATGGGTGAAGTCAAAGCGCAGGCGGTCAGGCTCCACATAGGAACCGGCCTGATGCACATGATCGCCCAGCACGGTCTGCAAAGCCTTCTGCAGCAGGTGGGTCGCAGTGTGGGCACGCATAATGGCCTTGCGGCGCTCCACGTCAATAGCGGCGCACACCTCGTCGTCCACCTTAATGGAACCGGTGACCATTTTGCCGTAGTGCAGATACTTTCCGCCCTTGTCCTTCTGGACGTTGGTAACCTGGAAGCGGCTGTTGCCCACCAGAATTACGCCCTGATCGGCAACCTGACCGCCCATCTCCGCATAGAAGGGGGTCTTGTCCAGCACAATAATGCCTTCCTCGCCGCCGGCGATGGTGCCGGAGACCTCCTCCCCAACGCAGACAGCCAGAACTCTTGCAGAGCAGTTGTTTTCCGTGTAGCCAACAAAGGTGGTAGGCGTGTTGTCCAGGCCCAGATCGATACCGGCCCAGGCCAGGTCGCCCAGCGCCTTCCGGGCCTCCCGGGCACGAACCTTCTGCTCCTCCCGCAGACGGTTGAACTCGTCCATGTCCAGCGTCATATCCTCATCGGCAACCATCTCGATGGTCAGATCAATGGGGAAGCCGTAGGTATCCGCCAGCAGGAAGGCATCCGCGCCGGAGAACTGGGTCTCGCCCTTGGCCTTGTGCTCCGCCAGCTTGGCAGCGAAGATATTCATGCCGCCGTCAATGGTACGGCAGAAGTTCTCCTCCTCGATCTTGACAATCCGGGTAATATACTCCGCCCGCTCCCGCAGGTAGGTATAATGGCACTCGTTCTCCTGAATCACGGTCTCCACGACTTTGTACAGGAAGGGGGTGTTCACGCCCAGCAGCTTGCCGTGACGGGCAGCCCGGCGCAGCAGACGGCGCAGAACATAGCCTCTGCCCTCGTTGCTGGGCAGAACGCCGTCGGCAATCATGAAGGTGGACGCCCGGATGTGATCGGTGATGACCCGCAGGGACACGTCCATCTTGACGCTCTGACCATAGGTGGCGCCGGTCAGCTCCGTGACCTTGTTGGTGATGTTCATGACGGTATCCACATCGAACAGAGAGTCCACATCCTGACAGACCACCGCCAGACGCTCCAGACCCATGCCGGTATCGATGTTCTTCTGGACCAGCTCCGTATAGTTGCCCTGACCGTCATTGTTGAACTGGGAGAAGACGTTGTTCCAGACCTCCATGTAGCGGTCGCAGTCGCAGCCTACGGTGCAGTCCGGCTTGCCGCAGCCGTACTTTTCACCCCGGTCATAGTAAATCTCAGAGCAGGGGCCGCAGGGGCCAGAGCCGTGCTCCCAGAAGTTATCGGATTTTCCGAAGCGGAAGATCCGGTCCGCGGGTACGCCCACTTCCTTATTCCAGATGTCGAAGGCCTCGTCATCATCCTCATAGATGGAAGGATACAGCCGGTTCTCATCCAGACCAACCACCTTGGTCAGGAACTCCCAGCTCCAGTTGATGGCCTCGTGCTTGAAGTAATCACCAAAGGAGAAGTTGCCCAGCATTTCAAAATAAGTGCCGTGACGGGCAGTCTTGCCGATGTTCTCAATATCGCCGGTGCGGATGCACTTCTGGCAGGTGCAGACACGGTGACGGGGCGGCTCCACCTCACCGGTGAAGTAGGGCTTCATGGGCGCCATACCGGAGTTGATCAGAAGCAGAGACGCGTCATTCTGCGGGATCAGGGAGAAGCTGGGCAGGCGCAGATGGCCCTTGCTCTCAAAGAAGGACAGGAACATCTCACGCAGTTCGTTTACGCCATAAGGCTTGGGATTCATGGTTACAACCTCCAAAGAAAATGAAATTCATGGATTACTTAAGTCACGTGCAAAGAAAAATGCCGCCCCCAAACCATAGGGGCGACAAAAAATCGCGGTACCACCCTAATTCGTCTCAAAGAAGACATCTTAGCCGCTCAGTAACGGGAGCACCCGTCCCGGTCGTCCCGGGCAACGCAGGAAGTGGCCTGCGGCAGAACAATCAAGGGCTTACACCGGTCCCCTCTCGCTAACGATTCTTCTCATCCGCTTTGTTTCCGCAATGTCTTTGCATATCCTCGATATTCTATCACATTCTACGGAAATGTCAATCACTTTCCCAGCCAATTTCCGGGATTTTTTGCGTGGGATCATAGGGGAACGGCTCGTCACTCTCCGGGTCAAAGGCTCGGATGCACCGCTTCGCGGCGGTGGGCAGCTTAGGCAGCCGTCCGCCCGGAAGCTCCACAATCTCCATCTCCAGCCCATACCGACCCTTGCGCAGACGGCAGTCCAGCACAGTGTTCCAGCTTTGCAGCATCTGGCCCAGCGCCAGCAAATCGGCATCCGCCTCCGTTCTTCCGGGGCGTATGTCCGTCAGAAGCGGATGGGTACTGCCGCAAATGCAACGCCCGGTATGCAATCGGGCGTTTTCCCCCATGAAGTACCGCAGCTCCGGGGCGCCGACGGGAGACAGAACCATTTCCCCCTCCTCACCCTCCGGCAGCACGTTTCCTTTCCCATCCACGATTTCCACCCGGTATTCCGAATCCCGCAGGTGGATGCCGTGTATCTTCGAGCAGGAAAAACCTGCTACCACGCCGGTTGTACCAATTCCAAAGCAGCCTGCGCTCGTGCAGTCAAACCCCCTGAGAATGCCGTCGATCATCCATTCCTCGCAGGGGTAGCCAGCCGTAACGACCTTGCGCACAAACAGTGGGACTTCATAAAAATTTTGCAGCTTTGCCAGCCCCAGTACGATCAGCGGCGTACTGACAATCATGCTGGCCCGGGAAGAAAAGGCAAGACGCATCAGGCTTTTCCACCGGTGATCCGCTCCCCAGACCACCGGGATCGCGTCACAGCGAAGCACCGCCTGCTCCATAATCTGGCTCAGGCTTCCGTTCCCCTGCTCCGGGAAGCAGATCAGAACCGTATCCATTTTCTTGACCAATTGGGAAAGCTGCCCAGCCAGATAGGCCACGGTTTTTTCCTGTGCATCCGGCTGCGCCGCCATAGCCCGGAGGATACCATATACCAACACAATCACATCCAACTCTCTGTATAAGGGTTATTATACACAAAAGTGAACCATAATTGCAAGCATTATTTCTTTTCTGCACAAATATTATCCGTTGCGCCAGCGAGTAATTGTGAATATCACTATATTTTGCTTTCCAGCCAGTCAAGCATTTCCTGTCTGCCTTCCTCTGACATCGGAAAGGTCTTCTCCCCCTCCATCTGGCTTTTTTCGTAGCAGTACAGCCCGTGCCAGTATTCCGCGTGAATGCTGCTCTGCTCGAAATCCACCTCCTTGGGCGTTGCCATCACCACGTTGGGCACCGCCCGAAAGCGGAACAGGCCACAGGAACCGGTAAAATTATTGTTCATGGCAAAGGTGTGCAGAGTCGGCAGAAAAATCTCAGCCATTCATGTCCTCCGTCAGCGCTTCCATCTCGTCCAAAAGCCGATCAAACAGATCCAGCGCCTGCATCACAGGCTCCGGCCCGGTCATATCCACCCCGGCGCCCTTCAGCAGGTCGATGGGGCTTCTGGAACAGCCGCCGGACAGGAAGGTCAGATAATCCCGGACTGCCGGCTCGCCTTCGTCCAGAATTCTTCTGGACAGGGCAATGGCGGCAGCGTAGCCGGTGGCGTACTGGAAGACATAGTAGTCGTAGTAGAAATGGGGAATTCTGGCCCATTCCATGGCAATCCGGTCATCCACCACCATATCGGGCCCATAGTACTGCTCATTCAGGCGCCTATACTCCGCGCAGAGAGCATCCGCCGTCAGCGTTTGCCCCTGCGCTGTCATGGCACCGATATTCCGCTCAAACTCCGCGAACATGGTCTGGCGGTAGATGGTGCCCTTGAACTGGTCAAGGAAATGGTTAATGAGGTAGGCCCGTTCCTTCTTATCGGTTGTATTTTTCAGAAGGTGCTCCATGAGCAGCGCTTCGTTGCAGGTAGAGGCGACTTCCGCCACAAAGATCACGTAATCCGCGTCAATGGGATTCTGGTGCTTGTTGGACAGATAGGAATGCAGGGCATGGCCCATCTCATGGGCAAGCGTGAACTGGCTGTCCAGCGTGCCGGTATAGTTCAGCAGCACATACGGATGCACGGCCGTACCGGCGGAATAGGCGCCGCTGCGCTTGCCCTGATTCTGGTAGACGTCAATCCAACGGTGATCAAAGCCCTCTTTCAGGATGGCGCGATAATCCTCTCCCAGCGGAGCCAGGGCCTCATACACTGTCTGCTTTGCCTGCTCATAGGGAATGTGCTTGTCCACATCAGACAGCAGCGGGGTGTAAATGTCGTAGAAGTGCAGCTCCTCCACACCCAGCAGCTTTTTGCGAAGCCGGACATAGCGGTGCATACTGGGAAGCTTTTTATGAACAGCTTCAATGAGGTTATCATAGACGGACACCGGCACATTGGTGCCGTCCAGCGACGCTTCCAGCGCGGAATCGTATTTTCTGGCATCGGCGTAGAATTTCAGCTGCTTATTCTGCCCATTCAGAACGGCAGCCGCCGTGTTCTTAAATGCGGCAAAACCATCGTAAAGATTTTCATAGGCGCTTTTCCGCAGCGTCCGGTCAGGGCTTTCTTCCAGCTGAACGAAGGTACCCTGGGTCAGTGGATGGGCATTGCCTTCGGCATCCACCGCGTCCCGGAAGGTCAGGTCCGCGTCCGCCAGAGCGGTGTACACCGTATCCGGGGTCTGCGACATTTCCCCCGCGGCTGCCAGCAGCTTTTCCTCGGCGGCAGACAGAGTATGGGCCTTTCTCCGGCGCAGATCGGTCAGATAGCGGCGGTAACGCTCCAGCTCCGGGCACTCGGCGTAGAACTGGTCCAGGGTTTCATCGGAAAGCGCCATGATTTCCGGCGTGTCAAAGCTGCAGGCGGCGCTCAGCTCCACCATGGCGCTCATAAACCGGCCCTGCATAGCCTGGGCAGCGGCATTTCTGGTGTCCTCATCCGCCTTGCGCATACAGTAGTTCCCCAGGCGCTCTGCCTTAACGCTGAGTTTCTCCGACGCGTCCAGATATTGATGCAATGCCTTCGCGCTGGTTCCAAGCCTGCCAGCGAAAGAAGCCAGATACGCCCTGTCCTGCGGCAGCGTTTCCAGTTCTCTTTTCCAGTCCGCTTCCGTCGGATACAAATCCTCCAGCGCCCACTGATCCTTCTCGGGAATATCCTCCCGGGCGGGGATTTTCTTCATTGTTTCCATAGCTGTCCCTCCATAATATTCTTTTGCCGTATTATACCACATCCGCAAAAAAATGCAACGCCGCTTGCATTCTTTGACATTTTATGCTAGAGTATGCGGCGGTGATGAAATTATGAGAAAGCAAATTAAAGGCAGCCTGTGTCTGCTGCTGGCAACGACTATCTGGGGCTTCGCCTTTATTGCCCAGAGCGTGGGCATGGACAAAATCGGCCCCTTTACCTTTCAGTCCGTCCGCTGCGCGCTGGCGGTACTGTTCCTGATCCCCTGTTCCTTCCTGATGGAGGTCAAATCGTGCAGCGTCCGGGAATCGGCGAAAAAATGGAAGAATCCCACCCTTTGGAAGGTGGGCCTCATCTGCGGCTGCGCCCTGTTTGTGGCTACGAGCCTGCAGCAGGTGGGACTGGTGTATACCGATGCCGGAAAGGCTGGTTTCCTGACCGCCATGTACATTGTCTGGGTGCCGGTGCTGGGAATGTTTCTCGGGCAGAAACCGCCGTTTACCATCGTGTTCAGCGTGGCAATGGCAGTGATCGGACTGTATCTGCTCAGCTGTGTGGGTGTCACACAAATCAATAAGGGCGACTTGCTGATCACCGGCTGCGCGCTGGCCTTTGCCGTGCAGATTACGTGCATTGACCGGTTTGCCGGGGAACTGGACGGACTGCGGCTGAACTGCGTGCAGGCGCTGGTTGTCACGGTGCTGTCCATTCCCTTTATGCTCCTCACGGAAAGCATCGAGTTGGCAAATATTCTTTCCTGCTGGAAGCCCCTGTGCTTTGCGGGTATTCTGTCCATGGGTGTCGCCTACACCATGCAGGTCAATGGGCAGAAGTCTCTGGAGCCCACCACTGCCTCCTTGATTATGAGTCTGGAATCCGTATTCGCTGTGCTGGGCGGCTGGTGGCTGCTGGGCGAGACCATGACCCTGTGGGAATCAACCGGCTGTGTGCTGGTTTTTGCCGCCGTGATTCTGTCCCAGCTTCCTGCAAGTCTATTCCGAAAAAAGGCATAAAAACCGCTCCTTTGCGGGGTGTTCGTAAGACAGTTAAATAGGCAAAAGGCGTGACGAAAGTG
>JAXEXE010000153.1:0-36827 GCA_034113565.1 Faecousia sp.
TGGCTGAGAAATTCTTTTTTCTTCGTCCGCACCTGCGCCAGTTCGTCGCTGAATGCGGAAATCGTCATCTGTTTATCCATAAGTTTATTATATCACACTTGGCGGTATATGGCACTTTTTTCTGTGCGGTATTGCCTTAAAGCTTTCAATCAAGAATTAGTATAAAAACCCAATCCCCAAGGGGTTTTTCCATAGAGTTTTCCTCAAAAAAGGAGCCGTTTATGCAGCAATCCAGAAAAATCGTCGTATTATTTGCGGTTTTGATGATCGCCACCGGCGTGCTGATTTTTGCCTATCCCTTCATCAGCAATGCGCTGGAAACCCGTCACGCCACCGTGGCGGTGCAGGCGTATCAGCAGTCCGTCCAGACTTTGCAGAAGGAGGACATCGATACGCTGAAGGAGGCGGCAAAGAGCTATAACGACCAGCTCGAGAGCGTCATAGACCGCAACGCCCAGGGGCAGGGTGAGGTAACCGACAGCTATATTGACCTCATCCAGCTGGGCGATGCCTTAGGCTACATCACCATTCCCAAGATCGACCTGAATCTGCCAATTTACGAGGGCACCGGCGCGGATGTTCTGGCCCATGGCATCGGACATCTGACCCAGACCAGCTATCCTCTGGGCGGCGAAAGCACCCACAGCGCCCTGTCCGGCCACCGGGGCATGGCGGAAGCGGAGCTGCTTACCAATCTGGACAAGCTGGAAATCGGGGATCAATTCTACCTGCATGTGCTGGACGAGGTGCTGGCCTACCGGGTGGATCAGATTCTCACCGTGGAACCGGATCAGGTGGAGGCGCTGGACATTGTGGAAGGGGAAGACCTGTGTACCCTCGTCACCTGCACCCCCATCGGCATCAATTCCCACCGGCTGCTGGTTCGCGGCACCCGGACGGAATACAACGGAGAGGAAGAGACAGCCTCCGGCACCCTGTATCAGAGCGTGCACACCGGCACGGCAGTCCGGCGGCTGATGGTGATCTGGCCCTGGCTGACGCTGGCGGCGATCATCGCCATCGGCATTGAGGCGCTGCTGATGCTGATGGTGCTGAAGCGGCGCAGACAGCGCAGGGAGGACGACTGAGTGGATCGCAGAGTACGGCAATGGCTGGGCTTTCTTCTGATGCTGGCGGGACTGGCCCTGCTGTGCGGGCCATTCCTGCTTGGCACCCGGGAGGAATGGGTTCAGAAGCAGGCAGTGGAGACCTTTTATCAGGAAAAGCAGGCGGCGCAGAGCGCTTCTCAGGACAAACAGCCGGTGACGGAAGAAACCGTCCCGGAATCCACCGAACCACGCGACCTGTTTTATGAGAAAGCGAAGGCGTATAACGAGTCGCTGGTGAAAAACGGGCAGGATGGAATGCGTTCCCGGGCGGATGTGGAGAGCTTTGCCCTCAGCGCGCTGGACTTCGGATATTCGGAGAATCTGATCGGCACGCTGGAAATTCCCCGCATGGAAATCGAACTGGGACTGTATCTGGGCGCCGATGGGGAAAACATGGCGAAGGGCGCGGCGGTTTTCGGCATGACCTCCCTGCCGCTGGGCGGGGACAGCGAGAATACTGCCATAGCCGGTCACCGGGGCTGGCGGGGAAGCCCCATGTTCCGGGATATCCAGCTGCTCCAGATGGACGACCCCATCTACATCACGACGCCCTGGGATACCCTGACCTACCGGGTGTGCGAGATTCGGATTGTGACGCCGGAGGACAACAGCTGGTGCAGGATTCAGCCCGGCAGAACATTGATTTCTCTCATGACCTGCCATCCCTATGGGCAGAACTACCAGCGCTACATCGTCTTCGCGGAGCTTTCCCCGGAGGATAAGCCCTCCGAGGAAGCAATTCGGGCGGAAAACGCGGCCAGCTACGATCCGTCCCCCAGACAGATCACCCAGATCCACGCCGACGGCACGTCGGATACCGTGACGGTAGACCCTGCCGCTATCCGGCCGGACGGCAGCGAATATGGGGCGGTTCTGTCCAATTTTGTCATTCTGGCGGAGGATAAGATGCGGATTGCGGCATGGATTGGGGCGGCTGTGGTGGCCCTGTCCGGCATCTGGCTTACCGTACAGACCCTCCGGGACTTCAAAAAAGGGGAGAAACACCATGAATCAGAATGAACGCACAGACCGGATTATTCAAGAGGTTTCCAAGGCCATCACCGGCAAGCGGGAGTGCATCACCACCGTTTTGTGCGCCATTTTATCCCGCGGGCATATCCTGATTGAGGACATTCCGGGTGTCGGCAAGACCACGCTGGCGCTGGCCTTCGCGGCGGCTATGGGACTGAAGCAGAAGCGTATCCAGTTTACGCCGGATGTGCTTCCGTCGGATATCACCGGCTTTACCATGTACCGCCGGGAACAGGAGCAGTTTGTCTACCAGCCCGGCGCTGTGATGTGCAATCTGTTCCTTGCGGACGAGATCAACCGAACCTCCCCCAAAACCCAGTCCGCCCTGCTGGAGGTTATGGAGGAGAACGCCGTCACCGTGGACGGTGTGACCCACCCGGTGCCGGACCCCTTTGTGGTCATCGCCACCGAGAACCCCATGGGCTATACGGGAACCCAGATGCTGCCGGAATCCCAGTTGGACCGCTTTATGGTCTGCGTGACCATGGGCTACCCCAGCCGGGCGGAGGAAATGGCAATTCTCAAAGGGCAGGCCCAGCAAAATCCGCTGGCGCAGGTGCGCCCCGTGACCAACCGGCAGGAACTGCTGGAAATGCAGGCACAGGTGCGGCAGACGGTCATTGCGGATGCGGTGTACCGGTATATGGTGGATTTGTGTGCCGAGACCCGCCGCCATCCGGGTATTGCGCTGGGTCTCAGCCCCCGGGCGACACTGGCGCTGGCTTCCATGGCCCGGGCCAATGCGTTTATACAGGGAAGAAATTATGTGATTCCCAGAGATGTCAGTGAGATGTTTCCCTATATCGCGGTTCACCGCCTGCGGCTGTCCCCGGAGGCAAAGCTGAACCGCTGGAATGTGCAGGATATTCTGGGGCAGATTCTGGAACAGGTGAAAGCGCCGGTGCCGGAGAGGATGAAGACCCGTGGGTAACTGGGCAAGACCGGCGGGGCTGCTGCTGGGGACGGCGCTGCTGGCGGTGCTGCTGAACAGCGATTTTCTGCTGTTTGTGCTGGGACTGGAAGTGCTCCTGCTTCCCGCAGCCGGTTGGACGGCGGCCCGGCTGGCAAAAAAGGTCCGTGTCCGGGTGGTGATCCCCGAAAGCCGGGTGTTTCAGGGCGAGACGTTTCAGATTCAGGCAGAGCTGGAGAATCAAAGCATCCTGCCCATTGCCCAGGCATCGGTTCGGCTGGCGGTGCGGGCTTATCCGGAACAGGAGGCGCTGCTGCTGACCGGGAAGCTTTTCCTGAACGGCGGGGAACAGGGCAGCCTGTGCTTCCGGCTTGAGGGCAGCCACTGCACCAGTTTGGAAATCCAGCCGGACCGACTGACGATTACAGACCCCCTGGGCCTTTTTCAGCGCCGCTGCCCGGTGGACAGCAGGGAAAGCGGAATGGTATTCATCCTGCCCGGCGTACTGCGGCAGGAGACGAAGCTGCCGGAGGGGCAGGGAGAGCTGCTGTCTGCCGACGGGGACTCGGACCGGCGGGAGATCGATTCCCCGGACCCTTCTGAGCTTCGGACGTTTCAAAGCGGCGACCCTCTGAATCGGGTGCACTGGAAACTGTCTGCCCGGCAGAACGAGCTGATGGTGAAGGAGCTGTCAGAGCCGGTGAAAAAGCTGACCTGGCTGTACCTGAATCTACAGGAGCGGGCTTCCGGCCAGGCAGTCCGGAACCGCCCGGAGGTATGGGATCATTTTGTGGAGACGGCGGCATCGGTCAGCGCGGCGCTGGTGCGGGCGGAGCGGGCGCATATGGTATTCTGGGTGGACGCTTCCCGGGACACGCTGGCGCGCCATGTGGTAACGGATGAGGAAACGCTTCAGGAAATGCTGTGCGCGCTGCTGCGTGCGGATTCCTACGCTGGGAAAGATTACTCGCCCCTGCTGAAGGAGAACAGTTTAGATGAAACAAAGGGCAGTACCTACATCGAAATCGACCTACAGGGCGATCTTATCGGTTCAGGCGCGCCGTGACGAGCCCTCCGGGCTTACGGTGTCCGACCGGTTTTTTAAGCCGGAGGGAAAAACGGCGTCCCGCCGCTTGTGCTGGGTTCTGGCAGACGGGCTGCTGCTGGCGTGCCTTGTGCCTGGACTGGCACTGTCCTATGCTTCCGGCTTTGCCGTGCCGTTTCCGTGGTATGACAATCTGATCTTGCTGGTGGGCTGCTTTGGGGCGGCGCTGCTGTGCCAAAGTCCGTGGGTCAGAAAACACACTGCGGTCTGCGCGCTGGGAGCGCTGATGCTGTATCTGCTGGCGCTGTTTCTGTGTCAGAATGCCGTTTTCGAAGGTATGGGACAGTTTGGCGCGCTGGTGGTGAGCACGCTAAACCGCACCGGTTCCGGCGGGGAGGGGCTGGCGGTTTCCGGCGGCACGGCGGACGTATTTCTGCTGCTGTGCGCGGTGCCTGTGCTTCTCTGGCTGGCGGTGTCGCTGCTCATGAAGCAATCGCTGCTGACGGCGAACTTGCTGCTTGCCCCGCTGTTGGCATTTCTGGCGCTCTGCGGCGGGGCGACCAATGGCCCGGCGCTGTTTTTGCTGCTGCTTGGAATTGTTTTGAGCGCCGCGTACACCAGACCCAGAAGGCAGTACCGGATGTGGGGCGGAGACAACCGGCAGCTCCGGCAGGAGAATCGGATTCGCTTTCAGTCCGTCCAGAAAAAGTGCACGGCGTGGACACTGGCTGCCGTGCTGGTGCTCTCCGTCCCGGCCTACTGGCTGGTGCGCCCGCTGATGGCGGTGCCTCTGAAGCCTGCCCGGCAGGTGTCGCTGGAAATTCAGAGCCGGCTGATGACAAAGGTGGGACGACTCCTGCCCCAGATCAGCGCGGGGGCGTGGAATTTGCAGACCCAGGCGGTTGGCGGCGGCGTGGAGAACGGCGCGCTCGACAGCGCGGAGGGGTACTATCTGGAAGATGTGGAGGATCTGCGCCTGACCCTGAACGTAAGATCCACGGAGACCCTGTTTCTCAGGGGCTATGTGGGGACTTCTTACCATGACGGCAGCTGGGATAACCCCTACGCCAGTACCTTTGACGGCGCGGCCATCAACTGGAAAACCGACGGTTCTCCCAGACTGTACATCCAGAACCTGCCCTTTCTGCGGACAGCCTTCGCGCTGGAGCAGGAGGAACTGAACACCCTGGAAATCACACCGGCCCAGCTGCTGGTGGAGCGTCTCAACGCCGGGGAGGCCTATACCTATCTGCCCTACGGCGCCTATCTCAACGACTACTATGAGGTCAGCGCCGGCGACGGCGCGGTGGTGGGACAGTCCGGGCAGGAGGACCGCTTCTATTTCTTCTTCCGGCAGGACATGGAGTCGGTGCTGACTGCGTGGAACGCTTTGGAGGATACCGCCAATGTGCTGGACCGGGTGGAGGAAGCCTATCAGGCCTTTTGCCTTGCCAATGACCGGACCCAGTGCGACGGTTTGGAGAAATTACAGGAGACGGTGGACGCAGCCGTTGCCGGGAATCGGTGGACGCCGGAAAAGAATCTGGACGAGATCACAATGTGGATTCGGCAGTATCTGGCGGAGCACTGCCGCTACAAAACGGTGCCGGAGGCTGCCCCGGAAGGGGAGGATCCGCTTTCCTATTTCCTCTTCCAATCCGGGGAGGGCAGCAGCGTCCACTTCGCGTCGGCGGCGGTGGCCCTTTACCGGATGTTCGGGATTCCCGCCCGGTATGTGGTGGGCTACGAGGTGCCGGCAACCCTGTTTTCCGCCCAGCCCGGCGGCAGCTTCACGGCGGTGGTGCAGTCGGACAACGCGCAGGCCTGGGCGGAAATCTACGTACCCGGCATCGGCTGGCAGCCGAAGGATATGACCCCCGGCGTGATCGGAACTTATGAGGAAGTCGGCCCCGGTGGAGAGCGGATCGAAGCGGCGCAGACAGACGATTCCGTGACTGCCGAGAGCCTGCCGGAATACACGGAGCCGACCCTTCCGCCGGCAGAGACAGCCGGCAGCGCCCGTTCCTGGGAGCAAATTCTGGCATTGGCATTGTACGCGCTGCTGACGGCGGCGCTGGGAGCGGTACTGGCGGTTCTGGGCAGCCGTGTCTGCCGGGCGCTGGGGCTTGACCCATTCCACCGGCGGACCCGGAGGCAGCGGCTGATCGGCGTGTTTCAGGCGCTGTATGCCAGAGCCTGCAATCTTGGACTTCTGAAGGACACGGACAGCCAGTCAGAGAAATTTGCGGCCTTCTGCGAGACAGAGCTGGCCCGCCGGGACGCAGAAGCGGCCGGCCTGCTCCGACCGGCGGTGGAGCGCTTGTACCGGAGCAGCTTTGGCGGGGAGCCGGTGTCGCAAACTGACATCCAAACCATGCGGCGTTTGCTGACGACGCTTTGGAAAAGGCCAAAAAAGTGAGAACCAACAGGCGCAGTGCCGGCACTGCGCCTCAGCGTGTAGAAAAAGCGAATTTGCCGCAGCAGCGGAAAACAAAATGAAATCCATTTTCTGCCGGGGCGTGTACCTGGCAGAAAATACATCTCAGGCTGCAAGTGTGCGAGTTGTGCGCCAGCGGCGCACAAGGAGTGCGCGCGGCAGACTGCAAAACCCTGTCGGAAAGCCCCAAAGGGGATTTCCGACAGTCTGAGGCGCAGTGCTGGCACTGCGCCTGTTCTGCGTCTTCCGCATCGGGCGGTTGACTTGCGGCGTGTCCTCCCGTATAATGGGGAAAAACCGCTTCAGGAGGAACACCATGGTAAAAGAACTGATGCACGATCCCATTTTTCTGGCGAGAAAGTCGGCTCCTGCTGAAAAAGAGGATTTACAGACAGCCCGGGACCTGCTGGATACGCTGATGGCCCACAAGGATACCTGTGTCGGCATGGCGGCGAACATGATCGGCGTCTGCAAGAAGATCATCGCCTTTGACAACGGGGGCGCCTATATAGTCATGCTGAACCCGGAGATTGTGAAGAAGACGGGGGAGTATGAAACCGAGGAGGGCTGCCTGTCCCTGCTGGGCGGGCCCCGAAAGGCAAAGCGGTATGAGAAGATCAAGGTGCGGTATCAGACGCTGGACTTCCAGACAAGGCTCAAAACCTTCACCGGCTGGACGGCCCAGATCATCCAGCACGAAATCGACCATTGCAATGGCATCCTGGTCTGAGGGAGGGAAACGATGGGAATGTGGAACCTCTGGCGGGGCTGTCACCGTTACAGCGAGGGCTGTCAATTCTGCTATATCCACAAGGGCGACGCCAAACGGGGCGTGGATACCAACGTGGTGGAAAGGACCGACAATTTTTACGCGCCTGTCGCCCGGAAGAAAAACGGCGAGTACAAAATGAAGTCCGGCCTTGTGTATCTGGGCTTTTCCACGGACTTTCTGCTGCCGGAGGCGGACGAGTGGCGGAAGGAATGCTGGGATATGATCCGGCAGCGGCAGGACTGCACGTTTCTGTTCCTGACGAAACGGATTGAGCGCTTTCCTGACTGCGTTCCCGGGGACTGGGGCGACGGCTGGGACAATGTGATTGTCGGCTGTACCGTGGAAAATCAGCAGCGGGCAGATCAGCGGCTGGAGGTTTTTTCCCGGCTCCCCATCCGGCATAAGAATATCATCTGTCAGCCCATGATTTCACCTATTGATCTGGAGCAGTATCTGGACGGCGTGGAACTGGTGGTGGCAGGCGGGGAGTCGGACCGGTTTGCCCGGCCCATGGACTTTGACTGGGTGCTCTCCCTGCGGGCGCAGTGCGTCCGCAAAAACGTGTCCTTTGAATTTCGCCAGTGCGGCACCCACTTTATCAAGGACGGAAGGGAGTATACCCTGCAAAAGAAGGACCTTTGCGCCCAGGCCAGAAAGGCGAATATCAACTACAAGCCCTGACCCTATGAACGGATGGGGTTCTGACCCTGTACGGATGGACGAACGGGGGCTATGATAAATGAAAAAGGAGGGACTTCTATGTATGAGGAAATCACAGCTCAGGCCCGAACAGCCGTTACAGAGCTGCTGGAGCAGGCAAAGCTGAAGCCCGGCGCGCTGCTGGTCATCGGCTGCTCCTCCAGCGAAATAGTGGGCAAACGCATTGGCAAAGGCTCCAGCGAGGAAGCGGCGGAGGCGGCGTTCGCGGGAATTTATCCGGTGCTTCGGGAGCATGGGGTTTTTCTGGCGGTGCAGTGCTGTGAGCACCTGAACCGGGCGCTGATTCTGGAGCGGGAGGCGGCGGAGCTTAGGGGATATGAACCTGTCAACGTAAAGCCCCAGCCCAAGGCAGGCGGCTGGTTTGCCGTCACCGCATGGAACGCATTCTCCGACCCGGTAGCGGTGGAAGCGATCCGCGCCGACGCGGGAATGGACATCGGCGGCACCCTGATCGGTATGCATCTGCGTCCGGTGGCTGTACCGGTTCGTACCAGCGTCAGGCAAATTGGGGAAGCAATGGTTCTGTTTGCCCGGACCCGGCCCAAATACATCGGCGGCCCCCGGGCGGCCTATCAGGATTTATAAAATTATGTGCATATCGGCTTTCGTCAGCAAGCCGTCAAATTGTGATTGAGTCGATAGTAAAAGTTGACAGTTAAAAGTTGACAGTTAAAAGTTGACAGTTGAAAGTTGTGGTATCCCTTCAGGATGATATTAAATATCACTACAAATCTTTATCACGATCGCTTTCCAAGAGAATATCCGGTTTTTGAACCAGAATGATTTCGATTGTCCCGTAGGGACTCCTTAACTTTCAACTTTCTACTTTCAACTGTCAACTCTAGCGATCATATTTTACCTGCCTGC
Source organism: Faecousia sp. (assembly GCA_034113565.1). Lineage (GTDB taxonomy): Bacteria > Bacillota > Clostridia > Oscillospirales > Oscillospiraceae > Faecousia. The sequence goes on from JAXEXE010000153.1 coordinate 8,893, forward strand.
TGAGCTAATCCGATAAGCACTTAAAATTATCTCCCAAATTTTCTCTTTGAGTTTTGTACAGTTATCACAAACAGATAAAAAATCATTGACATTTCCTTGGCGAAGTTCTATAATCGGAACAGCGAAAAGAACATGAAAACAGGAGGAAATGTTTATGAAAAAACTGCTTGCAATTGCCCTGTCCCTGCTGATGGTGGTAGGCGTGCTTGCCGGCTGCGGCGCAAAGGATACCGCGCCCGCTCCCGCCGAGACCAAGGCCCCCGCCGCTGAGGCTCCCGCAACGGAAGCCGCTCAGCAGAGCTACATGGACGAACTGATTGCCGCTGCCAAGGAAGAGGGCACGCTGGTGGTCTACGGTTCCTGCGAGGAAGAGTACCTGGCAGCCGCCTGCGAGAAGTTCCAGGAGCTGTACGGTATCGAGACCCAGTATCAGCGCCTGTCCACCGGTGAGGTGCAGAGCAAGATCGAGGAAGAAAAGGGCACTCCCTCCGCCGACGTCTGGTTCGGCGGCACCACCGATCCCTACAACGTCTGCGCTGCGGAAGGCCTGCTGGAGCCCTATCAGGCGGAAAACGCTTCCCACCTGCTGGGCGATGCCTACCGTGACCCCGACGGCAACTGGTACGGCATCTACAAGGGCATTCTGGGCTTCATGGTCAACACCGATGAGCTGACCCGTCTGGGCCTGGAGATCCCGCAGGACTGGGCCGACCTGACCAAGCCCGAGTACAAGGGCCTGATTTGGCTGTCCAACTACAACACTGCCGGTACCGCCAAGCTGATTATCAACACCATGATTCAGAAGTACGGTCATGACGCCGGCATCCAGTATCTGGTGGATCTGGACAAGAACGTGCAGGTTTACACCAAGTCCGGCTCCGGTCCCTCCAAGAATGTGGGCACCGGCGAGTGCGTCATCGGCGTGGGCTTCCTGCATGACGGCATCACCCAGATCGTGGACAACGGCTACGGCAATATCCAGCTGGTGATCCCCTCCAGCGGCACCTCCTTTGAGATCGGCGCCACCGCCATCTTCAAGGGCTGCCAGCATCCCAATGCCGCCAAGCTGTGGATTGAGTTCGCTCTGAGCCCCGACTGCGTCAATCTGGCTCAGGAGAACGGCTCCTATCAGTTCCTGGTGCTGGACAATGCCCAGCAGCCCGCTGTTGCCGCTGAGTTCGGTCTGGACCCCGAGAACGTCATGGACTATGACTTCGAGGACGCCAAGAACAACATCAAGACCTACGTTGAGGAAGTTATGACCGCTCTGGGCGGCGGCGATGACCGCTTCAAGACGGAGTGAGATATATCATCCGACATATTGCGGGGGGATGGAGGTTTTCGCCGCCATCCCTCCGCTTCTTGTTTCGATAGAAAGGAGGAGTGCGCAGATGGCATCCCGCCAAGGCGCGTCCCTGGACCGAAAAAAACTGATGGCTGACCCCATCATGGTCACAACCATTGTGGTGCTCATCACCTTCCTGACTCTGTTCATCCTGTACCCGCTGGCGATTCTGCTGGTGGACAGCGTATACAGTAAGGACAGCGGCATTACCCTGTCGATTTTCCAGCGGATTTTCGGCATGAGCAGCTTCCGCACCGCCATTACCAATACCCTGAAGGTGGGCTTCACCGTGGGCATCTTCTCCACGCTGATTGGCCTGCTGTTTGCCTATGTGGAGGTGTATGTGAAGGTTCGCACCAAATTTATGGGCGGACTGTTTCAGGTGGTGTCCATGCTGCCGGTGGTATCTCCGCCTTTTGTATTGTCTCTGTCCATGATTATGCTGTTCGGCAAAGCGGGCATCATCACCCGGTATCTGCTGCACATCTATGACAACAGCGTCTACGGCTTCTGGGGCATCGCCATTGTGCAGACCCTGACCTTCTTCCCGGTGTGCTACATGATGCTCAAAGGCTTGCTGAAAAACATCGACCCCTCTTTGGAGGAAGCCGCCCGGGATATGGGCGCCTCCCGCTTCAAGGTCTTTACCAGCGTGACCCTGCCGTTGATTCTGCCGGGTCTCGGCAACGCCTTTTTGGTGACCTTTATCGAGTCCATCGCGGATTTTGCCAACCCCATGATCATCGGCGGCTCCTATGACACGCTGGCAACCACCATCTATCTGCAAATCACCGGCGCTTACGACAAGGAAGGCGCGGCCGCCATGGCTGTGGTTCTGCTGACCATCACCCTAGCCATGTATCTGGTGCAGAAATACGTGCTGGAAAAGAAGACGGCGGCAACGCTGACGGGCAAAGCCTCCCGGGCCAGAATGCTCATCGAGGACCGTTCTGTCACCACGCCGCTGACCATTGCCTGCTCCGCAATCGCCCTGTTTGTCATTGTGATGTACATCTGCGTTCCCTTCGGTGCGCTGTTTAATACCTGGGGCTATGACTTTACCCTGACGACAAAATGGTTTGTCCGGGTGTTCCAGAAATATAAGGGCTTCAAGGCCTTCAAGGATTCCTTCCTGCTGTCTCTGGCGTCCGCACCTATTACGGCGCTGCTGAGCATGATTATCTCCTATCTGGTGGTCAAGCGGAAGTTCCGCGCCAGGGGCTTCATTGAGTTCGTTTCCATGCTGGCAATGGCGGTGCCCGGCACGGTTTTGGGCATCGGATATATCCGGGGCTTTGTGAACGGCGTGTTCGGCACGGGCTTTTTGCAGGGCATCTACGGCAGCGCGGCTATCTTAATTATCGTCTTTGTGGTGCGCTCCCTGCCCACCGGCACCCGCAGCGGCATCTCCGCTCTGCGGCAGATCGACAAGAGCATCGAAGAATCCGCCTATGACATGGGCGCGGACAGCTTTACCGTGTTTATGACGGTGACGCTGCCGCTCATTAAGGATTCCTTCCTCAGCGGACTGGTCACTGCCTTTGTCCGCAGCATTACCGCCATTTCCGCCATTATTCTGCTGGTCACGCCCCAGTTCCTGCTGATTACGGTGCAGATCAACGAATTCGCGGAGAAGGGCTCTTACGGCATCGCCTGCGCCTTTGCCACGATTCTGATCGGCATTACCTATGGCTCGGTGCTGCTGATGAATCTGGTGACGAAGTATTTCGGTACCAGCCGGAAATATAAGGAGGTTGACTGAGATGGCCAAACAGAAAAAAGGCGTGCGCTTGGAGCATATATCCAAAATCTATCAGGACCCCAAGACGGGCAAGGACTTCTACGCGGTGAAGGACACCACGCTGGAAATTGCCCCCGGTTCCTTCGTGACGCTGCTGGGCCCCTCCGGCTGCGGCAAGACCACCACGCTTCGCATGATTGCCGGCTTTGAAAGCCCGGACGAGGGCGAAATCTATCTGGGGGACGAACCCATCAACGCTCTGACCCCCAACAAGCGGGACACGGCGATGGTATTTCAGAGCTACGCGCTGCTGCCCCACTACAACATTTACGACAACGTTGCCTACGGCCTGAAGCTGCGCAAGCTGGATAAGGCCACCATCCGGGAAAAGGTCACAAAAATTCTGAAGCTGGTGGGTCTGGAAGGCATGGAAGCACGGATGACCAACCAGCTTTCCGGCGGTCAGCAGCAGCGTGTGGCGCTGGCCCGGGCGCTGGTGCTGGAGCCGGGTGTGCTGCTGTTCGATGAACCTTTGAGTAATTTGGACGCCAAGCTCCGTGTATCCATGCGGACGGAAATCCGCCGGATTCAGCAGGAGGCGGGCATTACCGCCATCTATGTGACCCACGACCAGTCCGAGGCCATGGCTCTGTCTGACCAGATCATCATTATGGAGAAGGGCGTGGTGGCCCAGATCGGTACGCCTCAGGAGATTTATTATCACCCCGCCAGTGAATTCGTGGCGGATTTCATCGGCGAGGCCAATTTCCTCCGCGGCAGACTCACCGCCAAAGACGGTGACAACGGAACCGTCACCGTGGAGGGCACGCCGGTACCTGTGACCGGTGTCGCGGAGCGGCAGGAGGGGCAGGACTGCACGCTGGTGCTCCGTCCGGAATCCGCCGTCCTTGCGGACAAGGGCGTGCTGCCCTGTAAGGTGGTGCTGTCCTGCTTCATGGGCGCGTATCAGAACTACCATGTGATGGTGGGGGACACGCTGGTGAAAATCACCGACTTTAACCCCAAGAATAAGAAAATCTATCAGGTAGGCGACGCCGCTTACGTCGATTTCGACAAGGAAAACGTGCACGTGCTGTAATAGGAATCAACCGGGCAGTCTCAGAGCCGAGACTGCCCGGTTTTGCGCACTTCCCTCGAAGTTCCGGCCTTTTTACACAGAAAGGAAAGCGCGTCTATGGCAATTTCGACGAGCTTTTGGAAATCCTAATGGGCGTGCGGGGTGTTTTTTTGAGGAGGAACAAATGTCGTTTCTGCAATTGGGGGCAGTTTGAAAATGCACGAACAACGACAATCGCACAGGAAACCTGTGGAGATTTGCATAATCAGCCTGCGGAAAATGCAAAATATTGAAAAGGCTTGTTGACAATCGGTCGAGTATTTGATATTATTAATCTATTACGAAGTTGTGTCCGTATCAAGCACGGGACTTGCGGGGGGTCGGCTATGGAACTTAAGGAATGTGTCAAAAGAAGAGAGCCGGAGCTGCTGGCGTGCCTTCAGGAGAATCTTCGGATTCCCAGTGTGCAGGGCGCGCCGGAGGAGGGGAAGCCCTATGGCAGCGAGGTTCGCAGAAGCCTTGACCACGTCCTGGCAGCGGCGGAAGCGCTGGGCTTTTCAACCGTGAATATGGACGGGCAGGTAGGCTGGTGCGAGTACGGCACCGGCGAGGAGATGGTCGCCGTTCTGGGCCATCTGGACGTGGTGCCGGCCGGGGACGGTTGGAGTTTTGACCCCTGGGGCGGTGAAATTCGGGGAAACCGGATTTTCGGACGGGGCACCATGGACGATAAAGGCCCCTCCATTGCGGCGCTATATGCACTGGCGGCTCTGCGGGATTCCGGGCTGCCCATCCGCCGCCGAATTCGGGTGCTCTGGGGTTGCAATGAGGAAAGCGGCTCTCAGGATATGAAATACTACCTTGCCCACGGCGGGGAGATTCCGGTGATGGGCTTTACCCCGGACGGTGAATACCCGGTGATCAACGGCGAGAAGGGCATTATCAATGTGACCTATGAGCGGGAAATGGATCGTGTGGGCGATTTGCAGCTGATTTCTCTGCACGGCGGCACCGCGCCCAACGTGGTTCCATCCTCTGCCTGCGCAAAGCTGGCCTGCTCCAAAGAGCTGGCCCAGCGGCTTGCCGCGCTGCAGGCGCCGAAACTGCGCTTTACAGCCACCCAGTATGGCCTGTTCGTGGAGTCCGAGGGCGTCAGTGCCCATGGCAGCACCCCGGAGCTGGGGGAAAACGCCATCGGGCGGCTGCTGCTGGCGCTGGATACCCTTCCGCTGGAAGGCCAGACGAGGGAAGTTATCCACTTCCTCGCGGAAACACTGGGCATGGAGACCGACGGCAGGTCGGCGGGCATTGCCCTCTGCGATGAGGTGTCCGGCAAGCTGACCCTGAACTGGGGTACCCTGAATATTGAAAACGGCAAGCTGCAAATGAAGATCAACTACCGCTATCCGGTAACCAAAGCCTACGACGACTGCGCGCCGCTGCTGGACGCGAAATTTGCCGCCGCCGGCTTTACCAAGGCAACGGAGTTGCACAAGGCAAAGCTGTATGTGCCGGAGGACAGTGAGCTGGTGCGGACGCTCATGAAGGTCTACCGGGAGCAGACGGGGCTGGAAGGGAAGCCCAAGTCCATTGGCGGCGGCACCTATGCCAAGAGTCTGCCCAACATTGTGGCCTTTGGCCCCATTTTCCCCGGCGACGAGATTCGGGAGCATAAGCCTGACGAGTTTCTGGAGCTTTCCCGGCTGATGGAAAACGCCCAGATCATCGCCGCGGCCATGTATGAGATGGCGAAATAAGGAAGGAGCGTTCCTATGAAGATAACAAAGGTTCGTCTGGGCCGGATTTCCGTCCCGCTGCGCACGCCCTTTAAGACGGCGCTGCGCAGTGTCAATTCCGTGGAGGATGTGATCGTTGAGGTTCACACCGACTGCGGCGCGGTGGGCTACGGCGAAGCGCCTCCCACGGGAGCCATCACCGGCGACACCACCGGGGCCATCATCGGTGCCATTCAGGATCACATCGCCAAGACCATTGTTGGCAGGGATGTGGACGAGTTTGAGCCGTTGCTGCAATCCGTGCAGAAGTGCATTGTGGGCAACACCAGCGCAAAGGCCGCTGTGGATATGGCCCTGTGGGATTTGTATGGACAGCTTTACAAGGTTCCCGTCTACAAGCTCATGGGCGGCGCCCGCAAAAAGATCGTGACGGATATCACCATTTCCGTCAACGACCCGGAGACCATGGTGAAGGACGCCCTGATTGCCATTGACCGGGGCTACGACTGCCTGAAAATGAAGGTGGGCGTGAATCCGGAACTGGACGTGGCCCGGCTGGCGGCAGTCCGCAACGCCGTGGGCAAGGACGTGGTCATCCGCATCGACGCCAATCAGGCCTGGCAGCCCAAGGAGGCCGTAAAAATCCTGAACAAAATGCAGGAGCAGGGGCTGGATATTGAGCTGGTGGAGCAGCCCGTCAAGGCTCATGATTTTGAGGGTCTCAAGTACGTCACTGAGCGGAGCTTCGTGCCGGTGCTGGCGGACGAGGCGGTGTTCTCCCCCGAGGACGCCATGACCATCATGAAAATGGGTGCGGCCGACCTCATCAACATCAAGCTCATGAAGTGCGGCGGCCTGTACAACGCCCTGAAAATTGCCTCCGCCGCCGAGGTCTTCGGCGTGGAGTGCATGATCGGCTGTATGCTGGAAGCCAAGATTTCCGTCAACGCCGCCGTGCACTTAAGCTGCGCGAAAAATATCATCACCAAGGTGGATCTGGACGGCCCGGTGCTGTGCAGCGAGGACCCCATTCTGGGCGGCGCGGTGTTCAACGAGAAGGAGATCACCGTTTCCGACGCTCCCGGCCTGGGCATTCAGGGCATCGAGGAAGGCAGACTTATTTACATCGACTGACCCCATAAACTACGGAAGTACCAGAGTGGTGAGTCCTGTAGGGAATCTCTGAATCAATCGCCCGCCGACTGAATCAGACCATTTCCTGGGGATTGCAGCCAAAGCCCTCGGGGGTTTCCGAAAGAATAAAAGGAAAAGGAAGGATTACTATGATTACCAACGGCTTTACTTACATCGCGGTACTTCTGCTGCTGGCGGCGACACTGGTAACACTGGAAAAGAACACCGGCTGGAAGTTCTTCAAGTTCATCCCTGCGGTGGTTCTGCTGTACCTGCTGTCCATGGTGCTGTGCACGCTGGGCGTGTGGGACATGGCGGAGACCAAGCCCGCCTACAGCGCCCTGAAAAACAGCATGACCTATGCCATGATCTTCACCATGCTGCTGCGCTGCGACATCCGTAAGATCATCAAGCTGGGACCCAAGATGCTGCTGGGCTTCTTCACTGCCGCCATTACCATTATGGTGGGCTTTGTGGTGGCGTTCCTGCTGATGAAGGGTGTTATCGGCTCCGATGCCTGGATGGGGCTGGGCGCTCTGTGCGGCAGCTGGCTGGGCGGCTCCGGCAACATGGTGGCTGTGCAGGCGGCTCTCGACATCAGCGAAGCGGACATGGGCTACGCGCTGGTCATTGACTCCATCGACTACTCCCTGTGGGTCATGTTCCTGCTGTGGGCCATTCAGCTGGCGCCCAAGTTCAACAAGTGGACCAAGGCCGACACTAAGCTGCTGGACGAGGTTTCCACCAAGCTGGCGGACGATGCCAAGCTGAACAGCAAGCCCATCACCTTCCAGAGCATGATCCTGCTCATCGGCGTGGCGCTGACCGTCTCCGCCGTGGGCCAGAATATCGGCAAGTTCCTGAACGGCTTCCTGCCTTTCCTGGACAAGGCTACCTGGACCGTGCTGTTCATCACCGTGCTGGGTCTGGTTGCCGCCGTGTCTCCTCTGGGCAAGGTTGCCGGTTCTGCCGAGGTTTCCAACCTCCTGCTCTACACCGTTATCGCGCTGCTGGCCTCCCGGGCAAGCCTGCTGGAGCTGGCGGACGCGCCCGCCTGGATCATCACCGGCTTCATCATTCTGGCAATCCACGGCGTGCTGCTGGTGGTGCTCAGCAAGCTGTTCAAGCTGGATATGTTCACGGCTGCCGTCGCTTCTCTGGCGAACATCGGCGGCACCGCTTCCGCGCCTGTGCTGGCTGGCTCCTACGCCGGTTCCCTGGTGCCTGTCGGTATTCTGATGGCTCTGCTGGGCTACGTCATCGGCACTCCCTGCGGCATTCTGGTGGCGAACATCATGAAGATGCTGGCATAACTGCGATTCAACCAAGATACTTCCCGTCCTGCTGCGGACGGGAAGTTTTTTATGCGCTTATGCAAAATCTTTATAAAACCTTAACACCAATGCAGCCTGCCTTAACACCCTTTTTATGCCGATTCCTCTATGATAACGTCGGAATATAGAGATAAGGGAGGCCACGCCATGTGGGCGGCTTTGCATAAAAGAAAACTCACGTCCTCGCAAATCATCCTCTTCGGCTTTCTGATGGTCATTCTGGTCGGTGCACTGCTGCTGATGCTGCCGGTTTCGGCGGCGGCAGGAATCAGCACCCCGTTCCTTGACTGCCTGTTTACCTCCACCTCGGCGGTCTGCGTCACGGGACTGGTTGTGTACGACACGGCGACCCACTGGTCCGATTTTGGACAGGCCGTGATACTGCTGCTCATCCAGATTGGCGGCATGGGCGTCGTTACGGTGGCTGTCGCCATCACCATGGCTTCCGGCAAACGGATTACGCTGATGCAGCGCAGCACCATGCAGGATGCCATTTCCGCCCCCCAGGTAGGCGGCATCGTCCGGTTCACCGGATTTATCCTGAAAGGCATTTTCCTTTTTGAGCTGTTGGGCGCGCTGGCGCTGATGACCGTGTTCGCCCCGGAGTACGGCCCGCGGGGAATCTGGCTGGCGGTGTTCCATTCCATCTCCGCTTTCTGCAACGCGGGCTTCGACCTGATGGGCGCCCGGGCGCCCTTTTCCTCCCTGACGGCCTATAACCGGAACCCGGTGGTGAACATTACAGTTATGCTGCTGATTGTCATTGGCGGCATCGGCTTTCTGACCTGGCAGGACATCCGGCGCAACGGCCTGCATTTTCAGCGCTACCGGATGCAGAGCAAGGTGATTCTGTCGGTTACCGGCATCTTAATTGTACTTCCGGCGCTGTATTTTTATTTTTTGGAATTTAACGGCCTGCCCTTTGCCCAGCGGTTTTGGGGCTCCCTGTTTCAGGCGGTGACGCCGAGAACGGCTGGCTTTAATACGCTGGATCTGACCGGACTCAGCGAGGTGGGGCAGCTGGTGACGTGCCTTCTGATGCTCATTGGCGGCAGCCCCGGCTCTACGGCCGGCGGTATGAAGACCACCACGCTGGCGGTGCTGGTGGCCTGCTCTGTGGCTGTGTTCCGCAAACGGGCAAACGGACAGTTTTATGGACGCCGTATTGCGGACGAAACCCTGAAAAATGCGGTTGCTGTTTTCCTGATGTATCTTGCGCTGTTTCTCGCCGGGGGCATGGTTATCAGCGCCGCCGAGGGCCTGCCGCTGCTGACCTGTCTGTTCGAAAGCGCCTCGGCGGTGGGAACGGTGGGCTTGAGTCTGGGCATCACGCCCGGATTGGGGACGGCTTCCAGACTGGTGCTGATTGCGCTGATGTTCTTCGGCAGGGTGGGGGGCCTGACGCTGATTTTTGCCACCCTGCCCGCCAATAAAAACACCCTCTCCAAGCTGCCGCTGGAGAAAATCACGGTAGGATGAAAAAAGTTGACAATTGACAGTTGAAAGTTGACAGTTAAGGAGCCCCTTGGGATAGTAACTTTCAGCTGTCAACGGATAGGAGGAGGATAAGTCATGAAATCCATTATGCTCATCGGTCTGGGCCGATTCGGAAAACACATCGCCATGAAGCTCCGGGAGCTGAACCATCAGGTCATGGCGGTGGATCACAAAGAGGAACGGGTGCAGGAGATTCTGCCCTATGTCACCAACGCGCAAATCGGCGACAGTACCAACGAGGATTTTCTGCGTTCTCTGGGCGTGGACAATTACGACGTGTGCATCGTGGCAATCGGAGACGATTTCCAGAGCTCACTGGAAACCACCTCTCTTCTGAAGGAGCTGGGCGCCAGAATGGTGGTGTCCCGGGCGGCAACCGACGTGCAGGAGAAGTTTCTGCTGCGCAACGGCGCGGACGAGGTAGTATATCCGGAAAAGCAGCTGGCCCGGTGGACCGCCATCCGGTGCAGCGCCGACCACATTCTGGATTACATCGAAATCGACAAGGAACACGCGATTTTTGAGGTGAGCATTCCCAGAGCGTGGCTGGGCAAGACCGTGGGGCAGGTGGATATCCGCAAAAAGTACGGAATCAACATTCTGGCGGTGAAAACCGGGCAGAAGCTGAACTCCTTCATCACCTCGGACACGCTGCTTTCCGAGGAAAAGACCCTGATGGTCATGGGAAAATACAAGGATCTGCAAAAATGCTTCAAAATCTGACGATGGTTTTTTCTGGAGGGGAGGGACGGATATGTGGGCTGTTCTGGCGGTGATCGTATTTCTGGCCGGTCAGGCGTACCTGTTTCACAGTTTGGGAAAAGTGGACGGCTTTCTTGCGCGGCAGGAGGAAGTGCCGGAGAAGGAGGTTCTCTCTCTGGCGTTTTCGGACCCGGGAACGGCGGAGCGGATGGCGCAGCTGCTGGCGGGTTTTTCCAGAGAAAACCCGGAGGTCGAAATGGTTCTGCACACGGATACGGCGGTGCCGGAGGCAGTGTATGAGGGCAGGGCAGCCGTCGGTTTTCTTTCCGGGACATTCTGTCCCCGGCATGGGCTGAGCTGCTTTGCGCTGGAGCTGGAAGACCTGCCGTTACAGCAGGTGCTCTGGAGAACCGGCACACAGGCGGAGTCCACCGACGCGTTCCTCCAATATCTGGGGCACAGCAGTGGAAATTCTCTGAAAACTGTGATATAATGGCGAAAAACGGAGGAGGGTGGTGTCATGGAGCAGCCAAAGGAGCATATTCTGGCCTGCCTGTCGTCAGCGCCGTCCAACGCGAAGATCATTCGCACCGCCGCCACCATGGCCCAGGCCTTTCATTGCAGCCTTACGGCGCTGTTTGTTCAGACGCCCAGCTATGAAGCCATGCCGGATGCCGACCGGCAACGGCTTCGGGCCAATGTCCGGCTGGCGCAGAGTCTGGGCGCGACGGTGGAGACGGTGTTCGGCGACGACGTGTCCTATCAGATCGCGGAGTACGCCCGGCTGTCCGGAGTGACAAAAATCGTCATCGGAAGAAGCGCGGCGACACGGAAGCACCCCTGGAGCAAGCCTACCCTGACGGAAAAGCTCATCGCCATGGCGCCGAACATGGACATCCACATTATCCCGGATGCCAACGTGGACGGCGCCTACCGTGCCCAGAAAGCCAGACGAAAAAGCGGCCTGCCTGCCCTTTTGCGGGACTGGGCGGTGTCGCTGGGGATTTTGTGTCTTGCCACGGTGATGGGCTACGCCTTTTCCCGGGTGGGCTTTACGGAAGCGAATATCATCGCCATCTATCTGCTGGCGGTGCTGCTGACCTCCATGGCAACCTCCACCCGGAGCAGTTATGTTCTGTCCGCCGTGGGCAGTGTGGTGGTGTTCAATTTCTTCTTCACCAGCCCCCGGTTTTCCCTGCGGGTCTACGAGCACGGCGCGCCCATGACCTTCTTTATTATGATTGTGGCGGCGCTGATTGTCGGCACTCTGACCGACCGGCTGAAAAGTCAGGTCAAGCAGTCCACCCGGGCAGCCTACCGGACAAACCTGCTGTTCGAAACCAACCAGATGCTGCAAAAGGCAACTACGGAGGAGGAAATCTTTCAGGTTGTCCAGACCCAGCTGCATAAGCTGTCGGACCGGGAGCTGACGGTGCATCCCGGCATCACCACCGGCGGAAAGCACAACTCCACCATCTACCTGCTCAAAACCGCCGCGAAGGTTTACGGCAGCGTGGTCATGGAGGGGTCAGAATCGCTGGAAGCCTTTGAAAACAGCGTCCTATTGTCCATTCTGGGCGAGTGCGCCCTGGCGCTGGAAAATATGCGCAATGCCAAGGAGAAGGAGGAGGCCAAGCTCTTGGCGGAGAACGAAAAGCTCCGCTCCAACCTGCTGCGCTCCATCTCCCACGATTTGCGCACGCCGCTGACCGCCATCTCCGGCAACGCGGGCATTCTGCTGTCGGACAGCGAAAGCCTGGCCCCGGAGACCCGGAATCAGATGTACAGCGACATCTACGACGATGCGGCGTGGCTTTACAATCTGGTGGAGAATCTGCTGGCGGTGACCCGAATCGAGGAAGGGCACATGAAGCTGAACACCCAGCCTCAGCTGGTGGAGGAAATGGTCTCCGAGGCCCTGCAGCACATCAGCCGCAAGCGTTCGGAGCACACCATTACGGTTTCCCATCAGGATGAGCTGCTGCTGGCAAAATGCGACGCCCGGCTCATTGTGCAGGTCATCATCAATCTGGTGGACAATGCCATCAAGTATACCCCCGTTGGCTCCCATATCGCGATCACCACGAAAGGGGATGGGGGCTGCGCGGTGGTTTCCGTGGCGGATGACGGCCCCGGCATTTCCGACGGGGAAAAGGAGCGTATCTTCCAGATGTTCTATACCGGCAGCAACCCCATCGCGGACAGCCGCCGCAGTCTGGGACTGGGCCTTGGCCTGTGCAAATCCATTATCACCGCCCATGGCGGAGAAATCCACGTTGCCGACAACCGGCCCAAGGGCACCGTATTTACCTTTACTGTTCCATCCGGGGAGGTGGAAGTCCATGAATAAGCCGCTGATTCTGGTGGTGGAGGACGACGGAACCGTCCGCAACCTCATCACCACCACACTGAAATCCAACGAATACCGCCATCTGACCGCAGCGGACGGGGAGAGTGCCATTGCCGCCGCCTCTACCCAGCAGCCGGATATCGTGCTGCTGGATCTGGGCCTGCCGGATATGGACGGGGTGGAGGTTATCAAGCGTATCCGCTCCTGGTCCCAGATGCCCATTATCGTCATCAGCGCCCGCAGTGAGGATGCGGATAAAATCGCGGCGCTGGACGCCGGGGCTGACGATTATCTGACCAAGCCCTTCTCCGTGGCGGAGCTGCTGGCACGGCTTCGGGTGACCCAGCGCAGGCTCGCCACTCTGGACAGTAAGTCCGGGGAAGCCGTTTTCCGCAACGGCAGTCTGACCATCGATTACGGCGCGGGCTGCGCTTATCTGGACGGCAGTCCCCTGAAGCTGACGCCTACGGAATATAAGCTGCTGTGCCTGCTTGCCAAGGACGTTGGAAAGGTGCTGACCCACACCTACCTGACCGAGAAAATCTGGGGCAGCTGCTGGGAAAGCGACATGGCCTCCCTCCGGGTGCATATGGCGACCTTGCGCAAAAAGCTGGAAAAAGACCCGGATATCCAATATATCCAGACCCATATCGGCATCGGCTACCGGATGCTGAAGCTGTAGGAAAGGGGACGTGGTCACGTCGGCCTGCGGGAATTGATTGCTTGGGTTTCGGCGAAAAGAAAGAGGGTACATAGGGGGCGATGCGGGCATCGCCCCCTATGTTTTTCCCCTGCCTTGAATCATCAGCAAAAAAGAGGGCGGAATGTGACGCTTTTTTGTGAAAAACCGAAAAAAAGTTGGAATTGCGTCTTACTGTGTTGACAAATTGTGAATTTTGGATTACCATGCTTCCTGTGCGTTCCCCTGCTGGCGGTTTGTCGCTGCCGGTTCCGATGATGGTTGTTCTTTGTTAGCAACAAACGCACATACAGAATAATATTAGGAGGAATAAGAACATGAAAAAGATTCTGTCTCTGGCTCTGGTTCTGGTTATGGTGCTGGGCCTTGCTGCCTGCGGCGGCAAGACTGCCGCTCCCGCCGAGACCTCTGCTGCCACTGCTCCTGCCGCTGAGGCCCCTGCCACCGAGGCTCCCGCTGCGGAAGCTCCCGCCGCTGCCGCTGATGTGAAGCTGGGCTTCATCTTCCTGCACGACGAAAACTCCACCTACGACCTGAACTTCATGAACGGCGCCAAGGAAGCCTGCGCCGCTCTGGGCCTTTCTGAGGATCAGTACATCTTCCGTACCAACATCCCCGAGGGCCAGGAGTGCTATGACGCCGCCTGCGAGCTGGCTGACGCCGGCTGCAACATCATCTTCGCCGACTCCTTCGGTCACGAGGATTACATGATTCAGGCCGCTCAGGAGTTCCCCGAGGTTCAGTTCTGCCACGCCACCGGCACCAAGGCTCACACCCAGGGCCTGAGCAACTACCACAACGCTTTCGCCGCCATCTACGAGGGCCGTTATCTGGCTGGCGTTGTGGCCGGCCTGAAGCTGAACGAGATGATCGAGGCCGGTCAGTTTACCGCTGAGGAGGCCAAGATGGGCTACGTCGGCGCCTTCACCTACGCCGAGGTGGTTTCCGGCTACACCAGCTTCTATCTGGGCGCCAAGTCCGTCTGCCCCACCGTGACCATGGACGTGACCTTCACCGGTTCCTGGTATGACGAGACCGCCGAGAAGGAAGGCGCCAACAAGCTGATTGACGGCGGCGCCAAGCTGATCTCTCAGCACGCCGACTCCATGGGCGCCCCCACTGCCTGCGAGACCAGGGGTGTTCCCAACGTTTCCTACAACGGCTCCACCGTTGCTGCCTGCCCCAATACCTTCCTGGTGTCCTCCCGCATCAACTGGGCACCCTACTATGAGTACGTTGTGAACTGCGTCAAGAACGGTGAGGCCATTGCCGCCGACTGGACCGGCACCATCGCCACCGGCTCTGTTGTGCTGACCGACATCAACGAGCAGGCTGCCGCCGCCGGTACCGCCGACAAGGTTGCCGAGGTCAAGGCTGACATCGAGTCCGGCAAGATTCATGTCTTCGACACCACCACCTTCACCGTGGAAGGCAAGGCTCTGGACAGCTATCTGGCTGACGTGGACACCGATCCCAACTACACCCCCGATACCGAGGTGATTGAGAACGGCTACTTCAACGAGTCTGCCAAGCGTTCTGCCCCCTACTTCGACCTGAAGATCGACGGCATCACCCTGCTGGATACCGCGTTCTAAGTTGTTTCAGAACTGGGAGGCCCCCTTGCGGGGGCTTCCCATTCTCTGCTGCAAAGGGCAGCGCAGTGAACTCTTCGCCGCGCTGCCCTTTGCAACATGGATTTTAGAAGGAGTGTGAACCCTTTGGAGAATAAAACCGCCGCAGTACAAATGCGGGACATTACCAAACGCTTTGGCACCGTCCTTGCCAATGACCGGGTCTGGCTGGATATTTATAAGGGCGAAATTCTGGCGCTGCTGGGCGAAAACGGCAGCGGCAAGACCACCCTCATGAATATGCTCTCCGGCATCTACTTCCCGGACGAGGGCCAGATTTTCATTAACGGGGAGGAAGCGGTGATCCGTTCCCCCAGGGACGCCTTCGGCTATGGCATCGGCATGATTCATCAGCACTTCAAGCTGGTGGATGTGCTCACCGCCGCCGAAAATATTGTTCTTGGCCTGAAGGAGCCGGGCCGTCTCAACATGGATGAGGTGGCGAAGAAGGTCAAAACCATCTGCGACACCTACGGCTTTGACGTGGATCCCTACCAGAAGGTTTACAATATGTCCGTCTCCCAGAAGCAGACCGTGGAGATCGTCAAGGTGCTCTACCGGGGCGCGGATATTCTGATTCTGGACGAGCCTACCGCCGTGCTGACCCCGCAGGAGACGGAGAAGCTCTTCGCCGTGCTGCGCAATATGCGGGACGCGGGCAAGGCCATCGTGATTATCACCCATAAAATGCACGAGGTGGAGGAGCTTTCTGACCGGGTGGCCATTCTGCGCCACGGTCAGTTTGTGGGCGATATGCTCACGAAAAAAACCAACGCCCAGGAAATGACCAACATGATGGTGGGCCGCCCTGTGACGCTGAACATCGAGCGTCCCGACCCGGTGGACCCCAAGCCCCGGGTGGAGGTCAAGGGCCTGACCGTCCGGGACATAGAGGGTACCCTCAAGCTGGAGGACGTGAGCTTCACCATCAACAGCGGCGAAATTTTGGGCATTGCCGGTATTTCCGGCTGTGGTCAGAAGGAGCTGCTGGAATCCATTGCCGGTTTGCAGCCTGTAGAGTCCGGCAGCATCTGCTATGTGGAGGACGACGGCACCCGGGAAGAGCTGGTGGGAAAGGACCCCTTAAGCATTGCGGATATGGGCGTGTGCCTATCCTTCGTTCCCGAGGACCGGCTTGGCATGGGACTGGTCGGCAGCATGGATTTGACGGACAATATGATGCTTCGCTCCTTCCGGAAGGGCAAGTCCTTCTTTACCGACCGGAAGAAGCCCCGGCTTTTGGCCGAAAAGGTCGTGAAGGATTTGGATGTTGTGACCCCCGGCGTCACCACCCCGGTACGCCGCCTGTCCGGCGGCAACGTCCAGAAGGTGCTGGTGGGCCGGGAAATCGCCTCCGCCCCCAGCGTTCTGCTGACGGCCTACGCCGTCCGGGGCCTGGACATCAACGCCTCCTATACCATCTACGACCTCATCAACCAGCAGAAGAAGGCCGGCGTGGCTGTGGTTTATGTGGGTGAGGATCTGGACGTGTTGCTGGAGCTGTGCGACCGGATTCTGGTGCTGTGCGGCGGAAAGGTCAGCGGCATCGTGGAGGGCCGGGGCGCGTCCAAGCCCGAGGTTGGCATGATGATGACACGGCTGGGAGGAAAGAAAAATGCGTAAACAGAGCAAAGGACCCATTGTGCATATTTCCAAGCGTTCCGCCCTGCCCTGGTATCACGCCTGGGCCATTCGGGGCGCGGCGATTCTGCTGGCGCTGGTGGTCTGCGCCTTCGTCACCACCGCGCTGACCGGTGAAGACCCCATCGGCGTTTACAAGACCATGTTCGCCGGCGCTTTCGGCACCAAGCGGAAGGCGTGGATTCTGGGTCAGAATCTGGCGATTCTTCTGTGCATCTCTCTGGCGGTGACTCCCGCTTTCAAGATGCGCTTCTGGAACATTGGCGGCGAAGGACAGGTGCTCATCGGCGGCCTTGCCACCGCTGCCTGCATGATTCTGCTGGGGGACAAAATTCCAAACTGGCTTTTGATTGTCATTATGATCGCTGCCAGCATTACCGCCGGCGCCATCTGGGGCGGTATCCCCGCCATTTGCAAGGCCAAGTGGAACACCAACGAGACCCTGTTCACCCTGATGATGAACTATGTTGCCACCCAGCTGGTTGCGTTTTTTGTCATCGTCTGGGAGGTGCCCAAGGGCGCGGGCAAGATCGGCATCATCAACCAGACTACCCAGGCAGGCTGGCTGCCACAGATCGGCAGCTACAAGTATCTGCTGAACATTCTGGTGGTAGCGGTGCTGACCATTCTCATGTATTTCTATCTGTCCCGCTCCAAGCAGGGCTATGAGATTGCCGTGGTAGGCGAAAGCGAGCGGACGGCCCGGTATGTGGGCATCAACGTGGGCTGGGTCATTGTGCGCACCATGCTGATTTCCGGCGGTATCTGCGGTTTGGCAGGCCTGCTGCTGGTGGGCGGCACCGACCACACCATCACCACCACCATCGCCGGCGGCAGAGGCTTCACGGCGGTCATGGTGGCGTGGCTGGCAAAGTTTAATCCTCTCGTCATGGTGTTCACCAGCTTCCTGCTGGTGTTCCTGAGCCGGGGCGCCAGTGAGATTTCCACCATCTACGGCCTGAACCACTCCTTCGGCGACATCCTCACCGGTATCATCCTGTTCTTCATCATCGGCAGCGAGTTCTTCATCAGCTACCGCCTGAGCTTCCTGAAGCACACCAAGAAGGAGGGCTAAGGAAATGTTTGATTTTGTATCGTTTTTCCCCCGTGCCGTCATGCAGGGCATCCCGCTGCTGCTGGGCGCCACCGGTGAGACCCTGACGGAAAAGTCCGGCAACCTGAATCTGGGTATCCCCGGCATCATGTACGTCGGCGGCATCTGCGGCGTCATCGGCGCGTTTTTCTATGAGCAGAGCGGCCATATGAACGGCTTTCTGGCGGTTGCCATTCCCGTGCTGTGCTGTCTGCTGGGTTCGCTCCTCATGGGCCTGCTATACTGCTTCCTGACGGTGAACCTCCGGGCCAACCAGAACGTCACTGGCCTTGCCATGACCACCTTCGGCGTGGGCTTCGGCAACTTCTTCGGCGGCTCCCTTATCAAGCTCACCGGCAGCGAGGTGCCCTCCATCGCCCTGTCCGCCACCAGCGCCTACTTTAGTAAAAGTCTGCCCTTTACGGACAAGCTGGGGGCTTTCGGCAAGCTGTTCTGCTCCTATGGCTTCCTTGCCTATGTGGCAATTATCATTGCACTGGTGTGCTCCTATGTTCTGAAACGCACCCGGGTAGGCTTGCAACTGCGGGCAGTGGGCGAAAGCCCCGCCACCGCTGACGCTGCCGGTATTGATATTGCAAAGTATAAGTACGTTGCTACCTGCGTGGGCAGCATGATTGCGGGCCTGGGCGGCCTGTACTACGTCATGGACTACGCCTGCGGCGTCTGGAGTAACGATGCCTTCGGCGACCGGGGCTGGCTGGCCATCGCGCTGGTCATCTTCACCATCTGGCGGCCCAATCTGGGGATTCTTGCCTCCATTCTCTTCGGCGGCCTGTATATCCTGTACCTGTTCATCCCCACGGGCACCAATCTGGCGGTGAAGGAGCTGTACAAAATGCTGCCCTACCTTGTCACGATCCTCGTGCTGGTGCTGACCAGTATGCGCAACAAGCGGGACAACCAGCCCCCCGAAAGTCTGGGCGTTCCCTATTTCCGGGAAGACCGGTAGAACACAAGCGCCGCCCGGGCCCGGGCGGCGCGTTATTTCGATAAGAGGTATGGATATGGATAAACAGAAATTAAACGCAATTCTTTCCGCCATGGCCGAGGAAAATGTTCCCCAGCTCATTATTTCCGATCCGGCGGTGATTTTCTATCTTACCGGCGCGTGGATTCACCCCGGCGAGCGGCTGCTGGTGCTCTACCTGAACCGAAACGGAAACCATAAGCTGCTGGTCAACGACCTGTTCCGGCAGCCCGGGAATCTGGGCGTGGAGATTCAGTATTACAACGATACGCAGGACGGCGTGGAAATTCTCAGCCGCATTATGGACGCTTCCGCTCTGGTTGCCATCGATAAAAACTGGCCCGCCCGGTTTCTGCTGCGCTTGCAGGAATTGAAGGCTGCCAGCGGCTATGTGAACAGCTCTTCCATCGTAGACAGTGTCCGAAGAATTAAGACCCCCGACGAGCAGGAAAAAATGCGGACAGCCTCCCGGCTTAATGACAAGGTCATGGAAAAACTGGTGAAAATCCTCAGCGAGGACCACACGGAGCTGGAACTGAAGGACATTCTTCAGAAGCTCTACACCGGCGCCGGCTGCGAGGGCTTTTCTTTTGAACCGATCACGGCGTTTGCCGGAAACGCGGCAGACCCCCATCATGAGCCGGACGCTTCCCGGGGAAAATTCGGCGACGGCGTAGTGCTGGACATCGGCGGATTGAAGGACAATTACTGCTCCGATATGACCCGGACGGTGTTCCTCGGCACGGTATCTGACCGCCAGCGGCAGATTTATGAGGTGGTGCTGGAAGCCAACCGCCGCGGTATTGCGGCGGCAAAGCCCGGCAACCGGATGCGGGATGTGGACAACGCCGCCAGAAGCTATATCGAGGAAATGGGCTTTGGCCGGTATTTCACCCACCGCACGGGACATTCCATCGGTTTGGAGGTTCACGAGGCGGGGGATGTGTCCGCTGTCAATGATGCCGTCATTCAGCCCGGCCAGTGCTTCTCCGTAGAGCCGGGGATTTATATTCCCGAGGAGAACATCGGCATCCGCATCGAGGATCTGGTGCTGATTACCGAGGACGGCTGTGAGGTGCTGAACCGCTATCCCAAAGAGCTGCAGGTGATCCCCTTCCCTGAAAAATAGGAGAAATATTGTGTCAATGAATTTGGTTTTACAGCAGATTTTGGTAATTTTCTGCTATGTGGCAGTGGGCGTTGGCGCGGGAAAGCTGGGTATCATCGACCCGGACCAGCGGAAATACCTGACGAAGCTCTGCTCCGGCCTGATCCTGCCCTTCACCATCCTGTCCGCCGCCAGCATGGAGGTGGGCGCGGAGGGCTTCCGCAGTCTGGGAATCGCCATAGGCATTATGGCCCTGACCATGGGCGGCGCGATGGCAGGCAGCCTGCTGCTGTTTCGCACGTTTCACGCGGAGGACAAGCTGCGCGCCGCCATGACCAGTTTGATTTCCTTCCCCAACTGCACCTTTCTGGGCCTGCCCCTGTGCCAAGCGCTGTTTGGGGAAATCGCGGTGCTCTATAACTGCGCGGCACTGATTGTTTTCAACGTGCTGTTCTTTACCATTCAGATGCCCCTGTTTACGGGCGGAAAGATTAATTTGAAGGCAATTCTTACGGTGCCCACCCTTGCCACCTTCGCCCTGTTTGCCATGCTGGCACTGGGCATCCACTGGCCCGCCCCGGTGCAGACGGTCATCGGCAGCATCGGCAGCATGATTACGCCCCTGTCCCTCATTATTATCGGCGTCATGCTGTCGGAAAATGACCTGACGGCGATTTTCCGGGAAAAGGCGGTGTATCTGGTGATGGCGCTGCGGAATTTCCTGATTCCGGTACTTGCCATGCCGGTACTCATGGCTATGCCCATGGATGCCCGGGACAAGCTGTGCGTGCTGGTGTATCTGGCCTGTCCCTGCGCCACGCTGACCACCATTTATGCCATTCAGACCGATACCCGCCCGGAGCTGTGCGCCCGGTCGGTGTTGTTTTCCACCATTTGCTTTGCAATCAGCCTGCCTGTAATCATCGCGGTGGGGCAGTTCCTGTTTGAAATGTAGTTTTCGCAGAATCTGTGAACAAACATCAGATACTTTATGAACTTTAGCACTCAGACCTTGACAGTGCTAAAATCTGTGCTATAATGCAGGTGTTCCTTGAGAGAGGAACAAAAGGTAACGTTAGTTCGCCAACGCCCGACATTCTGTCAGACGCCAACGAAAGATTGAATGGAGGAATGACTTATGTTGCCTGGCTTTTTTGGTGAGAACCTGTTCGATGATTTCTTTACTGACCCCTTTGGCATGATGATGCCGGTTCGCGGCAATGACCCGCTGTACGGCAAACACGCCCAGAATCTGATGAAGACCGACGTCCGGGAGCTGGAGAATGCCTATGAGGTGGATGTGGACCTGCCCGGTTTCAAGAAGGATGAGATTACTGTTGACCTGAAGAATGGCTACCTGACCATCGGTGCGTCCAAGGGTCTGGACAAGGACCAGACTGACAGCAACGGCAAGTATCTCCGCCGGGAGCGTTACGCCGGTGTTTGCAGCCGGAGCTTCTATGTGGGTGAGAATGTCCGCCCCGAGGAGATCGGCGCCAAGTATGAGGATGGCATTCTGAGACTGTCCGTGCCCAAGGCTGCCCATAAGGAACTGCCTGCCAGCACTTCCGTTCTCATCGAGTAAAACCATTTGTGCCCCGCCTGCCGTGCTTTGCACGGTAGGCGGGGCGGTTTTTTACTGTTGTGATTTTAGCGGCAGAACCGGAAGAATTTTTGGAAAAATAGGGCAAAAAGCGAATTGACAGTCGTTTTCCCCTGTGATACCATATGATACGAATAAGTTAACATAGGCTAACATATAAGGAGGCTTCCCAGAATATGATTTGGAGCGTAATCGGCATCACCGCCCTTGCGGGTATGGGCGGTACGGGGCTGGGCGGATTGGTTTCCTGCCTGTTCCGGAAGGATTCCAGCAAGACCGTCAGCCTGCTGCTGTCCTTTGCCGCCGGGGTAATGACGTCTGTTGTGTGTTTTGACCTGCTGACGGAGGCGCTGCATCCGGACGACCTGAGCAACGATGTGGGGCTGGTGGTCACCGGCGTGCTGGTGGGGTATGTGGTAATCGCCCTGCTGAATGCGCTGATTGACCACAAAACCAACCACGAGGTGGCCCACATTGATGAAAACCACCCCAAAACGGCGGACTCGCTGGAAGAGCTGACCCACGCCAACCATCTGAAGGAGCACCGGGAGGGCCGTCAGCCCCGCAGCGGACTGTTTCTGGCGGGACTGGTGATGGCGGCGGCCATTGCCCTGCACAACGTGCCGGAGGGTATGGTCATCGGCGCGTCCTTTGCCCGGACGGCGGGGCAGACCCTGCTGAACCGGGGCGGCCTGACCATGGCGGTGGTCATCGGCCTGCACAACATTCCCGAGGGAATGGCGGTGGCGGTGCCCCTGATTTCCGGCGGAATGCCCAAGGCCCGTTCCGTAGTCGTCACGGCGCTGACCGGCTTTCCCACCATTCTTGGCGCGGTGTTGGGCTTCACCGTAGGCGCCATGGGCCCCACGGCGCTGGCGCTGTCCCTGAGCTTTGCCTCCGGCGCCATGCTGTATGTGGTCTTCGGCGAGCTGATGCCGGAAGCCATTCTCATGTGGCGCTCCAAGCTCCCTGCCGCCGCGACGGTCATCGGTATGCTGACAGGTGTGATTATAATTTATGTGTGAAGAAAGGCGGCATTCGCGCGAATGCCGCCTTTTTTCATCCTTATTTGCCCAGGTGCCAGATATCCTGATTGTATTCCGCAATGGTGCGGTCGGAGGAGAACAGGCCGGCATTGGCGATATTCACCAGGCAGCGGCGGCTCCAGTCCAGAGGATTGATGGCGTAGTCTTCCAGCGCCTGGCCCTTGCGGACCACATAGGCGTTGAAGTCCGGCAGAGTCTGGAACCAGTCCTTGCCCTTCAGCTCCTTCTGAAGACGGCTCAGCAGCTCGTAGGAGCCGGCCTGGGTCATTTCGGGGCTGGTCAGGAAGTCGATGGCCCGGCGCAGGTTGGGGTCGCCCTCGTACCATTCGGAGGCCTTGTAGTCCCCGGCGGCGTAGCGGCGGATTACCTGCTGGGAGGTCTGACCGAAGATATAAATATTGTCGGAGCCCACCTGCTGGCTGATTTCCACATTGGCGCCGTCCATGGTGCCAAGGGTCAGGGCGCCGTTCAGCATAAACTTCATGTTGCCGGTACCGGAGGCCTCCTTGGAAGCCAGACTGATCTGCTCAGACAGGTCGCAGGCGGGAATCATCTTCTCGGCGGCGGTGACGTTGTAGTTCTCAACGAACACGATCTGCAGCCACTGGGAAACCACCGGATCGGCGGCAATGACCTTGGACAGAGTCAGCAGCGCGTGAATAATGTCCTTGGCGATGGTGTAGGCGGGAGCAGCCTTGGCGCCGAAGA
Source organism: Faecousia sp. (assembly GCA_034113565.1). Taxonomy (GTDB): domain Bacteria; phylum Bacillota; class Clostridia; order Oscillospirales; family Oscillospiraceae; genus Faecousia. The sequence goes on from JAXEXE010000153.1 coordinate 32,328, forward strand.
TGGAAACCAGCGGCACCGGGGGCAGATGCCCGGCCTTGATCTCGAAATACTGGTGAATGAGGTACAGCAGGTTCAGCTGCTGCCGCTTGTACTCATGCAGCCGCTTGGACTGAATGTCGAACATGGCGCCGGGATTGACGGTGATGCCCTGCTCCTGCTTCAGCCACCGGCACAGCTCCCGCTTATTCTCCTTCTTGATGGCAGCCAGCCGTTCCAGCACGGGCGTGTCGTTTTCATAGGCCAGCAGCTTTGTAAGCTGGGCGGCGTCCTTGTGGAAGCCGGTGCCGATGAGGTTCTCAATCTGGCTGGTCAGCAGGGGATTGCACTTGATGAGCCACCGGCGGAAGGTGATGCCGTTGGTCTTGTTGTTGAACTTCTCGGGGTAGAGCTTATAGAAGCCGTTCAGCTCGGAATCCTTCAGAATCTGGGTGCGCAGGGCGGCGACACCGTTGGTGGAGTGGGTGAAGTGGATGTCCATGTGGGCCATGTGCACTTTGCCGTCCTTGTCGATAATGGCAAGGCTCTTATCCTCGGTGCGCTTGGCAACCACCGCGTCCAGCTTCTCGATAATGGGCATCAGCTGGGGCACGGCGGCTTCCAGATAGGCCCGGGGCCACTTTTCCAGGGCCTCTGCCAGAATGGTGTGGTTGGTGTAGGCGCAGGTCTTGGTGACGATCTCAACGGCTTCGTCAAAGGCAATGCCCTTCTCGCCCAGCAAACGAATCAGCTCAGGGATGACCATGCTGGGGTGGGTGTCGTTGATCTGAATGGCGGCGTAGTCCGCGAGGTTGTGGTAGTCGCAGCCCCGGGCGGCGCACTCCGCCAGAATCAGCTGGGCGCCGGCGGACACCATCAGGTACTGCTGGTAAATGCGCAGCTGCCGGCCTGCCTCGTCGGAATCGTCGGGGTACAGGAACAGGGTCAGGTTCTTGTCGATGGCGGTTTTGTCGAAGGTGATGCCGTCGTGAACGATGCTCTCGTCCACCGTGTCAATGTCGAACAGGTTCAGGGTGTTGGTGCGGCCCTCGTAGCCGGTGACGGCCAGCTTGTAGAGCCGGGCGGTGTAGGTCTTGCCGCCAAGGGTGACGGGGTAGGTAAAATCCGTCTTTTCAGCCCAGCTGTGATTGGTGAGCCAGGGGTCGGGCAGCTCCTTCTGCACACCGTCCGCCAGAGACTGGTGGAACAGGCCGAAGTGATACCGCAGGCCGATGCCGTCGCCGGGCAGGTTCAGGGTAGCGAGGGAATCCAGGAAGCAGGCCGCCAGACGGCCCAGACCGCCGTTGCCCAGAGAGGGTTCCGGCTCCACCTCTTCAATATCCGCCAGATTTTTTCCCGCGGCCTGTAGGGCAGAGCGGACCTCGTCATACAGCCCCAAATTAATCAGGTTATTGGACAGCAGCTTGCCGATGAGGAATTCCGCGCTGATGTAGTACAGCTTCCGGCCTTCCACCGGGCGAATCCGCTGGGCGGACTTCTCGTTTACCAGCTTCAGAAGGGCAAGGTACACTTCGCTGTTGGTGCACTGGGACAGCTCCTTGCCCGTTAATTTGGTCAGAGTTTCGGTCATAGTCATAAAGGGTTCCTCCTTTTCTTTTTCTCTGTCTACACTATACCACGAATTTTCAGTAATATCTTGCACGGGACAATCCAATTGTGATACAATACTAGCATAGGAGGGTGATTGAAATGGCGGATACGGCAGCTTTGCAGGAGAATAAGCGCCACGGCGACAGGTGGTTTCCCTTTGATATCTACCCCTGCACCATTCCCAAGGACTTCCCCCAGGTGGCTCTGCATTGGCAGAACAGCATGGAGCTGATTTTTGTCAAAAAGGGGAGCGGTCTGGTGCAGGTGGGGCTGGAGCCGGTGACAGCCCGGGCAGGGGACATCTTTGTGCTTGCCCCCGGTATGCTCCACGGACTGGGGCAGCTTCCCGGAGAGACAATGGAATATGAGAACATTATCTTTGAGGTGGAGCTGCTGGGGGGGTCCAGCGACCTGTGCTACCGGCGGTATCTGCTGCCACTGCAGAGCGGGCGGCTGTCCCTGCCCTTCCGGCTGACGCCGGGGCGCCCCTGCTATGACGGGGCGCTGGGATGTCTGCGGCAATTGGAGGACGTGAACCGGGACCGGGTGCTGGGATATGAGCTGCAAGTCAAGGGACTGCTGCTGAGTCTGCTGTCGCTGCTGGTTGCCCAGAGCGACGCGCTGCCCCCCAGCGAAAACGCGGATACCCGGCGGCTGAAAACAATCCTGCAATATGTGACCACCCACTATGCCGAAACCCTTTCCGTAGCGGAGGCTGCCGGGGTGTGTCAATGCAGCCCCAGCCACTTTATGCGCTGGTTCCGGCAGATGACCGGCCAGAGTTTTACGGAGTATCTCAACGCCTGCCGCCTGAACGCGGCGGCGGAGGCTCTGCGCAGCACCGACGATACCGTTCTGGCGGTAGCGGAACGGACGGGCTTTAAGAATCTGTCCTATTTCAACCGCGCCTTCAAGGCCCGGTTCGGTCTGACCCCGCGGGAGTACCGGAAACGGTAGCTCGCTATTCCTTTTACTCATAACCTTATGACAACAATCAGCTACCCAAACGGCTGCATCTGCGCTATAATGTGGACAACGGAAGCAGCCAGACAGATGAGAATGTGAGGATAAAATGCTGGATATTTCCGTAAAACAGATGAAATACGCGGTGGAAATCGGCCGCTGTGGCTCCATTAACCAAGCAGCCCAAAACCTGTATGTTACCCAATCCAGTCTGAGCAAGGCTATGAAGGAATTGGAAAATGTACTGGGTTATGCGGTGTTTCAGCGGGGGCCCTCCGGAACCACGGTGACGGAGGAAGGCCGAACCTTCCTGCTAACTGCGGAGGAGATTGTCTACAAGCTGGAGCTGCTGGACCGGCAGACACGGCTGAGAAACGAGCAGCGGGCCTCCATCAATATTTCCATTCCCCGGGCAACCTATATTACCTACGCCTTCACTGAGTTCTTCAAAAAAATACAGAATCTGGAAGAGATTCAGATCAACTTCTCTGAGACGAATTCCGAGGAAGCGGTGGAGAATATCCTCTATCACGGATTTCATCTCGGCGTTATCCGCTTTCCGGAGATTATGGAGGACAATACCCTTCGAATGCTTCAGCAGAAGAAGCTCCGCTATCGTCCAATCTGGACCTTTGATTATATGCTCCTGACCTCCCGTCAATCCGCTTTGGCGGCGCTGGATGAGGTGCATCCGGAGAATTTGAAGGGGTACACGGAATTGGTTCACGGGGACGTGAACAGCGCGTTTCTGCCGGAACCTGCCGGCGGGGGCGATGAGGGAAAGCGAATCTACCTGTACGAACGGGGCAGCCAGTTCGATTTCCTCAGCAATGTGCCTACGACCTATATGTGGGTTTCCCCTCTGCCGGAGAAGGTGCTGCGGCAGCACGAGCTGGTGCAGATTCCCTGCCCGGATAACCGGTACCGGTACCGCGATATCCTAATCTATCATGAGGACTATCCCTTTACGGGGTATGAAGAACAATTTTATAATATTTTGCTCCAAACAAGAGACGAAATTGAGAAGAGTAGCAATTTATCCGGTCGTTTGGGGTGATTACAGAAAGAAGATGCCTTCAATGGAAGAAAGAAACGTAACCTTACATCCCGTGCTGGCATTGCACGGCTATGCTGTTGATTTCCCGCAGAAACCCGGGAAGGCTACCTATCATTTTCATGTCACCTCCGGTGATATCGAGATTCACCATCACAGCTACGATGGGATTGCCGGCCTGTGGTGCCTGCCCCCGGAGTCCGGAGATGAGGAAGTGACGGTGCTTCATAGCGGCGAAGATGCGGATATTACCATCGACAGCCGGATTCATGACTGCGAGCCGGATTATGTGGAAATCGCCAACCGGCATTTCGGAAAGCGTGCTGTTTTCTCTTACAGCGAGGTAAACAGTCAGCATACAGCGGACAGCGGATGCGCCGGAAAGATGGACGGAATTCTGCCCGGCTTTGACAGCCCCCACTTCGCGCCGGAAGGCCGCCGGGCGTTTGCATAATGTGTACCTGAGGCTGCGCTGCGGCTGTGGGATACAGAAATACAGCTTGTGCCGGAGTGTTCACTCCGGCACGTTTTTTCTGTCTGATACTCTTTCTTGATAAAATTATTTAATTTTATCAAGAAGACACTGCCTAACGGCGTTGTCGATTCTATGATTTTCGAGATAGAAAATTATAGAATCCCGTCTCATTATGATCTTCATATTAAAAACTTCAATTCTGACGAATTAAAGTTTTTAATTGAATATCAGTATGAAAGGAATTGATACGTAAATTGATACTGACTCTTGATTAAAAACTTTAAGGCAATACCGTATAAATGCCACAATCCGCATTATACAACAGGTGCCGAATAAAAACTGTGGATAACATCCGAATTTTTTGTCCGCAAAGGCGCACTGACTCAAGCTGCCAGACAGGGTCTGTCAGCCAGAATCAGAT